>CADCWF010000053.1 GCA_902806345.1 uncultured Thermomicrobiales bacterium
CCCGGTCGTCCCGGCGCGGCCGGCCGCGGCCGCCCCGGGGCGGCGGGAGCAGCGGCCGCAGCCGCTCCCCCTGGGCGTCGGTCAATGCGTGCCGTTCCATCCACCGGAGCCCACCCCATTTTGCGGACAGACCCTAGCCGGGCCGCTTCAGCCCGAAGAGTCCCGCGTAGTCGGAGGGCGGCGGCGACGACCAGTCCGCGAGCTCGTCCGGATCGACGCGGTAGACCTCGACGCCGATGGGCTTGCAGGTGGGCAGCGGGTCGCCCGCCTCCGGCCCCCAGAGCGGCACCGAGAGGTCGCCTCCGGGGCAAGTCGAGATGGCGCAGAGGAGGTCGATCTCGGCGAAGAACTCGAAGAAGTCGCCACGCTTCGCGGGCGACGCCTTCATGAAGTAGCGGTTGTCGGCGTCGAGCCCCGTCACCTGGAAGATGTTGAGCACGTCGTGGACATCGGCCTCGTCCAGGTGCCAGGGGAGGACGGCACGGACGAGGTTGCTGTGGCAGTTGAAGTCGAACTCCTCGCCGGTCAGCAGCTTGGTGACGTAGGGGTCGCAGCGGGAGCCGAGCAGGTCGTGGCACCGGCCACCGTCGGCGTCGACGCCGTAGCGGATCGTCTCCTCGGTGATGGTCAACATCGGCCGCAGGTAGGGCAGGCACGACCAGAGGCGGTTGAAGACCGTCAGGTGGGTCGATTCGAGCTGGCGGGTGCGGGCGGCCCAGAACCGCTCCCGCGGGTTGTGACGGTGCCAGCAGTTGAAATCGACGACCTGCGGCCCCTCGACCGCGACGACCCGGCAGAGGTGGCCGGCCGGTACCTCCCAGGCGCGGCCGGAGCGGATCGGGACGACGAACTCCTCCACCCGCTCGCGGCGGTCAGTCTCGGCCAGCCGCCGGTAGAACGCGCGGTCTGGCGCGATTGCAGTCGGGTCGTTCGGCAGGTAGGTCCACGGCGCGGTCATCGAACTCCCCCGGCCGGATCGAGGCTACGGCCGTCCCTCGCCCCCGCCCGTTTGGGCGTGGCGGCGGTTCGTCTGCCCGCAGCGCAACGGTATCGAATCGACCTCGTCTTCGCTACGCCCAACTCCGAGCGTCGGACGTCTCGGCGGGGCGGACCCGACGCCAGCCGGCGACGACCAGGCCGACCACGGCCACCAGCGGCAGCACCCCGACGAGGTAGGCTGCGGCGGCCGGCGGACCCGGCCGCGGGCCGACCTCGATCGGGCCGACGGTCGCGGTGCCCGCGCCCTCCGGGCCCTCGACCTCGACCTCCATCGTCCAGGTGCCCTCCGCCGGCAGGGCGATCAGGTCGAGCCCCCAGCGGTCGCGCTGGCGCGGGTGGCGACCGAGTGGACCGCTGTTCTGGAAGTCGGTCCCCTCGGGGCCGACCATGGTCAGGGTGGCCGTCTTGCCCTCGATCCCGCCCTCCGGCGTGAAGGTGATGTCGAGCGACCGCTCGGCGAGCGGCGGCCACTCGCTGAAGCCGACCTCGACCGGGTAGGGACCGGCCTGCATTACGACGTGGTGCGCCTCGGGCGCATGGGCCGCCGCCGGCGCCAGCCAGACAAGGGTGAGCAGGGCAGCGAGGGGTGCCGCCAGGGAGCGGTTGCCCATCACTTGGCAACCCCGGCGGGGACGGCGGTCGGCTGGACAGCCGAGGCGAGCCCGGTCGGCGCCGGGCCGGTCGTTCCACGGAGGACGACCCCGAGCCGCCAGCCGAACCAGCCGGTGACGGCTCCGACGATCACGGCGACAACCACCGTCGGGATCCGGGTGGCGGAGGTCATCGCTTCCACCATCGCCAGGAACTCGGCCGGCGCGTCCGGCCCGATGAAGTAGAGCGGCGGCACCGGCTGCAGCAGATTGAGCACCAGCGCGGCGACCGCGCCGGCGAGTGGGACGCCGAACCGGACCGGTAGCCGATTGCGGCGGAATGCCCAGACGAGCCCGTCGACCGCCAGCGCCGCAACCAGCAGGAAGCTGGGCAGCATCCCCGGCACCACCGGCCGGTTCGCGGTGGTGTCGCGCAGGAAGAGCCCGATCGCCTCGGCGTACTCGCGGGTGACCCAGGGGATGGTTACCCAGGAGACCGCCTGGAGCAACAGGAAGAGCGCTGCCGCCAGCGTCGCCGCCCCGATTAGGCGCAGCGTCGAGGCAACGAGCAGCAGCATCGCCGGGTAGAGGAGTGAGGTGGCGACGCCCGGCCACGAGATCGGCCCAACGAACCAGGGCAGGGTGTCGAGCACGGTCGGTGTCAGGAAGGCGAAGAGGATCGCGGCGGCGGCGGCGAACCGGACCGCCGCGCCCGGCGTCGGACGCTCGGTCCGCCGGACCTCGCCGGCGAAGACCAGCAGGCCGCCGAGCATGGTGACGAAGATCGAGAGGATCAGCCCGACGTGGGGCGGCGAGACGATCGCCACGTCAAACCCGTAGACGGAGTGCCACCACTGGTCGAGCAGGCCGTAGAGCAAGAACGAGAGGGCGCCGAAGCCGCCGACGAGGTAACCGAGCGGGGCGCGGTAGGAGCCGAAGGCGGCAGCGGTGCCGACAAGGGCGGCGGGGTCGCCTCGGCGGGCGGCTGCGGTGGTGAGCAGGGTGACGGCGAGGCAGACGAGGCCGGTGACCGCGATCCCGCTGTAGAGCACAAGGTGGGGCGCGGTGAAGAAGGTGTCCGGCCCGACATCGACGTGCCACTGGATGTCCCAGGCGAAGCCGAGGAACGAGCAGAGGACGCCGACCAGCATCGGCACCCCCGCCCGGGCACGGACCCGCGACGCGGAGGACGCCAGCACCGGATGGGGGACGGTCGGGATGCCGGGAACGGTCGTTGCCATGGGCGCCTCCACGGTGGCGTGAGGGACGATCCGGGACCCGCGCGCCACTAGAGAGAGGGTACATCCCCGGCGCGCGGAGGCGGCGCCCGAATCGTGGAGGAGTTGTGGAGGAACACGGCGAGGGTAGCGAAGGATGGCCCAGGCGGAATCGGCTCGATCGATCGCCCGAGTGGAATCCGCTCCCCGTGCGTCATTCTGACTGACGCCTCCAGGGTCCGCTGCTTGGTTTCGGCCGGAGGCTGCGCCGCTGAGCTCGGCGCTGAAGTGTTGGGCTTAAGCGGCGAAGGACGTTCAAGACCCCGGACACAGGCCTCGCGAAATGACAACGAGCTCTCGACAGGCAACTGATGCCTCGGGCGAAGAATTTTCCTCGATCCTGAGACAAAACCGTACGAACAGCGTCGCCCCGGCGAGAGTTCCTTCACCTATGGAATCAGTGGCGCGCCCAACCTGATTCGTCGGGTTTGCGGCACCCGTTCTCAGGGCCCTTCAGGGTCCTTCCCCGCTTCAACCCGACCATTGTTGGCCGGGTTCGGCGCAGCCGCCGGTCGGGACCCGACAGATGAGGTTGGACGCACCACTCAGGATGAAGGGGTGGAGTTCAACCGTCATCGGTCAGAAGGGCCAGGCTTCGTCGCTTCAGCCCGGTCATGCCTGGCCGGGTCTCGAGCAGCAGGTGCCCGCATCAATAGCGCAGTCGCCATGGTCATCAGGCCTGCCGGGCCGGAGTCCTCGTCAACAGCGCAAGCACCGTGGACCGCGGGCATCGACGGCCACGAGAGGCCGGACCCCCTATCAGGCGCCGGACGCGAAGTAGCGCGGCTCAGGCGCCCGTGTCGTCTCGGCGAAGGGCTGGAAACGGACCAGGATCGGCCCCAGCTCGACCGGCACGTCGAAGGCGACCCACCCCTCGCGCTCGGCGCCCGGGAAGAAGTCGCCGGCGGCGTCCGGGCTGGGCGAGGTCAGGGTGGCCAGGTCGAGGATCGGGGTCCCGCTCGAGTCGGTCAGGGCGAAGGCGTTGGCAGGGAGCGTCGCCGGTCTACCGGCGACGCCGTTGACGTGGGCGATCCGGAAGCGGAGCGCGAGCCAGACGCTGCCGTCGCTGGCGCCGGTCGCGTCCTCGACCTGGAGGGCGCCGGTGCGGTAGTCGACGAGGTCGAAGACGGCCGCTCCGGTGACCGCCTCGACCAGCTCGACCCGCCACTCCCCGGAGACGACCGGCTCGCCGACCGTGGCCGGGGCGGCCGGGTCGCTCCCGGCGACGCCGGCCTCCGTACCCGAGACGTCCTGCCCCGGCAAGGTAGCGGCTTCCTCCAGCGCCAGGGAGCGATCGGCCCAGGTGCCGCCGAGCGAGAGGTTGTCGTAGACCAGCAGCAACCCTGTCTCCCCGACCGGGGCGCTGAGCACGACCCAGCCTTCGCCCGTCTCGCCCGGCGCCACCTCGGGCGGAAGAGCAGGCTCTGGCGGTGTCAGCCACAAGAAGCGGCGGACCAGGCCGGAAGCGCCGGTCAGGGCGAAGTCGTCGTTCGAGAGGAGCAGCGGCCGGTCTCCCCGGTTCTCGACCACGAGGCGGACGAGGACGTAGGCAACGCCGTCGCGCGGCGACCTGTTCGTCGGGTCGGCGGCGAGCACCGCCTCCGTGGCGACCTGCCCGGTGACGACCTCTGCCACGCGGAGGACCGCGTCGCCCGCCTCGGTCGGCTCGCCCAGCGGAACCGGCTCGACCGGCACCTCGGCGACGGTGGCGGTTGACGCGACCTGCCGAGCCCCGGCCGCGTTCGGTGCGATCAGTCCGCCGACGAGCAGGACCAGCGCGCCGACGGACGCCAAAGCTGACCACGAAGGGCAGGCGTTGAGGCGCATGGGGAGTGGTCGATCCGGGGAGCGCAGATGCATCGGCAACCGTCCCTCGACCTCGGCGAACCAGCAGAGCTGGGGCCATTCTAGCGGGAGTGCGGGGCGTGGAGCCGGACGCAGCGATGCGCCCGCGGCGCCGGCGGCATCCGCTCCCGCGGATCCGCCTCGCCGGGCCATCGCCGTGCCTGACGCCGTTGCTCTTCATCGCCCGAAAGCGTGTCTGAATTGGAGACCCGCCGGAGACCATCGCGGGATGGTCCCGTCTTCGGGAGGAGGAGCCACCAGCCGGAGGCCCCCGGGGTCAATCGACGGCCGTCGCGGACGAGGGGCGCGCTCCCTCAGCGGGCACGAGCCGACGGTAGAGCAGCGTGGCGCCGACGATCGCCAGCGGCTGGGTGAACGCGTAGACGAGCGCCCCGGCGCCGTCGGCGAGTTCGATCGGGATGCCGCCGACGACCATCAGGGCGATGCCGAGCAGCGGGCCGAGCGCCGCCCCCGCCACCGCCAGCAGCGACAGCGTTAGCGCCGTCGGCCACCAGGAGCCGCGGGTGGCCGCGAAGCTGGCCCGCAGCGCCCCTACCCCAGCGGCCCCGGCCAGCACCGCCGCCTGCGACGCGAACGCCCAGCGCACCCCCAGGTAGAGCGCGAGCGGGACGCCGACCACGGTCAGACCCAACCCGAACGTGGCCAGCGCCGAGAGGCCCAGCGCGCTCGCCGTCCGCGGCAGCGCCGCCAGCGCCGCCCGGAACCCGGCCCCGGCCCCTGGCGACCGGTCGGTCAGGGCGTCGTCCGTCGCGCGGACGACAGCCGGCCCGACCAGTAGCAGGAGCAGCCCGCCTTGGATCAGCGGCAGCAAATCCGCCAGCGCCAGGAACGCCGGGCTGTCCTCGTCGAACGGTAGCCGGGCCGCCAGTCCCGGCGCCTCGTTGAGGACGAAGCCGAGGCCGCTGGCCAGCAACGTTAGGGGCACCAGCGCCGCCCCGATCCCGACGAAGGGGCCGAGGTGGCGCCGCCAGAGCACCCAGGCCCGGCGCAGGGTCGGCCAGGCGACGCGTGCCCAGAGCGCCAGCAGCAGGACGAGCAGGGCGAGGACGGCCGGGACCAACCACGGGTAGGGGCGGGCCAGGATCAGCAGCCCCGAGGCGGCGGCGACGCCGTCGCAGAAGACTTCCGTCGCGGCCGGGCCGACGACGTGGCTGGCCCGCAGCCGAACCGACGATGGCCGCAACCCCTCCTGCCACGAGAGCGGAGCGGCCCAGCGCGGCTTCGCGTTCGGCCCGGTCGGCCCGTCGAAGAACCAGTCGCCGCGCTCGCCCCAGCGGCCGGCGAACGTGGTCCAGGCCAGCGGGTTGCCGGGATCGTCGATCGCGGGGGGGAGCAGCACCACCTCCGGCTCGACCCGGAGCGAGGGGCCGGTCGTGTCGTCGCAGCCGAGGCCCGATCCGCCCTGCCCCCAGCCAAGCCAGACGGCCGGCCCGTAATAGCTGGCGTGGGAGCCGCGCGAGGGGTAGGTGACCGGGCGGCCGCCCTCCTTCTCCAGCTTGGGGTCGTCCCAGGCCGCCGTCTCGCCCCCCTCGTGCTGGGCGTAGGCGACCTCGACCGGCTCGGTGCCCGACGCCAGGGCCTCCGCGGCCGAACCTGCCTCGAAGCGGAGCTGGATCATCTCCCAGTCCGCCTCGTGGACGTTGTTGAAGTCGTTGAACCAGTAAAAGAACCAATACTGGATCGCCAGCCCCGGTTTGCCGGGCTCGGTGGCGACGCGGGCGTAGACGACCGGCGGCCGCCCTCCCATCAGCTCCTTGAAGGTCGTTTCGTAGTCGCAGCCGGCATTGCGGGGGTCGCCCGGGAGGTCGAGATAGACCCCGGCTTCGCGACGGAAGAGGTCGGCCGCCTCGACCCCGGCGCCGAGCACTCGGCCGTCCGGCCCTTCCCGCAACAGCACCTCGGCGGCGCCGAAGGCGACGTCAACCGGGGCGGGCAGGAACGGCTCGCCGTCGGCGTCGCACGGCCCGGCCTGCCGCTTCAGATAGGAAACGGGGGCGAACCGCCGGGCCAGCGCTGCCTCCGCCACGAGCTCCGGTGTGCCGGCGTCGGCCCCTGTCGCCCCCGAGCGTGCCGGGGCCACGGGCGTAGCCTGCCGGGCCGCCACCGGCTGCGACGGCACCAGCGCGAGCAGCACCACGAACGGGAGCGCCATCGCCCAGGCGAGCGGCAGGCGTGAAACGCGGGTTGGCATAGCCGGGGGAGTGTACGCCACGGCGCTCCCGGTCGAGGCGGCGCGGGCGCTCTCAGGCCGGCGCCGGCCTCCTGCCCGAACGAGCTAGCGCGTCCGCCGGACGGAGGGGAGACGGAGATGGAAGGCACAGCCGCCCCCCTCGTCGCACTCCACCCAGGCCCGGCCACCGTGGAGGTGGGCGATCTCGCGGACGAGGGCCAGCTCCATCCCGCCGCCGCCGCCCCGGACCCGCTCCAACTCCGCCAGCTCGAAGCGGTCATACGCCTCGGTCGGCTCGGCCAGCCCGATCGGCTGCCCGCCGTCGACCACGGCGACGCAGACGGAGCCGCGCTCGCGCCGGGTGCGGACCACGATCGGGCTGCCGAGGGGAGAGCGGTCTTCGGCGTTGGCGAGCAGGTAGCCGAGCGCCTGCAGGAGGCGACCCCGGTCGGCCTGGGCGAACGGCAGCGCCGGCATCAGGTCCAGCTCCACGGCCCGGTCGGGCCGGGCCAGGTTGAAGCGGGCCACGACCTCGGCCACGGCGGTGTTGACGTCGGTCGGCTCCGGCAGCACGGCGAGGGCGCCGGAGCGCAGCCGGTCCAGCAGCAGCATGCCGTCCAGCATCCCGGCCAGTTGGACCGACTCGCGGTGGATGACACGGGCCAGCTCCGCCACCTCTTCCAGCCCCGTCGTCGACCCGGTAAGCAGCTCGCTGTAGCCCTGGATGCTCGTCAGCGGTGTCCGGAACTCGTGGCTGACGAGCGCCAGGAAGCGCTCACGCGCCGCCTGCCGCTCGTCGCCGTCGATGCGGCGCCGGGGCCGCACCGACCGCGGCGGCGCCGGGTCGGATTCGCTCGGGTCAACCACGCAGACGACTTGGCCGACGCCCCCCGCCCCGTCGGGGACTGCCGTCATCGTCGTCCGCCCCCAGGCGACCGCGCCGTCGAGACGAAGATAGCGCTCGTCCCGCTCGTAGCTGCTCACTTCGCCCCCGAGCAGGCGGCCGAACCAGGCGCTGTGGGCTTCGCGGTCGTCCGGGTGGACGAGGTCGCGCAGGCAGTGCCGCAGCAGCGGCTCCCGGTCGGTGGCAAGGAAGCGGCAGAAGGCTGGGTTGGCGTCACGGACAGCGCCGTCCGGCGCTACCACCGCCAGCCCGACCGCGGCGTGCCGGAACGCGACCGACATCGGATCACTGACGACCGCCGCCGGCCGACCGCTGGCCGGATTAGCACCGCCTGCTCGTACGCCCGCGGCACCATCGGGATAGACCATGGGTACCTGCGCTTCCGACCGAGGCCCGGCCCCTCGGCCGAGCCCCGCCTTCCCTTCTCGTTGAGCCAGTCCGTACACCATGCCGGACCGAGATGACTCCGAATGCAACCCACGATAAACGATCCGTGAAAACGTGATGAGCCGGCCACCTCCGAGGGCGAGCGTCAGGGTCCAACCGGTGTTCTGCCCGCTCGTCGCCGCGGTTGCCATCCCCGGGGTAAGGATGGCACGATCCCGCGTCGGCGATGGTCAGCCCTCGTGCTTCCGTCGGTCAATTCGCAGCCGTACACGTGCCCCTACCCATCGCAAGGAGTCCGACGTGGCCGCCATCGAACCGTCCGCCCATCGGGATCTGGATCTGCTCGTCATCGGCGCGGGCGCCGCCGGCAGCACCGTCGCCTTCGAGGCGGCGGCGAAGGGCGCCCGCGTCGCCTTGGCCGAGCGGTGGAAGGTCGGCGGTACCTGCCTCAACGCCGGCTGCGACCCCACGAAGACGCTCGTCCGCTCCGCCGAGGTGCTCCACCTGGCCCGCACCGCCGAGCGATTCGGGATCTCCGTCCCGGCGGCGGCGGCCGACTGGCCGGCGGTGCGCGCCCGCGTCGCCGGGGTGATCGACGCGATCCGCGGCGGCGACGGTGACTGCAACGTGCGCGACGCGGGGATCGACCTGGTCAAGGCCCACGCCCGGTTCCACTCCCCCCACGAGATCGAGGCGGACGGGCGGCTCCTCCGGGCCGAGAAGGTCGTCGTCGCCGTCGGGGCGCGGGCGATGGTGCCGGAGGTGCCGGGGCTGCGGGAGGCCGGGTTCGTCACCAACGTCGAGGCGGTCGACCTGCCGGACCTGCCGCGCCGGTTGGCCGTCGTCGGCGGCGGCGTCGTCGCCGTCGAGTTCGCCCAGATTTTCGCCCGCTTCGGGGTCGAGGTGACGCTGCTGGCACGGGGCCCGCTGCTGCGCGGCGAAGAGCCGGAGCTGGTCGCGGCACTGACCGAGGCGCTTCGCCGGGAGGGCGTCCGGATCGAGACCGGGGTGCGGCCGGAACGGGTCGAACGGCTCGGCGGCACCAAGCTGCTGCGGGGCCGGCGGGGCCCGGAGCTGATCGTCTGCGAGGCGGACGAGATCCTGCTGGCGACCGGACGGGTGCCGGCCCTCGAAGACCTGGGGCTGGACGCCGCCGGCATCGCCCACAGCGCCCAGGGCATCGTCGTCGACGCCGGGATGAAGTCCAGCCAACCCCACGTCTGGGCGGTCGGCGACGCCGTCGCTGGCGGCCTGCCCTTCACCCACGTGGCGGACTACCAGGCGCGGGTCGTCGTCCACAACGCGCTCTCCGACGAACGTCCGCAGGAGGCGGTCTACGACGGCGTCCCCTGGGCGATCTTCACCGACCCCGAGTTGGGCCACGTTGGGCATACCGAAGCGGACGCCCGTGCCGCCGGCTTCGAGGTCAAGACAGCGGTGGTCCCGATCCGGGGCCTGGCGCGGGCGGTCACCAGCGACGAGCCGGACGGGATGGTCAAGTTGGTCGCCGAGCGAACGACCGGGCGGCTGCTCGGCGGCCACGTCCTCTCGGCGCGGGGCGGCGAGCTGCTGGGGGAGATCGCCCTGGCGGTGCGCCTGAAGCTGTCGGCGGAGGCGATCGCCCACACCCTACATGCCTATCCGACGTTCTCAGAGGGAGTGTTCTGGACCGCGTTCGAGCTGGCGAAGCCGGACGGAGGGTGACGCGGTGATGGGGTGGTTGGGTGTTGGGGT
>CADCWF010000054.1 GCA_902806345.1 uncultured Thermomicrobiales bacterium
AGCCTGCTCGCCCACGCCGCCGCCCAGCCGGAGGGGCAGGCGACGGCGGTCGCCGCCGACCTGACCCACCTACTCGGCTCCGCGGTCTGGGTCGGCGGCATCTTCGTCCTCCTGGCGACGCTGGCGCCGACCCTGAACGACCTGACGGCGGCCGGGCGGCAGGTGGTGCTGGGGCGCGCCTTGCCGCGCTTCTCGGCGCTGGCGCTGATCGCCTGGGGCGTCATTGGCTTGACGGGTCTCTATTCCGCCGCCCTCCAGGTCGGCGACCTGCGCGGCCTGACCGCCACCCCCTACGGCCAGACCCTCCTGGTCAAGCTCGCCCTGCTGGTGCCCCTGCTGGCGCTCGGCGCCTTCAACCTGCTCGTCGTCACCCGCAAGATCCGGCGGGCGACGGACGAGGAGGCGACCGCCGGCTGGAGCGGCAACTTCGTGACCGCGATCGCCGCCGAGACGATCCTGGTGACGCTGCTGCTCGGCGTCGTCGGGATGCTGATCGGCCAGGCGCCGGCCCGCGAGGAGTTGGTCGCCCAGAGCGGCCGGTTGGTCGTCCCCCTGGAGGCGAACGGCCAGCAGGGCACCCTCTACGTCACGCCCGGCTCGGTCGGCCCCAACCACTACCGGCTGGAGCTCGGCAGCGGCCACGATGCCCACCTCCGCAATCCGGTCGGCTCCGAGGCGCTCCTCCGCTTCGAGCTGCCTGGGGAGGGGACCGGCCAGAGCGAGATCGCGCTGCCGGCCGCCGCCGGCGGCGCCTTCGAGGGGCACGGCAGCGAGCTGAGTATCGCCGGCGACTGGACGATCGGGGCCCGGGTGACCGGCCCCGGCCAGGACGACTGGGAGGTCCGGGTCGAGCGCCCGATCGGGCTCGAACCACCGGCGGCCGACTTGCCGCCGCCGCCGCCGCGCTTCGGCCCGGCCGGGATCGCCGCCCTCCTCTTGATGATCCTCGGCGTCGCCGGCGTCGTCTGGGCGGCGATGGCGAAGGGGTCGGTGATGCGGCGGGAGGCGGGCGGGCTCGGCGTCGCCGCGCTGGCGGTCGCCGCCGTCGTCCTCCTCGGGGCGCGGCTGCCGACGACGCTCGCGGCGCCGGACGCCCTGGCCGCGGTGCCTCGCCCCGACCCGGCGGCCGTCGTCCGCGGGCAGCCCCTCTTCGCCGCCAACTGCGTCGCCTGCCACGGCGTCCGCGGCCAGGGCGACGGGCCGCAAGCGGGAATCAACGGGCTGGCCCCGGCGAACCTGACCGTCAGCCACGCCCGCGCCCACGGAGACGCCGACCTCGCCTTCTACATCCGCAACGGCATCGAGGGGACGGGGATGCCCGGCTTCGGCGATTCCCTCTCCGACGCCGAGATCGCCGACCTCGTCGCCTACGTACGGGATCTCCAGGCGGACGCGCTGCAAGCGGCCGAGGCCCCCGGCGCCGAGGCCTGCCTAGTCGAGCCGCGGACCCTGGCCGACCTGCGGGCGATCGGAGGGACCCCCGTGCCGGGCGAGGTGGCGATGCCGGAACCCGAGCCGGAGCCACCCGGCGACGGGGCGCCGGCCGACGCGGCCGACCTGGCGGCGATCCAGGCCACGGTGCGCGAGCTCGTCGCCTGCTCCAACGCCGGTGACGCCATGCGGCGGCTGGCGCTCTACAGCGACGAGCGACTCCGCCGCGCCTACCCGGGCGGCCCGACGACCGCCCTAGAGCGGATCGCCGGGACCCCGGTGCCGGTGCCCCAGGCAGACCGAGTTGCCCTGCTCGGGATCTCCGAGGCGCGCCAACTCCCGGACGATCGGTTGGCTGCACGCGTGACCATCGATAACCCACAATTCCACACGCACGGCCCGCCGGATCCAGGGGCCGGCGCCGATGCCAACGCCCAGCAGGAGGCGGCGCTGCTCGTCTTCGTCGCCGAGGACGGGCGCTGGAAGATCGACGAGGTCCACCAGTAGACGAGCCGAGGAGGCGAGGGGTCGGGGAGGAGAGGAGCGCGGGGAGCCGGGGAGGCGCGCGAGCTGGTAGCCGAGAAACCGTTTGCGCTGCCGCACCACCGGTGCCCTGATGCCGACGTGCGGATCGAGACAGCCCCTCGTTCCCAGGGCCCTTCAGGGGCCTTCGACCGGTGAGCCCGGTCCCTTTAGGGCCGGGCACACGGCGGCGTAGCCGCCGATCCTCAGCGGAACGGGGGGCGGTGGCCGCGCGTTTCGGAACAGGGCGCCGCACGGACCGGGAGCGGATGGGGGACGGCGGCGAGGATTTCCACCACAGGGATCGCGAGCAGGCAACGGCGGCGCGCCGTCAGCCAGGGTACGGGGGGAAGCACGTTGAAGTCGATACGGATGCGCTGGGCGCCGATGATCGGGTTGGCCGCGATGATGCTCGGCGGTGCGCTGGTGCCGGCCGTCCTGGCAGAGCGCGATCCCAACGGGCGCCTTGACTACCATTGGGAGCGGAAGACCAGGGGCGAGGTCAAACTCAAGATCGGCGAAAACCTCAGCGGCGATTGGGAACGCTATCTCCGCACCTCGGTCAATGACTGGGAAGATTCGAGGGTGGCCGAGCTGCGGATCGTCAACGGCTCGACCAACCCGAAGGAGTGCGAACAGAACCGTGGTCAGATCGAGGTCTGCAACGACGACTATGGCACCAACAACTGGCTCGGACTGACCACCATCTACTACCGAGGGGAGCACATTACCGGGGTCAGGGTCCGGTTGAACGACAGTTACTTCGACAACGAAGACCAGTACCCGCAGTACAGCAAGGGCAAGGACGGCCGCAAGGCGCGCCGCCACACCATGTGCCACGAGCTTGGTCACGCGCTCGGCCTCGGTCACGTCAACGACAAGAGCTGCATGAACGACTCGTCGAAGGCCGTCTTCGACTACCTTGAGCCGAGCAACGACGACTTCCGCACGCTGAAGGACATCTACCGACACAAGGACGGACGGCGGGACCGAGACGGCAACCGGGCGATCGGGGACGAGTCGGGCGAAGAGACTGGCTCCTTCGACATCGAGCAACGGCCGGGAGTCGATCCGGACACCGTCGGTCCGTACTCGCGCACCGTCGAAGAGTTGCCGGACGGCCGGGTCGCGGTGACGTACATCACCGCTGCCGAGTAGCGGCGCCCGTCCAAACCAGAGCCCCCGCTCCGCGACACCGGAGCGGGGGCTTTTTCGTCTCGCGATGGTATTTCCCATCCGGGTGATCGATTGGTATAGGGGCCGACCGCCCACGGCCGTCATCCTGAAGCGAAGCCGAAGGATTTCTCTCCGACTCCGGCAACGGCCGGACGGACGACGCCGCCGCGAGTCCGCGAGTAGGAATCCGTCACTCCGTTCAGGATGACGGAGGAGTGCGGGGCAGTCATTCGGGTTCCGCCGTGCGTTGAGACCGTCCGGATTGGGGTCAGGGTCTGCGTTTGAGCCAGGGCAGACATGCTCCCCTCTCCTGCCGCAGCGGGAGAGGGGCGGGGGGTGAGGGAACTCTTGGTTCCGGCGGAAGGAGTCGGCTCGCCGCACGTTGGCAGACGGGGCTGCCCCGCCTCGCCCACTCCGGCCACGGCCGTGCCGACCGTGGCCTTGGTGTACGTACATCACCGTGGTACGATCGTCCCCTACCGGCCGCTGCCGACGAGGCAATCGTCGACCTGGACGCCCCGCCGCTCACCCCCGCCGCTGTTGGCCGCCCCTTAATCGGGCGTCGTCGAACCTGGGGGTGACGGCATGCTCATCTCGCAACCGGCCTTTGCCTACCTCGAAGCCGCCTGGCGGCACCTCCGCGGCGAGGATCCCGAATCAGCCGAGACGGCCGACGCATCGGGCACGACCGGGTGGGCGGAGTCGCCCCGGTCGGCACCGACCGCCTGGTGGGCGGAGTCGTGGGAGGGGACGGCCGAGCCGCGGCTCGACAACCCGGCATCGGTCGCCGCGGCCTCGCCGGAAGGCAACCGGGGCGACGCCGTGCCGGACCGTCCGTCCCCGATCGAGCGACGGGCGCGGGCGGCCGCGTTCCGGGCCCTGCTCCTGGCCCGGCAGCGGCGGCACGGCGAGGCGGCGGGCGCGTTCGCCGAGGCGCTCACGCTCGAGCCGACGCTCGACCTCACCGAAACGCCCACCTTCTGGGACCTGGAGCGGACGGCCCACCTCGCCGCCGCCGACGCCTACGAGGCGGTCGGCCGGACGCGGGACGCGATGACCCTACGCGGCCGGGTCGAGCTGCGGTTCCGCCCCCGCCTGCTGCGGACGGGGTAGGCGGTGCCCGGCGGATCCTGCACCCCGATGCGCGCGGCACCGCCCCGAGCCGGAAGCGACGCGCGGCCGTCGGTTACGGAAGCGGGCGGTCCCCTATCCCTCGCAGTGGAGAGGCCGAGTAGGGGCGGGTACCCTCGGGGTGGCGGTGGGGCTTACCGTTCCGCCTCTGGGGTCGGAGACGGGGAACCGGCCTTGTGTCGCAGCGTCCCCCGTGCGCGGACAGGTGCGACAGGTGCGACAGGTGCGACAGGAACAGATCCGGCGCTTGGTCAGCGATCGCGCCGCAGCCCCTCGCTCCGCAGGCGGAACGTGGCGGCCAACGCGTCGAGCGTGTCCGCGTTCACCGAGTAGAACTTGAGCCCCCGCCGCGGCGAGACGCCGATCAACCCCGCCCGCTCCATCTGGGAGAGGTGGCGGGAGACCGCCGACTGGGCGATCCCGAGGTGGCCGACGATCTCCTGGGCGTAGCGCTCGCCCTCGGCCAGGTAGCGCAGGATGCGGAGCCGGGTCGGGTCGGCCAGCGCCCGCGCCAATTCGAGCAGGGCCGCCTCCGAGAGCATCCCGGCCGAGGCCGGCAAGACGTCGCTCGCCGCTTCCTGGCTCGTCCGCGCCAGGAACTCGGGGGCGCCGAAGTCGATCACCAGGTCCGGCGGGTAGAGGATGTAGCTCGGGAAAGTGCCGAGGTGAGCCGACGGGCAGTAGGCGACCCGCCGCACCTCGTCCAGCCGGTCGAGGATCGAGGCCGGCGGCATCCCCCCGGTGAAGGTGGTGAAGGCGTCGGCGAACGGCCGGTTCGCGACCGGCTGGGCGATCCGGACCGCCTCGTTCAGCGCCGGCTGATTGGCCGCGAAGTCGTCGCCGTAGCCCGCTTCCCAGAGGCAGACGAAGAGGTCGATGGTCCGCCGCTTCAACCCCGACGGGTCGGTTACCAGGTCGAGCACGTCGTCGAGGGCGGCGGTGGTCAGGCACGGCTCGAGCGCGACGCGCCAGCGCTCGCGGTCGCCGTGGTCGATCGGGGCGAAGGCGAGGCCGAGGTCGCGGTGGGTGCGGCTCAGCGCGCTCTCGACCATGCCGAGGTACTCCGCGGGCGGCAGCGTCAGGAGAAAGGCGATGAAGGTCTCGAACGAGGCGTCGGCCCGGTCCGGGTCGAGCGGCCGGAACCGCATCGCCGGCTCTTCCGGGTAGTAGAGCAGCCGCCCGGAGAAGCCGTGCAGGAGGTCGAGGTTGTCGCGCACCGGCGGCGGCAGCTTCGCCCGGGTCTCGGTCAGCCAGGGGTCGAAATGGCTCTCCGGCACCGCCCGGTGGAGCAGCGACAGGACGCAGACCAGGTCCAGCGGCAGTGACATCGTCGCTGCCTGCCGAAGGACCGCCGCCGTTCCGACCTCACCCATCGATGCCCCGTGCGGTCCGACCGCTCCGCCATGCATCACCGGCGCGGCGGATCGGGATGATACGAAACGGCCGCCGCCGCGACCGCGTTGCTACTCCGGAACCGGCCTCTTCCCGACCGGGCGGCGACTCATGATAATGGCGCGGCCGGAGAGGTCCATCCGGGTTTGGCTTGCCGCGGCGGGCGCCGCCCGCCTCTGGGGTGTTGCATGACCGACGCCACCGACCGCTGGTACCAGGACGCCATCTTCTACGAGGCGCCCGTCAAGTCCTTCTACGACTCCGACAACGATGGCATCGGCGACTTCCGAGGGATGACCGAGAAGCTGGACTACGTCCGCGACCTCGGCGTCGACTGCATCTGGCTGCTGCCGATGTACCCCTCGCCGCTCCAGGACGACGGCTACGACATCGCCGACTTCTCCTCGATCCTGCCGGACTACGGCACGGTCGACGACATGCGGACGTTCCTCGACGCCGCCCACGCCCGCGGCATCCGGGTCGTCGCCGACCTCGTGGTGAACCACACCTCCGACCAGCACCGGTGGTTCCAGGAGGGGCGCAAGGACCCCGCGTCGCCCTACCATGACTACTACGTCTGGAGCGACGACGCGACCCGCTACCCCGAGGTCCGGATCATCTTCACCGACACCGAGGTCTCGAACTGGTCGTTCGACCCGGTCGCCAAGAAGCACTTCTGGCACCGCTTCTTCAGCCACCAGCCGGACCTGAACTACGACAACCCGGCCGTCCACGACGAGATGCTGGACATCGTCCGCTTCTGGCTCGCCCTCGGCCTGGACGGCTTCCGCTGCGACGCCGTGCCCTACCTCTACGAGCGGGACGGCACCAACGGCGAGAACCTGCCGGAGACCCACGAGTTCCTCCGCAAGCTGCGGCGGATGGTCGACGAGGAGTTCCCCGGCAAGATCCTCCTGGCCGAGGCCAACCAGTGGCCGTCGGACGTCGTCGAGTACTTCGGCTCCGTCGAGCAGCCGGAGTTCCACATGGCCTTCCACTTCCCGCTGATGCCCCGGATGTTCATGGCGATGCGGCGCGAGACGCGGACCCCGATCGTGGAGATCATGGGGCAGACGCCGGAGATCCCGAACGGCTCCCAGTGGGCCATCTTCCTCCGCAACCACGACGAGCTGACGCTGGAGATGGTCACCGACATCGACCGCGACTACATGTACTACGAGTACGCCAAGGACCCCCGGATGCGGCTCAACCTCGGCATCCGCCGCCGCCTGGCGCCGCTCCTGGATAACGGCCGCCGCCAGATCGAGATGATGAACTCGCTGCTCCTCTCGATGCCCGGCACCCCGGTCATCTACTACGGCGACGAGATCGGGATGGGCGACAACATCTACCTCGGCGACCGCAACGGGGTGCGGACCCCGATGCAGTGGAGCGGCGACCGCAACGGCGGCTTCTCCCGCGCCGACTGGGCCCGCCTCTATTCGCCGGTCATCATGGACCCGGTCTACGGCTACCAAGCGGTCAACGTCGAGGCCCAGGAGCGGACCCCGACCTCCCTCCTGAAGTGGATGCAGCGGCTGATCAAGGTCCGAAAGAAGTACAAGGCGTTCGGTCGCGGCTCGCTCTGGTTCCTCCACCCGGACAACCTCAAGGTGATGCCCTACATCCGGCAGTACGAGGGGGAGACGATCCTCTGCGTGGTCAACCTCTCGCGCTTCGCCCAGCCCGCCGAGCTGGACCTCCGCGACTTCGCCGGTTACCGCCCGGTCGAGCTGATCGGGGAGACGCCCTTCCCGGAGATCGGGGAACTGCCCTACTTCATCACCCTCGGACCGCACGCCTTCCTCTGGTTCCGGCTCGAACCCCCGGCAGCGGAGGGGGAGTAGGCCCATGGGCGGCGTGGCACCGAAGCACGCCAGCGTTGTCGGGCGGGTGGCCGTCACGCCGGACCAGGACGATCTCGCCGGGCGGGTCGGCGCGGCGCTGGCCGGCGAGGGACCCGGCCTCGCGGGGTGGATGGCCGACCAGCGCTGGTACGGGGACAAGGGCCGGCCGGTCGTCTCACTCGGAATCGGCGGCGTCGCCCCGCTCGGCGGCCGACCGCCGGCGTTCTGGGCGGCGGTCGACGTCGCCTTCGACGACGGCTCGGCACGGTACGCGCTGCCGCTGAAGCTGGAACCCGCCGGATCGGGGGCCTGGCCCCTGGCGACGCTGCCGGAGGGCGTCGTCGTCGACGCGACGAGCGACGGCGGCGTCGCCACCGGACTCCTCGATCTGCTCGCCGCCGGCGCCCGGCTCCCGTGCGGCGCAGGGACGCTCGTGTTCGAGCCGTTCGCCGGCCTCGCCGCCGTGGTCGACCGCGCCCGCTCCGGACCGGTCGCCGCCGGCGGCCTGGAGCAGAGCAACACCGCCCTCCGCTACGGCACCGCGCTGCTGCTCAAGCTGTTCCGCAAGCTCCAGCCGGGGGTCAACCCCGACGAGGAGATCGGCCGCTACCTGGCCGCGGCCGGCTTCGGCGCCGTCCCGGAACCGCTCGGCGCGATCCGCTACGTCGACCCGGCGGGAACCGAGTCCCTGGCGGGGTTTGGCCAGGCCTTCGTCCCCGATGCCGCCGACGGCTGGCGCTGGCTCCTCGACCGGCTCCGGCCCCTCGCCCGAGGAGCGGTTCCCCACGCCGGCGACGCGACCGCGGCGGTGGCCGACCTCGGCCGGACGACGGCAGCGCTTCACGTCGCGCTGGCCTCGGGCGCCGCCGACCCCGCGTTCGCGCCGGAGCCCGCGTCGTCGGCGGAGATCGACGCCCTCCGCGCCGCGGCCGAGGCGCACCTGGGCGAGACTTTGGCCGCGCTCCGGGAGCGCCAGGATGGCTTGGCAGCGGCGGACCGGAACCGGGTCGACGCCGTGCTGGGGGAAGAACCGGCGCTCCGGCAGACCCTGGCCGGCTTCGCGGCCGAGGCCGGTCTCCCCCGGATCCGGGTCCACGGCGACTACCACCTCGGTCAGACCCTGCGCGCGGCCGACGGCAGTTGGACAATCATCGACTTCGAGGGCGAGCCGGCCCGCCCGCTGGCGGAGCGGCGCCGCAAGACCTCGCCCCTGAAGGACGTCGCCGGGATGCTCCGCTCGTTCGGCTACGCCCGCGGCGCACTCGAACGCGAGGCCGCGGCGGTTGCCGACGACGCGGCGCTCGCGGCCTGGGAGCGGGACGCCAGGGCAGCCTTCCTAACGGCCTACCGCATGGAGATTGCGTCCGCCGCTACCCCGTTGGTTCCGGTCGACGACGCTGCGTTCCAACGGGCGCTGGCGGCCTGGGAGATCGACAAGGCACTCTACGAAGTGCGCTACGAGTTGGCAAACCGGCCGGACTGGCTGCCGATCCCGCTGGCGACGCTGGTGCCGGGGGAGCGTTGAGGGGTGCCCCAACAAGGCACGGAACAATTGGACGAACCAGCGGCCCAGAAGAAGTCCTCGCAGGGACGCGCCGCACCGTTTCGCCTACCCGGTCGCCGCCAGCGCCCCGGTTTTGACATCCACCCCGACAGCAACCGTGACGAGCGCCGGCTCCTCAACCGGCACCTCCTCGCCGAGCTGAACCAGGGCGGCGAGGAATCCCTCGATCGCTTCCTTTGCGCGCTCGGTCGCGACTTCCACCGTGGGACCATGGGTGAAGCAGCCCGGCAGTGCGGGAACGGACGCCGCCTACTCGCCGGCGTCGGCGTCCCAGTCGAGCAGCACCGTGTAGCGCACCACAACTCCTCCCTCAGTTCGTCCTCTGTCAAGTCCGCCTGGGCCAGGATGCTCTTCAGCGTCTTCGGCGGCAGGATGACCGAGCCATGGAGCGGCACCGCGACGAGTCCGCCGCGCTCCGGGTGGCGCATCTGGTGGTGGCTGCTACGGACAACAACCTGCGCGTAGCCAAGCCGGAGCAGCGCCGCCAGCGCGTCTTTGCCCGTTACCCGCGGCGTCCGTTTGCTCACCGCCCCGATCCCACGTGCTGTAGTCTCACAAGCAAGCGCGCTCCGCCGTGGCGACCGAGTGGCGGCAAGCAAAGAGCGGCGAATTGGTGGACGCCGCGGCTGCTCGGCTCTGCCGCCCGCCCGTCGGTCCCTGCTCAGGCCGGCTCCCCGGCCTCGGCCCGCGCGGGCAAAACGACGCCCTGCCGGGGTGCCCAGTCGCGGTAGTCGATGCTGGGGAAGGGGTTGTCCCGCTCTTCGAGGTCGGCCAGGAAGGCGAGGTCGGCGGCAC
>CADCWF010000055.1 GCA_902806345.1 uncultured Thermomicrobiales bacterium
CGATGGCGTGGCGTGTTCGCCTATCTCACCTACCGAAACGGATCGTGGGGTCGACGGCACGGCCGAGACCGGATCGGGGACGCTTCATATTGGAGAACTGCGTCGATGGCGCGGATGCTAGCCTCGGCCCGGAATCGCGTCAATAGGGAGCGTGCGCGCCTTGTTCGATCGGTTCGGTTCCCAGGACCGGGGACGCCGGCTCCGTGGCCGGGAAACGTGGAGACGGCGGTCGGTCCCGCGGGCGAGATCCTGAGGCAGCCCGGCGCTTCGCTTCCACCCGCCGGTTTACCGTCGGTCGGCGTGTTGACATCTCGTCGCGTCCGTTCATAGAATCCCGGACAGTTCCGGGACCACCGACGACAGACGGGGCCGACCGGTTGCCCGACCCGGGATGCGATCCCGGCCGTGGGCTCCAAGTCCGTTCTCCACCGAGGTCTGACGCCGGCGGCACCCGGACCCAGCCCAGTGGGAGGGCACTCGTGGCACAACTCGGAGCGATGGCCGCACCGCGGGCGTCGGCCGCCGGGATGGCCCCGGCGCTGATGACGGTCGAGCACGCGACCAAGCACTACAAGACGGAGACCGGGTCGGTCCACGCCCTGGAAGACCTCTCGCTGGAGATCGCCAAGGGCGAGTTCGTTTGCATCCTCGGCCCCTCCGGCTGCGGCAAGAGCACGCTGCTCTGGGCGATGTCCGGCCTGCACGACCTCTCCTCCGGCCGGGTCGTCCTCAACGGCACGCCAGTCGCGGGGCCGCGGGCCGAGATCGGGATGATCTTCCAGGACGCCAACCTGCTGCCGTGGCGCAACCTGCGTGACAACATCCGCTTCCCGTTCGAGATCAAGAAGATCGACCCCGCCCCCTACGAGGGACGGATCCAGGGGTTCCTGCAGGAGGTCGGCCTGGCCGGCTTCGAGACCAAGATGCCGCGCGAGCTCTCGGGCGGCATGCAGCAGCGGGCCAGCATCGTCCGCTGCCTCTCGTTCGACCCCGACGTGATCCTGATGGACGAGCCGTTCGGTGCCCTCGACGCCTTTACCCGCGACGAGATGAACCTGCTCATCCAACGGCTCTGGCTGGAGACGGGAAAGACGATCGTCTTCGTCACCCACAACGTCTCGGAGGCGATCTTCCTGGCCGACCGGGTGGTGGTGCTGACGCCGCGGCCGGGCCGCCTGGCCCACGTCTTCCCGGTCGACCTGCCGCGTCCGCGGACGATCGAGATGACGTTCGAGCCGGCCTTCATCCGCTCGATCATCGAGATCAAGCGGACGATCGAGACGGGGAGCTACACGGAGTCGTGAGTCGTCAGTCGTGAGTCGTGGAGACCGTCGACGGTCGCCGCTCGCGCCTCCCTCCTCGCCTCACGGCTGACGACTCACGACTCACGACTCCGGAGGAACGATGGCGACGGACCTGCGCGAGACGATCCCGACGTTCGGCGAGAAGCAGGAGGCCGGCGGCGACGAGGTCAGCCTGACCAACTGGTCGGCCCTGACCAGCACCGGCTTCGCCCGCTCCTGGGGCGAGGCGGCCTCGATCGCGCTGGTCGCGGTCGTCGTCGTGGTCGGCCTCGAGGTGCTGCTCCGGGTGGCCCAGGTGCCGGCCTACACCTTTCCGCTGCCGAGCGACATCTTCGCGTCGCTGGTCGGCAACTTCGGCCTCTTCTGGCCGCACCTGTTGGTCACCCTGCAGGTGATCGGGATCGGCTACGCGATCGGCGCCGTGGTCGGCATCGTGCTGGCGGCGCTGATCACCCAGTTTCCCTTCGCCGAGAAGATCATCACGCCCTACATCCTGTTGCTGGTCACCACGCCGATGATCGCCCTGGTGCCGCTGCTGGTCCAGAAGATGGGCTTCGGCGTGGCGCCGCGGATCATCGCCGTCGCGCTGGCGGTCGGGCCGATGGTGATGATCAACTCCGCCACGGGCTTCCGCCGGACCGACCTCGCCAAGATTGCCCTGGCCCGCTCCTACGGGGCGACGACGCCCCAGATCTTCGCCAAGGTCCGCTTCCCGCTGGCGCTGCCGATGATCATCGTCGGCCTTATGGTCGGCGCCATCTTCGGGATGCTGACGGCGGTCGGGGCCGAGATCGTCGGCTCCGGCGAGGGGCTCGGCAACCGCCTGATGTTCTACTCGTCGCGGATCCAGATGGCCAACTTCTGGGCGGTCATCGTGCTGCTGGCGACGATGGGGATCCTGATCTACGTCTTCTTCTACTGGGTCGGCAAACGGTGGGCGAGCTGGCAGGCGTAGCCGGCCCGGCCATCGAAGGCTCCGCCCTCCGGCCGCGGCGGCCGGACGGGGCGGCGAGGGGCCAGGGCGGCCCCCCGGAACATACGCACGGAGGAGGTCACGGATGGCTCTCGACACGTCTCGGCTCGGTCGGTTGACCGGTTCCCGCCTGTCTCGGCGGCGGGTGGTCGGCGGCGCGGCGGCGCTCGGGTTGGCGGCACCGTTCGGCGGCCCGCGCGGGCGGCTGCAGGCCTCGGCCCAGGAGGGGCGCAACTCGGTCGTCTGGGTCTCGCCCCGCGGCACCCTGGAAGTGCTCGACGACTACCCCTACTGGGTCGCCCAGCGGTTCGGCTACTTCGGCGACATCGAGACGGAACTCTTGCCTGCCATCATGGAGGCCACGTCGTCGTCGAAGGCGGTCGCCGACGGCCAGGCCGACATGAGCTACGTCTCCCCGGGCGTCTTCTCGCTCGGCGTCGAGGCGGGGATCGACCTCGTCTCGGTCTGGCAGATGGGCGCCTACGACGTCTTCGACATCGCTTTCGAGAAGGGCCGCACCGACATCGCCACGGCCGCCGACCTGCAGGGCAAGCGGGTCGTCCTGGGCGACATCGGCTGGTCGTCGATCGTCGACCCGATGGTAGCCCAGGCGGGTGGCGATCCGGGCGCGGTCCAGTACGTCGCCGCCGGTCCGGGTTGGGGTCCGGCCCTGGCCGAGGGTCAGGCCGATGCCGCCCTCTGTTGGGAGGGGCTGCGTGCCCAGTGGTTCGCCCAGGGGCTCGACTTCGACTTCATCCTCGGCAAGGATTGGTCGAAGTTCCCGGCAAACTCGTTCCAGATCCGGCGGACCGACTTCGAGGACGCGGCGCTGGACGACCTCTACACCCGCTACCTGCGCGGCTGGGCGATGGGGCTGGAGTTCGGCTACCAGAACCCGCGGGCGGCGACCCAGATCACGATGGAGGAGCCGTCGATCGGGCCGGCGCTCAACGCCACCTTCGAGGACAAGGCGGTCGCCGTCGAGTCGATGTGGCAGCTCGCCACGGTCTACCGCGGCGACTGGGAAGGGCGTGCCGGCTGGGGCGATGCTTCGATGGAGTCGTGGGCGACGTTCCTCGACACCATCACCGCGATCGGCCAGTTGACCCGCGAGATCCCGGCCGACCAGATCATCTCCAACAAGTACGTCGCCGGCGCCAACGAGTTCGACCGCGAGCAGGTCGCGGCGGATGCCGAAGGGTTCGAGCTGGCCGAGGAGTTCGCGGCCGTGGCGGCGCCGACCGAGGACGGCGCGGCGGCGACGCCGGCGGCGTAGGGCGCGGGAGCGTCCGCTCCGCCTCGCATGAGACGTTCGGCACCCTCCCCCGATCGGCCCTCACCCCCCAGCCCCCTCTCCCGATGCGCGGGAAAGGGGGCTGAGGGCGGCCGCTGGAGCGTTTCGATGTCCGACTCGCCGACTCCAAGGAAGCGGTTCCACCACGTCGGCCTGCGCGCCCACGAGCCGCAGCCGGACGAGAACCTGGTTGCACCCAGCAAGTGCTGGGTGACCGACCCCGCCGATCACCCGAGCCGGATCGAGTACCTCCGCTACGCGCCCGATTGCCCGATCGAGCCGGAGTTCATGGACGCTCCCCACGTCGCTTGGGAGGTGGACGAGCTGGAGCCGCACCTCGCCGGCAAGGAGGTCTACCTCCCTCCGTTCGAGGTCGGCGAGCCGCCGTTCGCCACGGTGGCCTTCACGAAGGAAGACGGGCTGTTCGTCGAGTACATGCAGTTCAAGCCGGGCCGGCGGTGGTTCGGGGATTGAGCCTAACGCGCATCGTATCGCCCGGCAAGAGCGCCGGTTCCGAACAGATGCGGCCGGGACCGGGAACTTCGCGGCGGATGCAGTGGGCGAATCCGGGGCGGGTCACGATCTGCGGCTGAATCCTGGGGACCTGCGCGCCAACGATCGAAACGGCGGAGCCCCTCGTCGGTGCTCGTGGAGCCGAGGAAGTTCCCAGCAAGAGGAGTCAAAGACGACGTCTCCCCGCCGACAGTTGGACGGCAAGGCACGGGGTCCCGGAGGGTACGTCGCGGTCATCCGTATTGTTGACATTGTTGACCTAAAACTTTAGTATCGAGACCAAGACGGGAGTTGCTCCGCGTCCGGGAGACGCCGGACCCGATGGCGATCCTCCAACAGCCGAGGTCGGCGTTTCACCCGCCAAGACTGATTCGAGATTTGCAGTCCGAGCCCGGGGAGGGATCCGCGATGACGAACGAGAGCCTATCGCCGACCAACCGCCGCTTGCTCGAGGCGCTCGGTCGCCGCTTCTCGCGGCGCGGCCTCGTCCAGACGGCCAGCGTCGGGGTGGCGACGGCGGCAACGGGGGCCGCGGGGCGGGTCGCCACGGCTGTGGCCCAGACGCCGGGCACCACGCCGGCCCCGGCCGGCGGCATCGTCATCTCGCTGGCCGCCGAACCGGCGACGCTCGAGTACTGGAACGCCTTCAGCATCGACGGCCACCCCGTCCTCCGCAACACCAACGAGGCGCTGCTCAACCGCGATCCGGTCACCAACGAGCTCGTCGGCGAGCTTGCCACTGCCTGGGAGTGGCAGGACGAGCGGACGATCCGGTTCACCCTGCGGCCGGGCGTGGTTTTCCACGACGGCGACCCCCTCACCGCCGAGGACGCCGCATTCGGTGTCAACTACACGTGGTCGCCGGAGAACGCCTTCGACATCGCCCAGTTCATGGGATCCCAGATCACCGCCACCGCCGTCGACGACCTGACCCTCGACGTCCAGACCGAGGAGCCCGACCCGATTCTGCCGGCGATCCTCTATTTCGCGCCGCTGCCGAGTGCCCGCCAGATCCGGGAGCGCCCGGAGTCGCTGCCGGTCGAGCCGATCGGCACCGGCCCCTACCGCTTTGTCGAGTGGGCGAGGGGCGAGCGGATCCGTCTCACGGCCTTCCGGGAGTGGTGGGGCACGGCTTCGCCGGAGGACGCCCGCGGCGCCGTCGCCATCCAGGACGTCGAGTACGTTTGGCGGCCGGAATCCATCGTCCGGGCCGCCCAGGTCTCCACCGGCGAGGCCCAGATCGGCCGCTTCCTGGCGCCCGAGGACTGTGCCACGACACCGGTCTGCAAGGAGGCGCTCAGCGTCGAGACCGTGCCCCTGCGGCTCGACACCGTCCACCCGACGCTGGCCGACATCCGGGTCCGCCAGGCGATCGCCCACGCCATCGACAAGGAGCAGGTGGTCGCCTCGCTCTTCGGCAGCGGCGCCGTCGCGACGCAGTTGGTCGGGCCGTCGGCGGCCGGCTACAACGCCGAGTTGGAGGCGACGCCCTACGACCCGGAGCGGGCGCGGGCTTTGGTCGAGGAGGCGCGGGCGGACGGCACCCCGGTCGACCGGCCGATCACGGTAGCGGTCCGTCGGGGCTCCTACCTGCGGTCGGAAGAGCTCGGCCAGTACGTGGCCGCCGCCCTGACCGAGATCGGCCTCAATGCCTCGGCCGAGCTGATCGAGCACGCCGCCTACCAGGAGCAGTTCGTGCTCCCCTACGACGAGATCCCGCCGGAGCGCGGTTGGATCGGCACCCTCTCCCATGGCAACGAGCTGATGGACGTCGGGTTGACGGCCGCCTCCTGGTACCGCTGCGAAGGCGGTGTCGCCAGCTACTGCGACCCCGCGCTCGACGCGCTGATCGACGCCGCCAACCCGCTGACCGGCGACGAGCGGGCGGCCGCCTTCGCCGAGGTGACGGCGGTGTTCCAGGCTGGCTACTCGGTCATCCCGATCGCCCACCTGGCGTTCCTCTACGGGACCGCCGCCGATCTGCGGTGGGAGCCGCGGCTCGACGGGTTCATGCTCGTCAAGGAGATGTCGTTCGCCGGCTAGCCGCGCTCGGGCGCGCCGGTAGCCGTGCTCCCCGCTCCCTCGCAGGGGAGCGGGGCGGGGGGGTGAGGACGTACGTCACCGGGTTCCCCCAAGTCCGTCGTCAGGGCGCTGCCGGCGGCGCCTTGCCGCCAAGCTTTGCCCCGACGGCGACGAGGGTGACGGCGAACCAGGCGCCCTCCAGCAGGAGGAAGCCCCACCGCGCCGCGGCGTACGCCAGCGCCGCCAGGATGGCCGAGCCGACCAGATTCAGCAGCAGGTAGGGCCAGGCGCGCTCGTCGAGGCGGCCGATCTGCGCCCCGACGAAGCCTGCCAGGACGAGCAGGGCGCCGACGATCTGGACCTGGTCGCCCATCGCTTCGTGCCCCTCCGGATGCCTCGCTAGCTGGCCTCGCGCTCGCGCAGCCGCCCGACCACGCCCCACAGCGCGACGACCGCCCAGACCCCTTGCAGGAGCAGGAACCCCCACTGGTGATGGATCGCGGCGAGCGCCGCGAGGATCGCGGCGCCGACCAGGTTCGCCAGCAGGTAGCGGAAGGACCGGCGGGGGAGGCCGGCGAACTGGGCCAGCGCGTAGGCGGACAGCACCAGGAGGGCACCGACGATCTCGACCAATTGCTCCGCCATCGTCGGGCCGCCCCTCGAACGCGCGCGGCGCCACCGGCTGTGGCGAGTCGGCGCTCGAGGCCGAACACCCGGCCGGGCGCCTCGCGCATGGTGACGGGGATTGTCCGCGATCTGGACGTGCGTGGCGGCATCCGTCCCGCCGGTGGCGAACGGGTGCCGCCCGGTCCCTCCGGCGCGTCCGATCCTGCTTCCCCCTCAGAGCCGGATCATGGAGCGGACGATCGGCGCTGTTGCCGGATGATGAACGATGCGTGATCCGGCAGTGGTTCGGCCGGCGTAGTCCGGTCAGAGCGTGAAACCGTTCGCTTCATCATGGCATCATTTTTGCCCACATGGTGCTCTACGGCGTGACGATCGCCCCGTGTCGAGGGGCTTGGTGCGGAGACGCGCGGTTCGTTGGCGCGTTCGTCGAGACCTCGAAGGAGTTCCCCCCGTATGTCGTTCACCCTGTACCCACCGCGGTCGCCGGTCGGCCGGCGATTCCACGCCCGGGCCATACCGGCGATCGTCGCCCTGGCCCTGGTGGTGACGGCGGTCGGCCCGCTTTCGTTCGCGCCCACCGCGGCGCCCGGCGCCGTAGCCCAGGCCGCACCCGGCGAGGCCGGCCGCGACGAAGCGGACGTGATCGTTGTCCTCCGCCCCAAGGCCGATCCGGAGGCGGTGGCACGGGCGGCCGGGGTTCGCCCCCGTGCCCTGTTCCAGCACGTGTTCAAGGGCTTTGCCGGGCGGGTGCCGGCGCAGGCGATCGAGGGCCTCCGGCGCAACCCCAACGTCGAATTGGTCTCCCTTGACCAGCCGGTCGAGATCGCGGCGACGACGCTGCCGACCGGGGTCGACCGGGTCGAAGCCGATGCCAGCGCCTCGGCCGGGATCGGTGGCGACGGCGGCCGGGTCGACGCCGACGTGGCCGTGCTCGACACCGGGATCGCCAACCACCCCGACCTCGACGTCGCGGGCGGCGAGCGGTGCATCGGGGACGGCGGCTACGGCGACGGAGACGGCCATGGCACTCACGTGGCCGGCACCGTCGGCGCGCTGGACGATGGCCAGAGCGTCGTCGGCGTGGCGCCGGGCGCGCGCCTCTGGGCCGTCAAGGTGCTGGGGGACGACGGCTCCGGCTCGTGGTCGTCGGTTATCTGCGGCCTCGACTGGGTCTACGCCAACCGGGCAACGATCGACGTGGTCAACATGAGCCTCGGCGGCGCCGGCGACGACGGGAGCTGCGCCGCCGACCCCCTGCACCGGGCGATTTGCGCGGTCGTCGACGGGGGCGTCCCGGTCGTGGTCGCGGCCGGCAACGACGGCGCGAACGCGGCGGGCCAGGTACCGGCGACCTTCGAGGAGGTGATCACGGTCTCCGCGTTCACCGACTTCGACGGGGCGGCGGGGGGCAACTCCGAGGCAACCTGCACGTCCGGTGGGCGGGACGACACCTTCGCCGGGTTCAGCAACTTCGGGGCGGACGTCGATATCGCCGCCCCCGGCGTCTGCATCCGGTCCACCCTGGCCGGTGGGGGGACCGGGCTGATGAGCGGCACCAGCATGGCGTCGCCCCACGTCGCCGGGGCGCTCGCGCTGTTCGCCGCCGACAACCCCGGTGCCTCACCGGCCGAGGGCCGGGCCTGGCTGCTCGGGGACGCTTCCCGGACCCAGGGGTCGGCCGACGGCTTCGGTGGCGACCCCGACGGCTCGTCGGAGCGGGTTCTGCACCTCGGCTCCGGCGGCGAGGCGGCCGTGGCGGCGCCTGCAACGGGCGATCCGACCGTTAGCGAGCTGGGGGTTAAAGGAGACACGCAGTCGGGGAACTCCAACTCCGCCCACCTCGCCGCCGACGGCGATCCCGCCACGGCGTGGGTCACCGGGACATCCAATCCGCCGCGGACCGCCTTCGCCCGGTTCGACCTCGGCGCGGTGCGATCGGTGGCCGAGATCCGCTGGACGTTCAAGCGGGTCGGGTTCGCCGACCGGTTCCGGATCCAGGTCTCGGACGACGGCCAGGAGTGGACGACGCTGGCCACGCGCCGGAACGCTCCCGAAGCTGGCGCCTGGGAGAGCTTGGCGACGGCGGCGGATGGGCGCTACGTCCGGTTCCTCTTCACCAACCCGAACGTTGACCCCAAACTCGGCTACCTTTCCGAGGTCGAGATCCGTGGATCGTAGCGGGTGCGACCGGTCTCGGGAGCGGGCGGTCCCGAACCGGTCCTCATCGCCAACCAGTACCTAGCCGATCGGAATGGGCACGGCAGGAGCAGACGAGATCGTGACATCGAACGTGGATGAAGTCGCCGAAATCTTTGAGCCGCTCCGTCGCTGTGGCCGCCGGGGGTTCGCTACCAAGCGAGAACCTGGGTTGTCCCAGCCGCTTGGAGGTTCCCCTGGCTCGACCCGCCGCTGGCCCCCGAGGGTGGGGCTGGTCGCGTTGTTGCTCGTCGCCTCGTTGGCGGGCAGTGTTAGACCCGGGACCGAGGCTGGAGCCGCTGCAGCCCAGGTGAATGCCCGGCCGGACGAGGCGATCCCAGGGTCGATGATCGTGATAAGTGGGAGCGGATTTCAGGAGAATGCGACGGGAGAACTCAGTTGGGTCAACACCGGCAAGGCTACGGAGATCGACACGGACGGGAACGGGCGTTTCAGCGTGATGATTTCGGTGCCGACGGATCAGGGGCAGCATCAGATCGAGGCGACGGTTAAAGGGACGAATGCGGGGACATCGGTGACGGTGAGCCCGAGGGCAGGTGCCCCAGTGGCGCTCGGGGTTTTCCAACCCGGCGCTCCAGGCGACCCCGCCGTCATGCAGCAACTCGAGGATCAACTCGGACGATCTCCGGGGATCGTCATGTGGTATCAGCATTGGGGGTTGCCCAGCACGAGGACGTTCGACCCAAAGCTTCTCGACGCGGTTGCTGATCGAGGAGCAGTCCCCTTGATCACCTGGGAACCACGGGATCCCCG
>CADCWF010000056.1 GCA_902806345.1 uncultured Thermomicrobiales bacterium
TTCGCGAGCGGCTGCATCGTCGACGCCAACGCCGCCTTCCTCCGGCTGACCGGGTACTTGCGGGAGGAGGTCGTCGGGGCGACGGAGGCAGGACTCGGTCTGTGGCCCGGCGACGACCACCCCGTTGCCGCCGCGGGCGGCCTTGCGAATGCGGCGGGGCTGCGCGAGGCCGAGGTCGAGGTCCGGACCAAGGCGGGCGGGATCCGCTACGCCCTGCTGTCCGTTGGCACCGAGGAGGCGGCCGGCGCAGGCCACGCCGTGGCCCACCTCGCCGACGTCACGCCGCAAAAGGAGGCCGAGTCGGCGCTGGCAGTCGAACGCGACCTGCTGCGGACCCTCATGGACCACCTGCCCGACGCGGCCTACGTCAAGGATGCCGCCTCACGGTTCCTCCGCCTCAACCCGGCCGCCGCTCGGACCCTCGGCGTCACGGACCCGGCGGAGGCCGTCGGCAAGACGGACTTCGACTTCTTCCCGGAGTCGCTCGCCCGCCGCTACTTCGCCGACGAGCAGCGGGTCGTGGCGACGGGGGAGCCGCTCCTCAACCGCCTCGAGCCACAGGGCGAGGACGAGGCCGCCTGGTGGCTGACGAGCACCGTGCCCATACGGGACGCCGAAGGCACCGTGGTCGGCATCGTCGGCTGCGGCCGCGACGTCACCGACCGCCTTCGAGCCGAGGCGGCGCTGCGCGAGAGCGAGGCGCGCTTTCGAGCGGCCTTCGAGGACGCCGCGATCGGGATGGCCCTCGTCGCCCCGGACGGCCGCCTCCTCCAGGTCAACCGGGTGCTGTGCGACATCCTCGGCTCCCCCCAGGCGGACCTGCTGGACACCACGCTACAGGCCGTGACCCACCCCGACGACCGGCGGGTCGACGCCGAGCAACGCGCCGCGCTGCTCGCCGGCGACATCGGCACCTACCAGGCCGAGGTGCGCTACGTCCGCAAGGACCAGCGGCTGGTCTGGGGAAGGCTCAGCGCCTCCCTCGTCCGCGACGGTGCGGGCCGGCCGCGCTACTGCGTGACCCAGGTCCAGGACGTCACCCCCTACAAGGCGGCCGGGGCGGCGCTGCGGGCGAGCGAGGCGCGGTTCCGCTCCCTGATCGCCAACGCGACCGACATCGTCACGGTCCTCGACCCGGACGGCACGATCCGCTACGAGGGCCCGGCGATCGCCCGGATCCTCGGCCACGACCCGGAGACGCTGGTCGGTCGGGACGCCTTCGGGCTCGTCCACCCCGACGACCGGGCGGCGGTGCAGGCGGAGTTCGCCGCGCTCGTCGCCGACCCGGGCCTCCGGCCCACTGTCGAGTTACGCTTCCGCCACGCCGACGGATCGTGGCGCTGGCTGGAATCGACCGGCACCAACCTCCTCGCCGACCCCGCCGTGGCCGGGATCGTCGTCAACTCCCGCGACGTCTCGGAGCGGCGCTCGGCGGCGGCGGCGCTGCGGGCGAGCGAGCGGGAGGCGCGGGCGCACCTAGCGGCCGCCGAGCGCTCCGCCCGCGAACTGGCCCTCCTCGACCGGGTGCGCGCGGCGCTGGCGCGGGAACTGGAGCTGCCCGAGCTCTTCCGGATCGCCGTCGAGGCGACGGCGGGGGCCTTCGGCTACTCCGAGGTCTCGCTCTACCTGCGGGAGGGCGACGAGCTCGTGCTGCAGCACCAGGTCGGCTACGGCCAGGTCCTCGGCCGGATCCCGATCGCACGGGGGATCATGGGGCGGGTGGCGCGGACAGGGGAGCCGGCGCTGCTGGCAGACGTGCGGGACGACCCCGGCTTCCTGGGGGCGATCGACGGGATCCGCTCCGAGGTGTGCGTGCCGCTGCGCGACGGGGCAACGGTCGTCGGCGTCCTCAACCTCGAAAGCACCGGAGAGGCGCGGCTGGGGCCGGACGATCTCCGGCTGGTGGGGGCGCTGGCCGAGCACGTCGGGGTGGCGGTCGGCCGAGCTCACCTGTACGGGGAGGTGCGGGGCAGCGAGGCGCTGTTCCGGGCCGCCTTCGCCGACGCCCCGATCGGGATGGCCCTGACGACCCCCGACGGCCGCTTCGTCCGAGTCAACCGGGCCCTCCGCGCCATCACCGGCTACGCCGAGGGCGAGCTCCTCGCCCGTACCTTCCAGGACATGACCCACCCCGACGACCTCGCGGCCGACCTCGCCCAGCACGCCCGGATGCTCGCCGGCGAGATCCCCGGATTCCAGATGGAGAAGCGCTACCTGCGCAAGGACGGCGAGCCGGTGTGGGTCCAATTGAGTGTCTCACTCGTGCGCGACGGCGCGGCGCCGCGCCTCGTCGTCGCCCAGATCCAGGACGTGACGGAGCGCAGGGCCGCCGAACGGGACCTGCGAGCGAGCGAGGCGCGGCTCGCCGAGGCGCAAGAGATGGCCCGGGTTGGGAGCTGGGAGTGGGAGCCCACCACGGGCAGACTCCTCTGGTCCCCCGAGATGTACCGGGTCGTCGGGCTCGACCCCGAGGGCGATCCGATCACCTTCGCGAGGTTCTTCGCGGCCGTCCACCCGGACGACCGGGCGCTCCTGGAGGGGGCAGCCCGTCGTGCCTGGGAGGCCGGGAGCGCGTTCGAGGCGGAGCATCGCATCGTCCGCCCCGACGGTGCGGTCCGGGTCCTCCAGGCGCGGGGCCGAGCGGAGCTCGGGCCGGACGGACGGCCGGCCAGGATGGCCGGGACCAACCAGGACGTCACGGAGCGCAAGGAGCGCGAGGCGGAGCTGCGGGCGGCGAAGGAGGCGGCGGAGGAGGCCAACCGCCTCAAGAGCGCCTTCCTCTCGACCATGAGCCACGAGCTGCGCAGCCCCCTGACCGCCGTCCTCGGCTACGCCGAGCTCCTGAAAATGGAGGGGGGGCTTGCCCCGGCGCAGGCCGAGGACGTGGCCCAGATCGTCCGCAGCGCGGACCACCTGCTGGCGCTGATCGATGACGTCTTGGACCTGTCCCGGATCGAGGCGGGCCGGATGGAGCTGGACCTCGAGGAGGTCGACCCGGCGGCAGTGGCCGAGGAAGTGCGGGCGGTCGTGGCGCGGGCGGCGGCGGCGAAGGGCCTCGCGCTGCGCGTGGAGGTGCCGTCGGGGCTGCCGCACCTCTGGGCCGACCCGCTGCGGCTGCGACAGGTGCTGCTCAACCTGACCGCCAACGCGGTCAAGTTCACCGAGCAGGGCGAGGTCCGGGTCGAGGCCCGGGAGGCCGCCGGGGGCATCGAGGTGGCGGTGACCGACACGGGGATCGGGATCGCGCCGGAGGCGCTGCCCCACGTTTTCGACGAGTTCCGCCAGGCGGACGCGGGAACCTCCCGCCGCTTCGGGGGCACGGGGCTGGGGCTGGCCATCTCGCAGCGCCTCGTGGAGATGCACGGCGGGGCACTCGGAGTCGAGAGCGAGCCCGGCGTCGGCAGCACCTTCACGCTGTTCCTGCCGGTGTCCGACTCGAGCGTGTCCGCAAACCGACCACGGTCGCCAGTCATCGACTGAGGTTGAACCGGCGCCTAGCAGTGCGCATCCACCGGACGAACGTCGGCACTTCCACGTCTAGCAAGCGGTTCGGTGCTGAAGCGACGGCCGCGCCGGAGGCCTGTGGTGACCGCCATAGCATGCCGCTCCCACTCAGACCAATCCCCAATACCACTTGTGGTAGTGGAAAGAATTCAGGGCTGGTGCTTCGCTGGACTGACCGGGATCCGCTGGAGGGGCTGGTCGACCAGCCCCTCCTTTAGGAAGAGGGCGCCGAGACCCGTTCGCCGTCTGTAACCTCAGGAGCTTGCGAACACAATCGCGCAACAGGCGTCCGGCTACGATAGATCGATCGAGACGAGGCGAAGTGTCAAGGTTGAGATCGCGGAAGCGACGGGGGTCGAATCAGCACGTTCAGAACCTTTTCCGGCTCCGCCCGCGCGTCCCGTTCCCCCAGTGGTTCCACGCACCCGGCCACGCGGTCGATGGCGGCTGCCCCTCGGATACCCTCGGTCATTGTAGCGCTCCTCCGGTTCGCCCGCGCCGGCTGACGGCCCAGCAGGAGTCGGCCATCCGCGCCCTCGCCGGCACGCGGAGCCTGCGGTCGCTAGCGGCCGAGTTCGGCGTCAGCCACGAGACGGTCCGGTCCGTGGTGCGACGGAGACGCCCGGCAACCGGATGAGCATCGCGACGCGGCAGAGGTCAGAGCCGAAGGTCGGGGACCCGATGCCGCCGTTGCGGCGGGGTGTGTCCCTCTCCTCCGGGACCGGGAAGAGCTGGAAGACCGGGAAGGGCCGCATCGGCAGGCTCGCCCCCGGATCCAATCGCGCCCGGTCGTTGGCGGTCATCGCGACCGCCTTTCCACCTTTACGGTCGACCGGGAGTGACGACGATCCTAGGCGACGGCGACGACGATCTTTCCTCGGAGGTGGCCGCCTTCGCTGAGGGCGTGCGCGGCGGGGATGGCGTCGAACGGGAAGACCCGGTCGATGGCGACGGCGAACCCGCCGCCGGCCGCGAGATCGACCACTGGCGGGAGCGTTTCGGCCGTGAGCGCGAAGGGGTTGCCGGCGGCGAAGGCGATGCCGAGCGCCGGGGCCTCCATGTCGGCGAGGGTGACGATGCGGTCCGGGCCGCCCCGGAGGGCGATCGCGTCGCGGGCGAACCCCTTGCCGGCGACGTCCAGCACGGCATCGACGCCGGACGGGACGGCGGCCCTGATGCGCTCCACGACGCCCTCGCCGTAGGCGACCGGGATGGCCCCGAGGCCGCGCAGGTAGTCGTGGTTCGCCGCGCTCGCCGTGCCGACGACCGTGACCGCGCGGCGGACGAGCAGTTGCACCGCCGCGCTCCCGACCGCACCCGCGGCCCCGTTGACGACGACGGTTTCGCCGTCCCGCACGTCCAGCAGGGCGAGGGCCCGTTGGGAGGCCTCGGCCGCCACGGGGAGCGCGGCGGCCGACTCGAACGACACGCCGTCGGGGAGGCCCGCGAGGGCCGCCGGACGGGCGACGGCGTACTCGGCGTAGGCGCCCCCGTCGACGAAGCCGAGCACCCGGTCGCCGACGGCGACGCCGTCGACGCCGTCGCCGAGCTGGTCGATCGTGCCGGCCACTTCGTTGCCGAGGATGGCCGGGAACGTCGTCGGAAACGCGTCCCGCAACCAGCCGTTGCGGACTTTGACCTCCAGCGGATTGATGCCGACGGCGCGGACGCGGACGCGGACGCGGACCTGGCCGGGGCCGGCGTTCGGCGCCGGCACGTCCCGGAGGTCGAAGTTCTCGGCGCCTCCGAACGCTGTGAGGACGTAGGCCTTCACGCTGGATCTCCTGCCCGGATGGGGCGCTACTCGTCGAGACCCGAGACGATCGTCCGGGCCAACGCGATGAACCGAGCCCGATCGTCCGGGGAGAGGCCTGCGACGGTTTGCCGCTCGAGGTCGTCCCAGGCTCACCCGCCCGTTCTCGGCGCTGCGGCCGCGGGCGACGAACCCGGCGGCCTCCAGCCGTTGCAGCGAGCCGACCACGGTGGGATGGTCCAGGCCGACCGCGCGGGCGAGGTCGCGCTGGGATTGGCCGTCCCGCTCCCACAGTAGCATGAGGAGCAGCTCCTGCCCGAGGTGGAGACCCAGGTCGGCCAACAGCCTCCCGGCGAACCCTCGGTGGGAGCGGGCCAGCGCGAAGACGGCGAAACTCACCGGAGACTGATGGGAGACGGCGAGGACGTCGTCCCCGTTCGGCTCCGGATCGGACCGATGCGAAAGTTCGGGGTCTCCTGCGTGGTTCCCGCGCCCTGCCGGCGCTCAGCGCGGAGCGTCCGGCGCAGGCAGCGGGCGCAGGCCTCCCGCGCCTCGACCGAATGGGCGGCGGCGGGGGCCGCCCCGTCGAAGATGTGGAATTCCCTCCCAGACGTGCAGCTCCGCCTGGACGCCGGCGGCCCACGGCCGGCCGGCGTTGGTTACGTCCTCGTCGCGGAACACCTCCGCCGACCCGACGTCGATGAAGGCCGGGGGGAGTGCCGCAAGGTCGGTTGCTCGGGCGGGCGCCGCGTAGGGGCTGACGCGCCCGGTGCGGCGGCGGTCGCCGAGCTATGCGTCCCAGCCGGTGTCGTTGCTCTCGCGGCTCCAGAAACCGGTCATCGAGTACTGCGGTCTGGAGATCGTGTCGTTGCGGTCGTCGAGCATGGGGCTCATCAGCAGCAGGGCCAGCAACGGGGGGCTGCCACGGTCGCGCGCCAGCAGCGCGACGCCGGCCGCCGGGCCAGCGCCGGCCGAGGTCCCGGCGACCAGCAGGCGGCCGGGGTCGATGCCGAGGTCCGCGGCGTGGACAGCGGTCCAAACCAACCCCGCGTAGGCGTCCTCGACGGGAATCGGTTTGGCACGTTCCGAACCTCGCGGGCCGCGGTGTCCCGGTGCCCTGCTCCTCCCCGGGCTCGGTCCGCGCCCCTTGCCGGCCCTCCTGCCGGCCAGAGGGCGGTGCGCCTGCTCGGCCCCGTCGCCTGGCCACGCGCAAGCTGACGCCCGAGCAAGAGTCGGAGGTGCGCTCCCTCGCCGGGGCCCGGAGCCTCCGCTCGTTGGCCGCCCAGTTCGGGGTCAGCCACGAGACGGTCCGGGCCATCCTTAGGGCGGACCGGGCACAGCGTGGCCGCCGAGGATCTTTCTGCCTTCCACACTGACTTCGACCACCGGGCCGACATCCTGTTGGAAATCACCGAGGCGCTGCTGATGAGCCTGGCCGTGGCATTGCTGAGACCGGAGCGGTGCCACTCCGGGTGGGTCCGCGTCTACGCGGCGAAGCCGGAGGGGCGGATCGCGGCTATTGAGCTTGCGGCACGGTGGCTGCGCTTCTACGCGGCGGCGGCCAACCGATCTACGCCGTCAACTTCAGCGTCTGGTTGCGCTACGACTCGGAATCCAACCCGCGGTTGGGTTACTACCAATAACCCGAGCGCTACTCGGCGGGCCAGCCGATCACCCCAGGTTGGGTCTCCCACGAATTGGCTCAACTTGGCTTTACCGGCGATTGCAGAGTTGCCCCGATGGACGTGCGCCGGCCGCATTGTGCGGCCATCAGCGTGCGGGACGGACCATCGTTGCCGGACTCGGCAGCCACGGCCAGCCCCGCGTGGTGCGGCGGGCGGACGGCCTAGGGCGTGTCTGCGAATCGACGCGGCGCACCATGGACACGCTCCGGCGTTCTGGTCAGAGTGACCTCCGATCGCCAACGCAGACGGGTCTCTCGGCGCGCTCGACCCCGCCACGGATGACGGCGGCGGAGACCGGCGCTCACAGGTCGGAGTTGCCTCCGGCGGAGTGTCGGCGTAGTCGGCGAGTGACCGACGCGGGGATGGCGTCCCGCCGGCCAGCCGTGGCGGTTGCGCGGCGGGTCACCTCGTCCGCTGCCACCGCGTCGACGTAGCGGGCGAAGTCCTCCTGGTAGAAGTTGCGGTCCCACGCCCACACCGCCGGATACCTTTCGCCGGGGACGACCCATCCCCGAACCAGCGGTGCCGCGGTTCCCACTCTTCGTCGCCGAAGATCCCGTCCTGGTGCCGCTGCCAGCGGCGCTCGTGCAGATCGAGGTTGGGCTCGATATAGCGCATCGCTCGCAACGCGCTGGCCGCCGGTCCCCACCCTGGCCCCTCGGGCGGGAGCGCGCAGGCGAGGTCCGGGTTGGCCAGTTCGAGCTTCTCGATCAGGAGGGATGCCTCGACCGAGCGGATGTAGGCGTCCCGCCGCGCCGTGATGTTGGCCCGATGCAATTGCACCGCCAGCGCGAGCAAGCCGGCGACCGTCGGGACCCGGGTGACCGCACGAACGGGGTCGAGGTCGCGGAAGGTGCGCGACCCGGGGCGCGTGCTGGTCAAGCCGATGCGTGAGCCGCGAGCGGGGCGGCTGGCCATCGGGTGGCGGCGTGGAGGGAAGCACCGTGCTCTCCGGCGACCGCTTCCCCACCACGCCGTACCCTACCGAAGGTCGGTGAGCCCCCGCGCCGTCCGCTCAGGGACGCCGAGGGCGGGCCGCTCCCTGGCCCATCCGCTACCCGCAGAGTCCGTTGACCCCGCAGTACCCCGAGATGCACCCCGGGCACTGCGTCGGTCCGGGCAGGCAGTACCGCGGGCATTCGTCGCCCGGGAGACCGTAGGGGTTGCAGGTGTATTGTGAAACGCAGGTCCCGGTATTGCCGGTACCGAGGCAACAGACGAGTCCGGGATCGCACGGGTTGCCATCGTAGGTGCCCTGGTAACAGGAGCAACCTTCCCCGGTGCAGCCGGAGGGTTGGCCGGTGCAGGTGCCCCCGATGCAGCGGTTCGACCCGCAGCACCAGCTGTCGTCCGCGCAGTTGCTCCCCTCGTAGGTGCAGCAGTTCGTTCCGTACCCGTTCCAGTCGCAGGTCATGGGGGCGTCGGCCGCTACGCATTGGTCGCTTGTCCGGCACGGTTCGCCGGGTCCGGCCATGCCATGGTGCGCCGTCGCATCAGTCTGGCCGCGGCGGGCTGCCGTCAGCAGCGCCGCACCCCCGGCAAGCGCGCGCACGAGGCGTCGCCGTGAGCCAGATTGCGCGAACGCCCGAGTCCAGCTATCGAACCGCTGATCGTCCACAGGGTGTTCCTTTCTCGGGGAGTTTCGCTCCGATGAGCCGGCGTCCTCGCCCTTGTGCTGCTGGTTGGGGTGCTCAGGACCAGGCCGCCGTCACCTCGACGAGGGTGGAAGCGACTTCACTCGCGGCAAGGTAGGTCACCGTCCAGACGGGTTGGCTGCGGTCCGTCTCCCCGAGCACGATGCCGCCGTCGGCGCAGCCGTAATGGGCCACCTGACCGGCCATCCTGGTCAGGGTCCCGTGCAGCAGCGTGCAGCGATCCCCGTTGGCCAACTCCAGCGCCCAGGGCAGATCCCACGGCGCCAGCGCAGCGCCTGCCGCCCCTTGCCCCGATCCCGGGCCGCCGGTTGGTTCGATGGCCGGGGCATCCTTCTCCCGGACGAGCGGTTGCGTCAAGGTGAGCACGATGACGTCGGTCGTGAATGGCGAGTCCAGGCAGGCCACCTCGCCGAGCCCATCGCGTGCCAGAAACGGGTTTTCGAAGCAGGGATCGTAGATCTCGTTGTTGGCGCCGAGACAGTCCCAGGCATCGGGACGATCGAGCGCGACGATGGAGGAGAAGCCGCAGATGCCCTCCTCGGTCGCGGTCACGGTGAGGCCGGGGTTCAGTCCCTCCGGGGTAAACGGCAGCACGTAGCGAACATCGGTGCGGGCGGGGGTCCCGGCCGTCGGGGTCGCGTCTTGGGCGGTCACGGGTGCGGCGCGCCCGAAGGCGACGGAACCCGCGACGAGGATGAGCACAAGGGCTGCGTAGAGACGACAGAGCATCCCGACCTCCTCGCTGGAGCTCGCGTAACGGACGAGCATGACGTGCCAAACGGCTGCCGAATCACCATACCTGGTGAGAGCGGCGCGTCAACCCGTATGGTGGATCGCGTGCCAAAACGTCGGCATCGGTCCCCCCCCCTCCACCAACGGTGCGCCGTCACCCCGGGCATTGTGACCGAGGGGAACCCGCGCGCTCCCCCTCGGCGCGCCATCCCTGAGGAG
>CADCWF010000057.1 GCA_902806345.1 uncultured Thermomicrobiales bacterium
AGGCTCCGCTGGCTTATCAGTCGGGCCTTCCCGGCGGATCACTCGGTGAACCAGCGTGGAAGGCAACGCGGTGCGGTCCCGTCCGGCACCACCAAACCCGACCGCGTCGGGGCTCGAACCGTTCGCCCTCGAGGAAAGGATCGGCTAACAGTGGACGGCCAGGGAGAACCCTAGGTCCAACCGGTCAGTTTGGTCGCCGGTGAAGATCGTCACCTCGACTTCGCGGGCGCGGGCGCTCGCCTCGTCGGCGGCAATCAGCCCGACGGAGTCCTCCGTCGTGGCGACCTTGGCGCAGTGCTGGACGTTGCGGTTGAATATGACCGCGTAGGCGCCTTTCCCAGGCTTCGCGCTCGCCACGACGCCCTTCGATTCTCCCTCCGCGATGCTGCCGTCGGCGGCGACCTTCGCCCAGAGAGTCGTCAGGGGAGGCCGTTTCGCCGCGTCGACGTTGTCGATCGCCGAGCCACCGGTCAGGTGCAGGGCCAAGATCAGGCCGATGCCGATCCCGCCGCCGAGGAAGAGCATTTCCACCACCACGAGCCGGCGCGCCCGTCTCCCTTGGTGTACGGTTGCCCCGCCGATCATCGCCGCCTCCTTTCCGCGGACAGACCCGAGCACTGCCGATCCGTCGATGCGGGCCGCACGGGTGTCGCCCGCGTCGGCCGTCGGTCGTTGCCCGAGGAGTGGCGGGGCTTCCCCCGGCGGGTCCCCGAGAAGTGGCGCCGGCAGCGTCCCGACGGCGTCGGTGGCCAGCGTTGGTGCCTGCCGCCCTATCTGCCGCAGACGACCTCGACGTTCAGGAGGCGGCTGTTGTCGCCGTACGCCGAGTCGAGGAACTGGAGCGAGAGCGCGCGGCCTCGGCCGACCACCGCCATCCCGTAGGCATGGCTCGTCTTGTAGGTGCCCCACAGGTCGGGGGGGAGGCCGTCCACCGCGAGCCCCAACCGCACGCCCTGGTCGAACAAGATGGGCTGGCCAGGGTTCTTGGCGGCGAAGCGGGCAAAGGCGTCGTTGAAGAAGGTGCCGTCGGTCGCCCAGAAGCCGGTGGCGTGCAGCACGTAGGTCTGCCCCTTGCGCAGGACCGGGGTGAAGACCAGGGCTCCGGTGGCCGGCACGGTGATGAAGGCGATCGACTTGCCCGGGCGGCAACGCCTCTTCTTCCTGGCCGGCGCGTCGGCCACGGCCATGGTGCCGGTCGCTGCGGCGACCAGACCGGCGGCGACGCCGCGCAGTACGCCGCGCCGGCTCAGGTCGGCGGCCAACGTCTTGACCGTCCGGTCGAAGGTGGTGGTTTCCATCGTAACGTCTCCTCTTCTGCTCGTACGGCGTTCGTCCGGCCTAGTCCTTCCGGGAAGCATGTCGTCGAACTGGATCGGCCATCGTCAGCGGCACCGGCCATCCCGGCAGCGCTCGCCACCGCGGCAGCGCCGACCGCATCGCCCGCAGTTCCGCTTGTCGCTGGCGAGCTTGACGCAGGCCCCTTTGCAGCAGCTCCGGCCGGCACCGCAGGCGCGGCCGCAGGCGCCGCAGTTGGCTTTGTCCGTCCCCGTGTCGACGCACTCGCCGTTGCAGCAGGCCCCGGCCGGGCACGGGGTGTCGTCGTTCAAGGCCGGGTGGGTGCAGATCCCGTTTGCGCAGATGTCGGCCGTGCAGACGTTGCCGTCGTCGGCGCAAGCGGCGGTGTTCGACACGTGGACGCACGCGCCGTTCTGGCAGATATCGTCGGTGCAGGCGTCGCCGTCGCTACTGCACCGCGCGCCGTTCGTTTTCTTGCGGTCGACGGGGCAACCGAATGATGAACCGGAGCAGACTTCGGCCACGTCGCATTCGCCCGCGGCTGGTCGGCACACCGTCCCCGGATCCTCGAAGAAGTCCTCGAACTGGCCGTTGATGCACGCCTGGGTGCCGCAGGCGAACTGATTGACCGTGCCCTCGACGCACGCCGCTGCCGCTCGGCGGGGGTACAGCAGCAGCAGACTACCCGCGGCCAGGGAGCCCACGGCGCGGCGGCGCGACATCGTTGCCAACGTTCGAGAGAGCCTGTCGAAACGATTGCCGTCCATCGGCGACCTCCTGTTCGATGATTGCGGCGACGGTCGCGAGGCCGGTGGGAGCCGTTGTTTCACCGGCCTCGCGAGAGGGCTCGGCCGCTGCGCCGCGCCGGCACCGAGCGAGCACGCACATCATCCCGGCGGCGGCCGCGACGGGCATCCTTCGAATAGAGGATTGATGGTGCAGAGTTCGGGGGCTCGACGCATCGGACACCGGACAGCGACTGTCCGGTCCTTCGGCGGCTACGGTCTCATGCGGTCTCTGGCCGAGCCCTTTGCCCGTGCCGGCATGACCGCGCTCTCCGCGGGAACCCGCGCAAAGGGCCGCCGATTGCCCGTTGGCTTCCGGCGAGGGCCGCTCATCGGCAACGAACGCGCAGCAATCCCAGGTTGCAGCGATCGGTCAGGCGAGCCCGTGGCGGTGGGCGTAGGCGGTCGCCTTCGCCCGCGAGTCGACCCCCAGCTTGCCGTAGACGTTGGCGACGTGGCTGGCCACCGTCGTCGGGCTGATGAAGAGCCGTTCGGCGATCTCCCAGTTGCTCTCACCGACGGCGAGCAGATGGAGGATCTCGCGCTCGCGCTTGGTCAATCCGGGAGCGGCGGTCGCTCGCCCAACCGCGCGTGGTGGCCCGGGTCGGTCCGCCGCGGCGGGCCAGACGGCGGCCTCGGCCATCGCCGTTTGCCACGTTATCGACCGCCCGGCCGTCCAGGCGGCCGCGAAACCCGCCTCGCCCAGCTGCGCGCGCAGCGCGGTCAGGAACGGTGCGTAGTAGGCGCGCTCGGACGGCGGCAGCGCCATCCCGATCTCCTCGCGGAGGGTCGCCGCGGCGCCGAAGAAGCGAACCGCCATCGGCGCCTCTCCGGTACCGGCGCCGACCCGGGCCAGCCCTTCCAGGGCCGTGACGATGTCCCCGAGGTTTCCCCGGGCGTGCCCGAGCGTAAGACCCTCGCGCAGGAGCGCGGCCGCCCGTTCGAGGTCGCCCCGGTCCGCCGTCGCCAATCCGTCGTTGACGAGGATCATCGGCACGAGCCAGTCCCAGCCCTCCTGCCGCGCCAGCGCCAGCGCCTCCTCGGCCCGTTCGCTCGCCGTCGCGAGTTCCCCACGGATCCAGGCCAGGCAGGCCAGGTTGTGCAGAGCCAGGGCCTCCGCTTCGGTTTCGCCCACGGCGCGCGCGGTGGCCAGTCCCGCTTCGATGCTGGCGAGCGCCCGCTCGTGGTCGCCCAACTCGAACGCCTGCCCGAAGATGTTGATCAACGAGAATGCCTCGGCGGCGCGGTCGCCCGCCTGCCGCGCCAACTCCAGCGCCTGCTCATGCCACGCCAGCGCCTGTTCGAGCTGCGTCTGGTACCACGCCAGCGTCCCGGCCCCAGTCAACGCCGGGATCCGATCGGCCGGCGGCGCCTCCCGTCCGAGGTCGAGTGCGATCTCCAGCCAGCGGAGACCTTCGCCGAAATAGGTGTGCTCCTGCCAAAACGGCCAGAGCGACCCGGCCATCCGGACCAGACGCGGCCCGTCACGCCGATCCACGAGCCAGCCCAGGGCGGCCCGCAGGTTGGGGTGTTCCCGCTCCAACGATGCGACCCAGACGGCGGCCCCCGGTTGCTTCGCGCGCGGCCCGGCGTCCTCGGCGTAAGCCAGGTACCACTCGGCGTGCCGCTGGCGAACCGCTTCCTCTTCACCGCTCGCCGCCAGCCGCTCCAGGCCGAACTCGCGGATCGTCTCGAGCATCCCGTACCGCGGCTCCCCGGCGGCCACCGCCTCGGCTCGGAGCAGGCTCTTGTCGACCAGCGCAGCGAGGAGGTCGAGCGGAGTCGAGGAGTGGAGGTGTCCTCCTTCTCGCCCCCACGGCTCCTCGACTCCTCGACCCGTGACGGCCTCGGCCGCCTCCAGCGTGAAGCCGCCGACGAAGACGGCGAGGCGGCGGAGCCCCGTCTGCTCGTCGTCGGTCAGCAGGTCGTAGGACCAGGCGATGGCGTCGCGCATCGTCCGCAGGCGGGCGGGGGCGTCGCGGGAACCGCCAGTGAGGACGGGCAGCCGCCGTTCCAGCCGGGCCGCCAGGGCCGTCGGCGGCAGGACCTTCAACCGGGCCGCGGCCAGCTCGATGGCGAGCGGCAAGCCATCGAGGCGCTGGCAGATGGTGGCCACCGCCGGGGCGTGCTCGGGGGTGAGGACGAATGCGCCCGCAGCCGCCTGCGCCCGCTCGACGAAGAGCCGGATGGCGTCGGCCCGTGCCACGTCTTCAAACGAAACGTGGCCGCCCGGTTGGGCTAGATCGAGCGGCGGAACCGCGCGCTCGCGCTCGCCTGAGATGCGGAGGCGGGCCCGGCTGGTGACCAACACCTTGAGGCGCGGACAGGCGGCGAGGAGGTCGGCGACGAGCGGCGCCGCCTCGACTACCTGCTCGAAGTTGTCGAGCAAGAGCAGGAGGTGTCGTTCCCGCAGGGCCGACTCGAGGCGGGCCGCGATCGGTTCGGCGCCGGCTTCGCGGATGCCGAGGACGCGGGCGATTGTCGGCGCCACCAGGCCGGGGGTGCCGATCGAGTCCAGGCCGACGTACCAGACCCCGTCCGGGAAGGCGGCCGCGACACCGGCCGCCACGGCCAGGGCGAGCCGGGTCTTGCCGACGCCGCCGGGCCCGGTCAACGTCACTAGGCGGGCATCCCCCTGGAGAGCCGCAACCAGTGCCGCGATCTCGCGCTCCCGCCCGACGAGGGAGGTGAGCGGGAGCGGCAGCGCCGCCGGGGACTTCATGGAACGAGCCGGGAGCGGCACCAGATAGGACGGTTCGCGTCGTCCAGGTTCGTCGACGAATGGCACGTCGATCCGGTCGTCCCAGGAGCGCCTGCCTCCACGCGGGCGATGTGCGAGGAATTGATTTAGGTCCGCGGGCGCGATCTCGAAGATGCCGGAGCGCTTGGTGGCAGGCAGGTCGCCGCGGGCGATGGCGCGGCGGATAGTCCGCTCGGCGACCCCGAGCCGGGACCCCGCCTCGCGGGCGGTCATGAATGCTTCATCCGCCGCCGAGTCGCTTTGGTGCTCCATGGTCCGGCCGGCGAATCGCTCGCTCATGGCACGAATAGCATGGACGAAGGCGATGGCCGACGCAACAACGATCCCCGCTCCCACCGAGCGGGCGCGGGGGCATCTCGATCGTTCTAGGAGGCTAGGTGGGGTGAGCCCGTTCTAGAGCGGCAACCCGCACGCCTCCAGCCCGTTCATGTAGCCCTCCATGAAGGCGATACCGCGGTAGGCACCGTTGCCGTGGGTCTGGAACCCGTCCGGCAGGAAGGTCGGGTCGCCGGCCCGGATCGAGAGCCCGGTGCCCCGGTTGAGGGAGCCGGCCGGGGCAAAACCGCGGGCGACCGCGTCGGCGAGGTAGGCGCCGGAAGCGCAGTCGGCCTGCTGCTCCGTTTCGGGCGAGATCGGCGCCTCGCTCCCGAGCAAACGGCTGACGTGGTGGCCCCACTCGTGGGCGATGATCACGAAGTAGGCGGTCGGATCGGCTTCGGAGGCGTAGAGGTTCAGGTAGTCCGGGGAGTAGTAGATGGTCGAGTCGAGCAGGCAGTAGGCCGCCGGCCCGATGACGTCGGGCGAGACCGGGCCGCAGCCCGTCGTCGATTCGCCGGTCACCGCCGAGAAGCCGGGCGGTGAGTAGGGGAGGCCGGCGTCGGCGAACTGGGCGGCCCAGTAGGCGTTGACGTCGGCGGCGACCGCCTCCGGCGCCGATTGGGCGGCAGCGGGCCTGGCGACCGGCGCCACGAGCGCCGCGGCGACGAAGAAGGGCAGCAGGAGCCGGCGAAGCATGCGATTCTCCGTGGTGGCGGTCGTCGGTGTGGGCGAACGCGACCTCGGGCAGGTCACCGGTCCACTATAGCAAGGGGTCCGCTCCGCCTCCACCCGAGGCGCGGGGAAACAGGACCGCCGGTGCGCGTGCGTTCGTCGCGGCCGGCGCCATCAAGGCATGGCGTCGTATCCTCTTCGCAGATGCGCCGTTCCCGCCCCCTCGGTTCGCCCGCCGCCGGGGGTTCCCGAGGGGGTCCGCCATGAACCCGCACCCGACCAGCCGCCGCAGCACCTTCCTCGACCTCGTCCGCGAGCGCGTCGTCGTCTACGACGGAGCGATGGGCGCCTCCATCCTCGACCTCGAGCTGGACGCCGCCGGCTACGGCGGGATCGAGGGCTGCAACGAGTACCTCGTCTTCCACAACCCGTCGATCATCGAGGAGATCCACGTCTCGTTCCTCGAAGCCGGCGTCGATGTCCTCGAGACGGACACGTTCGGCGGCAGCCTCCTCAAGCTGGAGGAGTACGGCCTCGGAGAGCGCACCTACGAGCAGAACCGGACGGCCGCCGAGCTGGCCCGTCGCGTCGCCGACGAGTACACGACGCCCACCCACCCCCGCTTCGTCGCCGGCTCGATCGGGCCGACCGGGCTGCTGCCGGCCTCGGAAGACCCGATGCTCGGCAACGCCCGCTTCGGCGAGACCGTCGAGCTCTTCCTCGACCAGGTCCGCGGCCTCGCCGACGGCGGCGTCGACGTCTTCATCATCGAGACCACCCAGGACATCCTGGAGCTGAAGGCGGCAGTCCACGCCATCCTCCGCGTCCGCGAGGAGACGGGCGCGAAGATCCCGATCCAGGCCCAGGTCACGCTCGACACGAGCGGTCGGATGCTGCTCGGCACCGACATCGCCGCCGTCCTGGCGATCCTCGAATCGCTGCCGGTCGAGATCGTCGGCCTCAACTGCTCGACCGGGCCGGAGCACATGCGGGAGCCGGCACGCTACCTCGGCGAGTACTCAACCCACCCGGTCTCGATCATCCCCAACGCCGGCATCCCCGCCAACGTCAACGGCCGCGCCGTCTTCCCACTCCAGCCGGACGAGATGGCCTTCCAGCTCAAGGCGATGGTCGAGCAGTTCGGGGTCGGCATCGTCGGCGGCTGTTGCGGCACGACCCCGGTCCACCTGAAGGAGTTGGTCGCGGCGGTCGGGGTCCGCCCGGCCCCTTCGCGGCCCAGCAAGCCCTTGCCGCTGGTGGCGAGCATGGTCCGCGCGGTGGACCTCCACCAGAACCCCGCGCCGCACATCGTCGGCGAGCGGGTCAACACCCTCGGCTCGCGCAAGGTCAAGCGCCTCGCCCTGGCCGACGATTACGACGGGATGGTCGAGGTTGCCCGCGGGCAGGTCGACGAGGGCGCCCACACCCTCGATGTCTGCGTCGCGATGACCGAGCGGACGGACGAGGCCGAGATGCTGCGGCGCCTCGTCAAGAAGCTGGCGCTCAACGTCGAGGCACCGCTGGTGCTCGACTCGACCGAACCCGACGTCCTCAAGATGGCGCTAGAGCAGTACCCAGGGCGGGCGATCGTCAACTCGGTCAACATGGAGAACGGCCGGGCCAGGATCGAGGCCGTCCTCCCCCACGTCCTCGCCCACGGCGCCGCCGTGGTGGCGATGACGATCGACGAGGAGGGGATGGCGAAGACGGCCGAGCGGAAGCTGGCCGTGGCGAAGGCGATCCACGAGATCGTCGTCGGCGAGTACGGGCTGGCGCCGGAGGCGCTCATTTTCGACGCCCTGACCTTCCCCCTCTCGACCGGCGAGGAGGAGTTCTTCCGCTCCGCGGTCGAGACGATCGAGGGCATCCGGGCGATCGAGGAGGCGCTGCCAGGAGTCTCGACCATCCTCGGCATCTCCAACGTCTCGTTCGGCCTCAACCCGGTCGCCCGCAAGATCGTCAACGCGGTCTTCCTCTACCACGCGGTCAAGGCCGGGCTGGACCTCGCCATCGTCCACCCCTCCCACGTCGTGCCCTACGCCGAGATTCCGGCCGAGGAGCGCCTCCTCGCCGAGGATCTCGTCCTTGCCCGGCGGCCCGATGCCCTGGCCCGGCTGATCGACTTCTTCGAGGGCCGGGTCGACACGGGGGAGGAGGGCGGACCGGACCCGATGGCGGGGATGGCGGTCGCCGAGCGGCTCCACTACCGGATCCTCCACCGGAAGAAGGACGGGATCGAGGCGGACATCGACGAGGCGATCGCCGCCGACGACCCGGTCGCGGTGCTGAACGGCGTCCTCCTGCCGGCGATGAAGGAGGTCGGCGACAAGTTCGGCGCCGGGGAGCTGATCCTCCCGTTCGTCCTCCAGTCGGCCGAGGCGATGAAGAAGGCGGTCGCCCGGCTGGAGACCTACCTGGAGCGGCAGGAGGGGGTGACGAAGGGGACGGTCGTCCTGGCGACCGTCTTCGGCGACGTCCACGACATCGGCAAGAACCTCGTCAACACGATCCTGACCAACAACGGCTACACCGTCCACGACCTCGGCAAGCAGGTGCCGGTGACGAAGATCATCGACAAGGCGGTCGAGACGAACGCGACCGCGATCGGGCTCTCGGCCTTGCTGGTCTCGACCTCGAAGCAGATGCCGCTCTGCGTCCAGGAGCTGCACCGGGCCGGCCACGCCTTCCCGGTCATCATCGGCGGCGCCGCGATCAACCGGGCCTACGCCGAGCGGACCCTCTTCGTCGACGAGCAGACACCCTACGAGCCCGGCGTCTTCTACGCCAAGGACGCCTTCGAGGGGCTGTCGCTGATGGACCGCCTGGTCGATCCCGCCACCCGCCCCGACCTCGTCGAGACGACGGTGGCGACCGCCCGCCGCTCGCTCGGGCGCCCGTCGCGGGCGGCCTTCTCGGTGCCCGCCGAGTCGTCGGCGGGAGAGCGTTCGGCGACACCGCCGGTTGAGCCGCCGACGCCGCCGTTCTGGGGCGTCCGGGAGATGGCCGATGTCCGGCTGGCCGACGTCTGGCCGTGCCTCGATCTGAAGACGCTGTTCCGCCTCCATTGGGGAGGCAAGGGCGTCAAGGACGAGGCCTGGGAGGCACTCCAGGCGGAGGAGTTCCTGCCGCGGCTGGCCCGGATGCAGGAGGAGGCCGAGCGCGACGGCTGGCTCCGGCCGCGTGTCCGCTACGGCTACTTCCCGGCCAACGGCGACGGCAACGACCTGGTCGTCTTCAGTCCGGACGAGGCGGAGCGGGAGACCGCCCGCTTCCCCTTCCCCCGCCAGCCGCGCCGGGAGCGCCTCTGCCTGGCCGACTACTACCTGCCGCTGGAGGGCGGCCGGCGGGACGTGGCGGTCTTCCAGATCGTGACCGTCGGCGCCGCGGCGACGGAGCGGACGGAGCGGTTGCAGGCGGCGGGCGAGTACGCCGAGAGCTACTTCTCGCACGGCCTCAGCGTCCAGACCGCCGAGGGGCTGGCCGAGTACGCCCACTCCCGGATCCGGCAGGAGCTGGGGATGGCCGCCGAGCAGGGCAAGCGCTACTCCTGGGGCTACCCGAGCTGCCCGGACCTCGCCCAGCACGCCCTGGTCGACGCCCTGCTCGACGTGGGCACGATCGGCGTCGAGATCACCGACGGCTTCCAGTTCGAGCCGGAGCAGACCA
>CADCWF010000058.1 GCA_902806345.1 uncultured Thermomicrobiales bacterium
TTCCCTGGTTGAACGAGACTCCACTGCGGCGGGTCGTGCTGACGGCCCAGGCCCTCGCGCTCGGTGGCGCCCTCGGCCTTGGCAGTCTCGGCCTCGGCCTGGCCACGGCCGCCGCCCAGGAGGCCACCCCCGGCACGGGCGGTTGCGTGCCCCCCGCCGCCGGCGTCGCGGCGGGCGCCGAGGCCGTGGCCTCCCCGGCCGCCGCTGCGGGCGAGCTGGCCGCGACCCCGGCCAGCGACGAGATCGCCGCCCGCGCCGCGGCGGCCGTCGACAACTTCGTCGCCTGCTGGAACAGCGGCGACCTCGGCGCCACCCTCGCCCTGGTGACGCCCAACCTGCTCCAGGGCTCGTTCGGCCTCGCCGACGCCCAGGCCGCCGAGGCGGCGCTGCCGGAGCTGGACCTCGGCGCCCTGACGCTGCTGGAGACGGGCGAGGTCGCCACCTACGACGACGGCCGCGCCGCGATTGAGGTCTCCTACCAGCGCGGCGACTACCAGCACGTCGACGCCCGCTGGTTCATGGTCGAGCGCGACGGCGAACTGCTGATCGACCAGGAAGAGTTCTTGCTGCCGCGGCCGGAGGGTGACCAGGCGGTCGTCGCCTACGCCATCGCCGACGATGCCACGGCTCCCGCCTTCGTCCAGTTCTCGGAGATCCCTGCGCCACCGGTGCTGGTGCTGAACGGCGCCAACAACGGCGGCGAGCGGCACGTCGTCCGGGTGGTCCGGCTGTTTGCGGCCGACGGCATGGCGACCCCCGTGGCGGGCGAAGAAGCGGCGGCGGCGGCGCCGGCCGAACTCGTTGCCGAGGGCACGACCGTCGGCCTCATCGCGCTCGAGCCCGGGGCGCGGGAGGACATGGCCCTCGTCGGGCTGCCGGAGGGCACCTACGCCCTGGTCGACGATGCGGTCGGCGGCGATGCGGCGACGCTGACGGTGACCGCGGCGCCGGAGGCATAGGCTCCGCAGGTCCTCCCCGCGGCGGCCGGATCGTGGCCGCCGCGGGGAGGCCGGCTGGTCGCGGAAGCTGGACGCCGGAAACCGGAACGGGTCGCCTTGCGTAGGCTCGTTCAGCGCGTACAATGCCGCGTCAATCATCGAGCGAGACGGCGGCGACGATGCCGCCGCACCGGACCGGCCTTCCCGCCCAAGGGACGGCCCGATCGCAGAGGAGACGAGCGACGATGGCGAACAAGGACCGGACCAGCAAGGGGCCGTTTTCCGCGCTCCACGATCAGCTCAAGGACGGCCGGATCGACCGTCGGCAGTTCACGACGCGGGCCCTGGCGCTGGGCGTCGGGCTGCCGATCGTCTCGTTCGTGCTGCGCGCCCAGGACGCCGCGGCAAAGCCGGGCGGCCACCTCGGGTTCGGCGTCGCCGCCCAGGAAGGCGCCGCCGGCCGGCCGACGGTCGGCATGGACGGCAGGACCCGGGGCGAGGGCGGCGAACTGCGGATCATCCAGTGGCAGGCGCCGACGATGGTCAGCCCCCACGTCTCGACTGGCACCAAGGACTACCTGGCGGCGTCGATCACGCTCGAGCCGCTGATGAACTACCTGCCGGACGGCACCATCATCCCGAACCTGGTGACGGAGGTGCCGACCGTCGAGAACGGCGGCTTGGCCGAGGACCTCCGCAGCGTCACCTACACGCTGCTCGACGGCGTGACCTGGAGCGACGGCGAGCCGTTCACCGCCGACGACGTGGTCTTCACCTGGCAGTGGGTAACCAACCCGGACAACGCCGCGACCTCGGCCGGGACCTACGCCGCGATCACCGGGATGGAGGCGGTCGACCCGTTGACCGTCCGGGTCACCTTTGCCAACCCGAACGCCAACTGGTTCGAGTCGCACACCGGCACCACCTGGGGTTACGTCTACCCCAAGCATGTGCTCGACGTCGCCGACCCCAAGGCGGCCCACGACGCCTTCCTCCAGAAGCCGGTCGCGACCGGTCCGTACGTGGTCGAGTCCTTCTCGGCCAACGACCAGATCGTCTACACGGTCAACCCGAACTACCGCGAGCCGAACAAGCCCTATTTCGCCACCGTCAACCTGAAGGGCGGCGGCGACGCCCCCTCGGCCGCCCGCGCCGTCCTCCAGACCGGCGACTACGACTACGCCTGGAACCTCCAGGTGGAGCCGCAGATCCTGGCCGAACTGGAAGCCGGCGGACAGGGGAGCCTGCAGGTGGCGCCGGGCACCAACGTCGAGCGGATCGAGATCCAGCACGCCGACCCGAACGTGGAGGTCGACGGCCAGCGCGCCGAGATGAACACCCCGCACCCGTTCCTGACCGACCCCGCCGTCCGCCAGGCGATCAACCTGGCGGTCCAGCGCGACGTCATCTCGCAACAGCTCTACGCCGCGGAGGCGGAGCCGGCGACGGCCAACATCCTGGCCGGGATTCCGGCCCTTGCCTCACCCAATACGTCGTGGGAGTTCAACGTCGAGAAGGCGCAGCAGATCCTCGAGGACGCCGGCTGGACGGTGCAGGGCGATGTCCGCGCCAAGGACGGCGTCGAGCTGCGGATGACCTACTCGACCTCGATCAACTCCGTCCGCCAAAAGGAGCAGGCGATCGTCAAGCAGGCGCTGGAGCAGATCGGCTTCAAGGTCGAGCTGCGGCAGGTCGATTCCGGCATCTACTTCGACGCCTCGCCGGGCAACGAGCAGAACATCAACCACTTCTACAACGACATCCAGATGTACACCAACAACGCCTCAACGCCGTTCCCGGTCACCTACATGCTCGGCTGGTACGCCGGGCCGGACGGCGAGAACATCGCCCAGCGGTCGAACGACTGGAGCGGCCAGAACAACAGCCGCTACCGGAGCGCCGCCTACGACGAGCTCTTCGAGCAGGTCCGCGTGGAGACCGACCTCGAGACCGCGGCCGAGATGTTCATCCGGCTCAACGACATCCTCATCGAGGATGTCGCGGTCGTGCCGATCGTCAACCGGGCGGCCGACAAGTACGCCGTCTCGAACACGCTGGTCAACGACAACGTGGCGACGGGGCCCTTCGAGAACAACTACTGGAACGTCGCCAACTGGAACCGGACGGAGGGATAGGCGGACGCGGCGCAACCCCCAGCTCCCTCCCCCGAGAGTCGGGGAGGGGAAGTCCCTCGCCAATCGGAGCCCGGCGGCCTACCCGCCGGGCTCCTCCGCGTCCGGCCCGGCGGCGAGCAGCCGCTCCATCACGACGACGTCCACCCACCGGCCATCGAGCCGGCCTTGCTCCCGGTAGACCCCCACCTCGCGGAAGTCGAACCGGCGGTAGAGCCGCAGCCCCGCCGCGTTGCTCGGGAAGGCGGCCAGGACCAGCTTGTGGTAGCCAAGCCGCTGCCCCTCGGCAACGAGCGCCGCCAGCAGCGCGCTCCCCACCCCGCCGCCCCGCGCCTCCCGCCCGACGTAGACCGACAGGTCGGCGACGTGGTCGTAGGCCGGGCGCGGGTTGAACGGGTTGAGCGACGCCCAGCCGACGACGGTCCCCGCCCGCTCGGCGACCAGCACCGGGTGGCGCGGTCCCCGCCCGGCCAGCCAGGCCGTCCGCTCTGCCTCGGTCCGCTCCTCCGTCTCCAGGGTGGCGAGGCGGTCGACGATGCCCTCGTTGTAGATGCGGGTGACCGCCGGGATGTCTCCCGACGTGGCCGGGCGGACGGTCGGCGGCATGCTCGGGACGGGATCGGGCATCCGCTACACTCCTCCTCGGGCAGCCGGTCCGCCGCCGATTATGCCGGGAGCGACACCATGGCGGTCACCGCCAGACTCGACGGGGCGGTTTACGAGCAGCTCGTCGCCACCGAGCCCGCGTTCGAACGGACGGAGCTGTTCGATGGCATCCCCGCCGAGAAGTCGGCGATGAGTTGGCACCACGGCGACCTTGGCGTTGAGTTGACCGTGGTGCTCCGCCTCCAGGTGGATCCGCATGCGTATCGCCTTCGCGCCAATCACGCTCGCCTGGCCCTGCCCGGTGGCGACAACTACTACATCCCGGACATCGCCGTCATCCCCAACAACCCGCCGGCATTGCTCCGCGCCCTCGATCTCCACCGGGAGCCCGTGCCGCTCGTCGTCGAAATCTGGTCCCCCTCCACCGGCGACTACGACGCCGCCGTCAAGCTGCCCGGCTACCGCCTCCGCGGCGACGCCGAGGTCTGGTGGCTCTACCCCCCGGACCGGACGCTGACCCGCTGGCTGCGCCGCTCGGACGGCGGCTACGATGAAGAGGTCATCCGAGGCGGGGTCGTTGACGTGGTGGCCTTGCCAGGCGTCCGGGTCGATCTCGACGCGCTGTTCCGGCACTGATCGCGGGCGGGATCCCCACGGCGCCCCGATGCGAGCGAGACGGGAAAGGACGACGAGCGGACGTGGCCGTCATCGAGGGGTTGAGCGTCGCGCCGATGGGCCGCCAGGTCGGTCAGGTGCTGGCGACGGGGATCGAGGAGCCGGCCGCCGGGGCGGTCAGCGAGACCCACCGCCTCGTCGTCCGCGGTTGGACGATCGGCAAGCGGCGGCCGATCGAGGGAGTCGACGCGGTCGCCGACGGCCAAGCGATCGCTCGGGTCCCGGTCGGGCTGCCGACGCCGGCGCTGGGCGAGCGGTTCGCGACGGTGGGGCCGTGGGCGGCCACGGCCGGGTTCGCTCTCGCCTTCGACACCCTTGGCCTCGGCCCCGACCTCGAGGTTCGCCTCCGGGCCACGGTCGGCGGCGACCCGATCGCCCGGATCGGCGTCGTCCGCGGCCGGCGCCGGCCGCTGGCCCCGCCCTACGAACCGCTGCTGCGGCCGATGCTGGTCACCAGCATCGGCCGCACCGGCACCACCCTCCTGATGCGGCTGCTGGCGGCCCACCCGGCGGTGGTCGCCTACCGCCGCCACCCGTACGAGGCGCGCGCCGCCAAGTACTGGCTCCACCTGCTGAAGGCGCTGGCGCGTCCGGTCGACCCGGCAACCCGCGCCGGCCAGCCGAACGAGTTCCACCTCGACCCGACGGCCGCGGCCAACCCGTTCGCCGGTGCCGCCTTCGCCGCCTACTCGGAAGCGGCGGCTTGGGCCGGCAACGGCTACATGGACGACCTTGCCGCCTTTTGCATGCACTCGATCGACGGCTGGTACGGCCGGGTCGGCGCGGCCCAGGGGCAACCGGAGCCGGTCTACTGGGCCGAAAAGACGTTCCCCGACGAGTACGCGGCGCTGGCCCGGGAGCTCTACCCGGCCGCCAAGGAGATCATCCTCGTCCGCGATTTCCGGGACATGTGGGCGAGCATGCGGGCCTACAACGCGCGGCGCGGCTTCGGCGACTTCGGCCGCGCCCGGGCGGCCACGGACGAGGCCTGGCTGGCCGAGTTGCGCAACGGTGCGATCCGCCTCTATGAGACCGCCCAGAAGCGCGGCGGTGCGGCCCGGATCGTCCGCTACGAGGACCTCGTCGCCGACCCGGTCGCCACCTTGGCCGGGCTGCTCGCCTACCTGGAGCTGGACGCCGCCCCGGCCACGGTCGCGGCAATGGTCGACGCGGCCGCGGCCGAGATCCCCGAGCTGCGCGACCACCGCACAAGCGCCACCGTCGACGCCTCCCTCGGCCGCTGGCGGCGCGACCTCCCGCCAGCGGAGCAGGAAATGGTGCGGGCCGCTTTCGACGACGTGCTGCCGCCTTTCGGCTACGACCCGAACGCCTGAGCGGCGCGCCCCGTGCCGCCCGCTTGTCCCCCAGCGGCTGACCGCCTCCGCCCTTGTCCCCTGCTCGGCCAACCCGCACCATTGCCCCAGCCTCGGCTCGGTCTGGGAAAGCCGGCCAGTGGCGAGGAGGACGGCATGGCACAGCGAGCGATCGACCGCGCGGCGTTGCCGCACCCCCCCCGGGTCTCCTACGAGGAGTGGCTGACTCGGCCCGAGGACGCCGGGCAGTCGGAGTGGGTCGACGGCGAGGTGATCGAGTTCATGCCCCCGAAGACGATCCACCAAGCGATCCTGGTCTTGCTCGGCAAGCTTGTTGGGTTGTTCGTCGAGATCCGCGGGCTGGGCTCGGTGTTCGTGGCTCCGTACGAGATGCGGCTCGCCAACTCGGCCCGAGAGCCCGATCTCCTTTTCGTTGCGACCAAGCACCTCGACCGTATCGACGCGAATCGCCTCACCGGCGCGGCCGACCTCGCGGTCGAGATCATCTCCGAGGATAGCGTTGCCCGCGACCGCGTCGCCAAGTTCGCCGAGTACGAGGCGGCCGGCGTCGGCGAGTACTGGATCGTCGACGCCCGCCCCGGCCGCGAGGCGGTCGAGTGGTTCGGACTCGGCGCGGACGGCCGCTACGCGGCGATCCTCCCGGACGCCGAGGGCCGCCTCCGATCCGTGGTGCTCCCCGAATTCTGGCTCGATCCCGCCTGGCTGCGGCGGGAGCCGCTGCCGGACGCGCTGCCGCTCCTGCTCCGGATCGCGCCGGACTCCCTGCGGGCGGCATTGGCCGACCCCGACGCATAGAACTTCGCCGAGGAGCGCCGCGATGGCAGGTAGGCCGGCGGACGTCGTGCCGTCCAGACCGGTCACTTGGTGTGGAGGGGCGTGTCGCTGCCAGCGAGAGCCGTCGGTCGGGCCAGCCGGCGAGAGAGGTCGTTCTGGCGGTCGGCCGGGGCGGCCCCGAGCCGGAGCCCGGGGCCACCCCCAACATCTCGACTGATCGTTCCCAGCCCCGGGCGGGCTACTGGACGGTCAGGGTGCCGACCATCCCGGCCGCGCTGTGGCCGGGGATATTGCAAACGAAGTCGTAGGTCCCGGCCGGGGCGTTGATCGTCGCCTGGCCGGTCTCGCCCACCTGCGCGGTGACGTTGACCTCCAACTCAGGGATGCTGAAGTTGTGGACCGCCTGCCCAAGGTTGGGCAGCGCGACGACCACCTCGGTGTCGGCCGGGATGGTGAATTGGTTCGGGTTGAAGGCGAACTCCTCCGGCCGGCCCATCTCCACCGTCAACGACGCACCGGCCACGGCCGCTGGGCTCGCCGGCTGGGAGGCGCCGGCCTCCGGCGAGGTGGCGATGCCCTCGCCGGGGCCGCCCGGCGGGGTCGCCTCGGCAGGCGTTTGGCCCTCGAGCGGCGCGGTCTCCGCCCCGGCCGGGACATTGTCGGCCGAGACGAGCTTCCAGAGGGCACCGTCGCGGGACGTCTCGCCCGTTGGCTCGGCGTAGCCGCAGAAGCAGTTGGTCAGGTAGATCTCGCCGCTCTCGCTCTCCCCGGCACCGGTGGCGAAGAGCGAGGTGTCGAGCAACTCCTGGTACTGCCAGGTGCCGTCCTCGCCGCGCGCCACGCCCCAGATCCGACCGGAGCAGAAGTCGGAGTTGAAGTGGATGCCGTCCAGGCTCGGCGACTCCTGGCCGCGGTAGACGCCCATGGCGACGACCGTGCAGCCGGAGGACGGGTTCAGCTCCGGCGTGTGCGGGTACTCCGCCACGGGGAGGACGCCGACCTTGGGGCAGTTGGGGTCCATCGAGTTGGGGAAGCAGTGGGAGCCCTGGAGGAACTTCCAGCCGTAGTTCCAGCCGCCGCCGCTGCCGGCCAGCTCCATGTCGATCTCTTCCCAGAAGTTCTGTCCAACGTCGCCGATCCAGAGGTCACCGGTCTGACGGTCGAAGCTGAACTGCCACGGGTTGCGCAACCCGAAGCCCCAGATTTCCGGGAGCGCCGTCGGGTGGAGCCGGGCGAAGGCGTCCTCCGCCTCGTTTCCCTGAAGGCCGAAGAGGTTGATCGGGATGTCGCCCTCGGCAAGCGGATTGTCGGCCGGGATGGTGTAGGCCTTGCCGCCGACCAGGGCCGCGGCGTTGGCCTGCCCCGTCGCCACCGCGACGGCCGGGCTGACGTCGATGCGCAGCATCTTGCCGAGGTGGGTATCGAGGCGCTGGCCGGCGTCAACCGGGTCGCCCTCGAGGCCGCCGTCACCGTGGCCGATATAGAGGTAGCCGTCCGGACCGAACTGGATGTCGCCACCGAGGTGGTTCGGGTAGGGAGTCGGCCGCGTGCTGACGAAGATGACACTACTCGGGTCGGCCTTGTTCGGGTCGTCGGCCGACACCTTGTACTGCGCCGTGACCAGGTCGCCGCTGCGGAGCAGGTTCGTCGAGTTGGTGTAGAAGAGCCCGTTGTTCTTGAAGTCCGGGTGGAACGTCAACCCGAGCAGGCCCTGCTCAAGGAAAGCGTCCATCACGGCGTTGGCGCCCTGCGGGTCGGACAGGTCGAGGAAGGGCTCGGGCAGGAGCTGGCCGTTGGCATCGACGATCCGGATGGTGCCGCCGCGCTCGACGACGAAGATGCGGCCGCTGCCATCGTTCGGCGCCGCGACGTTGGCCGGATCGGCGAGACCATCCGCCACCTTGACCAACTGGACCTGCGGGTCGCCGGGCAGGTCGCCGCCTGGTTCGGCGACCTGGGAGGGGTAGAACGCGTACTGGCCCGGCAACCGGTCGCGGGCAGTCGGGGGGCCAGCGGCCGGCGTGGCCTCCTGGGCACCGCCGCGGAGGGCGCCCCCGCCGCCGAGGACGAGCAAGACCAGGGTCAGGCAAGTGGCGATCAATCGCCGGTACTTTGGCACCTCGCACCCCCTCTGCGCCGGTTATCGCGGACGCGTCCCCCGACAGGTGCCGGGGCAGCGCAGGCTACCGGACGACGCGGTGCGCCGCAAGACCCCCATACGGTCCGGTGGCGGCAGCCCGGGCCGCCGGACGGACAACCCGGACCACCCGCCTGAGGACCTCTCCCCGATCGCTGCCCCGGATACCATCGTTGCCGTCCGTGCTACGCGCACCCGCTGCGGAATCCGGAGGTCGCTTTGGTGGGTGCCGAGGCGTGTCCGCAACCCGCCGGTGGAACCCGACCGAGCGTTCCAACGGTCGGCCACCGGCCGCTTTGGGCGCGCCGCCTCGGCGACGGTGTAGGGCAAGTCGGACGGGAGGACCGCGACCTCCGCGAACCCGGCTGCCACCAGCTGCGCCCCGTACTCCTCGGCGGTCGGCACCTGGCCGCCGAAGCGCACCAGCGTCAGCGGGTCGAGTGGTTTTGCCCTGCTGTAGGCATCACCCTGCTCGATCACCTGCTCGACGAGCCGCGCCCACGCCCCCGACGCCATCGCGGCGTCCCATGTCCGGAGGATCGCCACCGCCGGGTCGTCCGGCCAGCCGTGGACGATCCGGGCCAGGAGGCAGGAGCCTCCCTCTGGGGCTCCGACACGAAGAAGTCGCCGCCGACGAGGTCCCAGCGGCCCCGGATTCCAGCCCGGGTCCAGCGGTAGAAGCGGTCGGAGACAGTCATCCGGGAACCGTAGCGCTCGGGGAGACCGCACACGAGCAGCCGGTCCGCAGCACCCGGACGGTGCCGTCGATCGCCGTGCCGTTGCCGTTGGCGGGACGACCGGTCCGTGGCTGCCGCGACGGCAGCAGGGGGCGCAGCCGCTCCCCCTGCCCATTGGTCGGGCCGCCCGTTTCCACGCCGCGAAGCGT
>CADCWF010000059.1 GCA_902806345.1 uncultured Thermomicrobiales bacterium
GAGGGAAACAACCGACGGCGCCACCCGGGCGACGAGGTCGGCCAACGCCGCCGAGAGCGCCGGTGCGGCCAGGATGCCGGCCGGGACGGTCGGCTGAGGAGGTGCGATGGTGATCATGGGTGCTCCTGTTGAGTCGTGAGGCGTGGGTCGTGAGGCTTGGGTTGCGAGTCGTTGTGCTGTTGAGACGACCAGCGTGTTGGCCGTTGGATGCGCCGAGGAATCCGGGTCGAGTTCGGCACCCCGACTCAGGGCCCTTCAGGGTCCTTCGTCCGTTCAGCCCGGTGATTGATCGCCGGGCTCGGCGGCTGCGCCACCGGCTCGTCATCCCGACCGAATGGCAGAATGCCCCCCCGGCCGCGTACCCGGTCCGTCGGTGCAAGCAGCCGGAGCGAGATCCTTCGCCTCCGCTCAGGATGACGGGGATCGCGGCGGCACGACAACCACCCCCCGACCCCTCGTCTCCTCGACTCCTCTCGCTATCGTTCGCCCACCGTCACGCTCAGCTCCCGCGGCTCGCCGCCGCGGACGAGGCGCAGCGCGATCGCCCGGCCGACCTTGTCGCCAGCGAGCTGGTCCTGCAACTGCTCGACCTCACTGGTCGTCGCGCCGTCGACCGCCACGATCACGTCGCCGAGGAGCAGCCCGCCCTGCTCGGCCGGGCTGCCGCCCTCAACCGTGGTGATCAGCAGCGCCCGCGCCGCCGGCAGACCGTGGGCGGCGACGAGCGCCTCCGGCAGGGTCACCCCCTGGGTGCCGATGCCGAGGTAGCCGCGACGGACCCGGCCGTGGGCCTGGAGCGCCGCGAGCACCGCGTCGATCGCGCCGTTGGGAACCGTCAGCCCGCCGCCCCGGCCGAGCGTCGAGGAGTTGAGCCCGAGGACACCACCGGCGCCGTCGACCAGCGGGCCGCCGGAGAAGCCGGGCAGCATCGCCACGTCGGCCCGCAGGTAGCCGTCAACCGTGGCGCCGCTCGGCGTCCGCCACGGGCCGCCGACGGTCGAGATGGCGCCGAAGGAGGCCATCGGCCCGCTCGGCCCCGGCCGCCCGATCGCCAGCGTCAGGTGGCCGACGCGGGGCTCGAGGCCCGAGCGTGCCGCCGGCTCCAGGTCGCCGGCGTCCGTCCGCAGCAGGGCGAGGTCGGTGCCGGGGTCCCGCCCGACGAGGCGGGCGTCGACGGTCCGCCCGTCGGCCAGGCCGAGGGTGATCTCCTCGTCGCGCTCGACGACGTGGTTGGCCGTGACCACCAGGCCGTCGGCCTCCCAGACGATGCCCGACGCCGGCTGACGGCGTCGGGCGTTGACCGTGACGACGCCGGCGCCGGCCCGGCTGACCGCCTCCGCCAGTTCGTTCGAGAGGGCGGCCAGCGCCGAGGCGGCGCCGGTCCCGGTCCCGGACCCGTTCTGCGTGCTTACCATGGGGTGATCCTCCGTTGCGTGTCTTGTCCGTTCGTCCGTGGGGAGGATGGTAGGCGCCGCCGCCCACGGCCGGCACCGGCCCCCCGGATAGGGCGCCGACTATCCGTCCGGGCAGGTGCCGGCTCCGTTTCTCGATCGCCATCCCCCGTGCCCCCAGAGTTGAGACAGTTGAGACACATGAGCGAGTTGCGACAAGAACAGACCCGGCATCCCGTCGCCGCCGCGTTCTGCCGCACGGCGTTCTCCCGCGCTCCCTCGCGAGGGAGCGCGGGCCGGGGGCGAGGGCTCGTTGCCCGCCTGCTACACTCAGCCCCGGCCGCCCCGCTCGGGGGCGGGCAAAGCCGCTCGCGAGGCGCGCGTGACCGTCACCATCGATCCCGCAATCGCCAGCACCGCCGCCGCACCCGTTCCCGACGGCCCGCCCGTCATCGAGACGCGGGGGCTGACCAAACGCTACAAGAGCGTCGTCGCCCTCGACGCGCTCGACCTGACGGTGCCGTCGACGGCGATCGGCCTCCTCGGCGCGAACGGCGCCGGCAAGACGACCCTGATCAAGCTGCTGCTCGGGCTGATCCGGCCGGATGGCGGCGACGCCGTCGTCCTCGGCCGCGATACCCGGACCGAGGCCGTCGCGATCCGCGCCGCCGTCGGCTACATGCCGGAGGGCGACTGCCTGCCGGCCGACGCCACCGCCGCCGACTTCGTCGCCCACATGGCCGAGGTCTCCGGGCTACCGCCCCGGGCCGCCCGCCAGCGCGCCGCCGACGTGCTCTACCAGGTCGGTCTTGACGAGGCCCGCTACCGCGCCATCAAGGGCTTCTCGACCGGCATGAAGCAGCGCGTCAAGCTCGCCCAGGCGATCGTCCACGACCCCCGCCTCGTCTTCCTCGACGAACCGACCAACGGCATGGACCCCCAGGGGCGCGACGAGATGCTCGCCCTGATCGTCCGCATCCAGCGGCTGCTCGGGATCGCCGTCGTCCTCTCCTCCCACATCCTCGACGACATCGAGCGGGTCTGCCGCTACGTCGTCATCCTCGACGGCGGCCGCCTCGTCGCCAGCCAGCCGCTGGCTGGGATGGACCCCGGCGGCGGCGACCTCTACGTCCGGGTCGACGGCGACCCGGCGGCGTTCCTGGCCCGCCTCCACGCCCTCGGCGTCGACGCTGCACCCGCCGGCGAGGCGCACGGCCGCGACGAGATCGTCGTCCGCCGCAACGGCCACGACGCCTTCGACGCCGTCCGCGACGCCGCGGCCGACCTCGGGCTGCCCCTGCGCCAGCTCCGCGCCCAGACCCGGTCCCTGGAGGACCTCTACTTCGGCAACGTCGAGGCCGCCAACCGGGAGCGGCGATGAGCCTCCCGGTCCCCACTGCCCCGGATGCCCGCTACGGCGAGGTCTACGACCGCGGCTACGGCCACTACGAGGGGACCCGCCGCGGTCGCCTCCAAGGGGTCTGGGCGCTGGCCCGCTGGTCGATGGCGCGGGCGCTCGGCCTCAAGAAGGGGTGGGGGTCGAAGGTGATCCCGATCCTGCTCTACGTCGGCGCCCTGCTCCCCGTGGTGGCGGTGATCGGGATCACCGCCTTCGTCCCCGCCGCCGACGTCTTCGGCTACGCCGACTACTTCGGCGGCATCTTCCTCCTGGAGGGCATCTTCGTCGCCACCATCGCGCCGGAGATGATGAGCCCGGACCGGCGGGAGGGCGTCCTCCCGCTCTACTTCTCGCGGCCGATCTCACGGCCCGACTACGTGGTCGCCAAACTCGTCGCCGCGGCGATCCTGACCCTCTCGATCTCGCTCCTGCCCGCCACCATCCTCTGGCTCGGCCGCCAACTGCTGGCCGACGCGCCGCTGGACGCCATGCGCGACAACCTCGGCGACCTCGGCCGGATCGCGGTCGCCGGCGGCCTGATCGCCCTCTACCTCGGGGCGATCGGGCTGCTCATCTCCTCCTTCACCGGCCGCAAGGGGGTCGCGGTCGGGGTCATCGTCCTCGGCTTCCTCATCTCCGAGGCGCTCAGCGGGGCGCTCACCTTCGCCCTCGCCGAGCAGGGGACCCTGACCGACTGGGTCGCCCTGCTGAGCCCGACCCGGACGTCCGCCGGGTTGGTCGAGGGGTTGTGGCCGACGATCGAGGGTCCCGAGTTCGGCACGTTCGTCTCCTTCCCGCTCTGGGCGATCGGCGCGGCCATGGTCGCGGTCGTCGCCGTCTGCTGCGCGGTCATGTTCGGGCGGTACGCCGGCCGTGACTGAGACCACCCCCAGGCCGCGCTGGTCGGCCCGCCCGGCCGCCGCCGCGCCCCTCTCCATGCCCCCCGCCGAGCGCGAGGCCCTGCCCGGTCTCGTCGCCGGCGCCTCCCCGACCGTCGTCTTCGAGCACGTTTCCAGGTGGTACGGCGACATCGTCGCCGTCTCGGATGTCTCCTTCGGCGTCGCCGCCGGGGTGACCGGCCTGCTCGGCCCGAACGGCGCCGGCAAATCGACCATCCTCAAACTGATGGCCGGCCTCATCTCGCCCTCGACCGGGACGATCGCCATCCACGGCCAGAAGACGCGCGGCAACCCCGCCGTCTACAAGCGGCTCGGCCTGGTGCCGGAGCAAGAGATCGTCTACCCGTTCCTGACCGGGCGGGAGTTCGTCCGCCTCAACGCCGTCCTCCAGGAGGTGGTCGACCCCGCCGCGGCGACGGCGCGGGCGATCGGGCTCGTCGAGATGGAGGAGGCCGCCGAGCGGGCCGTCGGCGGCTACTCGAAGGGGATGCGGCAGCGGATCAAGGTCGCCGCCGCCCTCGTCCACGACCCGGACGTGCTGCTGCTCGACGAGCCACTGAACGGGACCGATCCGGTCCAGCGGGCCGGCCTCATCGCGCTGCTGCGGCGGCTCGGCGCCGAGGGGCGGACCGTCATCGTCTCCTCCCACGTCCTGACCGAGGTGGAGCGCTTCGCCGACAACATCCTCGTCATCGTCAACGGCAAGCTCGCCGCCGCCGGCGATATCCTCGCCATCCGCGACAAGATGGACGAGCACCCCCGCGAGGTGATGATCCGTGCCGACGACCCCCGGCGCTTCGCCGCCGCCCTGATCGGCGACCGCTCGACGAGCGCCGTCCGGGTCGACGGCGACGGCCGCCTGCTGGCCCAGACCCACGACATCCGCGCCTTCTCGCGGGCGGTGCCGCTGCTGGCCCGGCGGGAAGGGGTGCGGCTGCTGGAGGTCCAGGCGGTCGACGAATCGCTCGCCTCCGTCTTCGCCTACCTGGTCGGCCGGTGACCCTCGCGACCCCCCTGGTCTGGCGCGCCCTGCCCGTCTTCGCGCTGACGGTCCGCCAGTTCCTGGCCGGCCGGATGGCGCGGGTGACCCTGGCCCTGGCGCTGCTGCCGACCCTCTTCGCGCTCATCTACCTGGTCCGCCCCGGCGACGTCACCCCGCGCGGCTTCCTGACGACCACCTTCCAGCAGCTCTTCCTGCCGACGCTGCTGCCGATCGCGGTCCTCCTCCTGGCGACCTCCGCCTTCGGCAACGAGCTGGAGGACCGGACCCTGCCGTACCTGACCCTGAAGCCGCGGGCCCGCCCCCGGATCGTCCTCGAGAAGTGGCTGGCGGTCCTCGTCGTCGCCCTGCCGCTGCTCCTCGGCGGCCTGGCGCTGACGACCCTGGTCGCCTCCCGTGGGCCGGTCGACACCGCCAGCCGGGTGGCGCCGGAGACCGCCCTCGGGCCGCTGCTCGGCGCAATGGCCGGGGCGACCGTCGCCGGCACGGTCCTGCTCGCCTCCGTCTTCCTCCTGGTCAGCCTCGTCGTGCCGCGGGCACTCCTGGCCGGGATGGTCTACGTCTTCGCCTGGGAAACGCTGCTCGGGCGGTTCCTGCCGGGGGTGAAGTCGGTCTCGATCCGGCACGCCGCCGAGTCCGTTTTCGTCGCCCTCCTCGGCGACCCCGACGTGACGGTGGAGGGCGCGAGCACCCTCCGCGGCGCCCTCCTGGCGGTCGCCATCGTCTCGCTCGTCGCCCTCGCCCTGGCGGCCTGGCGGCTGCGGACGATGGACCTGGAGTGACCGGGGAACCCGCGCTCCTGCCCACTCCAGGTCCGTTGCGGCGGGGCCAGGGCGTTCGTGCGCAATGGCAGATCGATCTCGTGCGGACTCCAGGCGATCGATTGAAGCGATCTGCACACTCGTTGGCCGGCCTCACCGGAATGCCCTCACCCCCTGACCCCCTCTCCCGCTGCGGCAGGAGAGGGGGAACCGCGGCGGCGGGTCAACTGTTCTGCGAACCGCTGTAGGGTTCGCCCCAGCCACCCCCCGTCATCCTGAGGCGAAGCCGAAGGATCTCTCTCCGACTCCGCCAGCGGCCGAACGAACGACGCCGCCGCGGCGGGTCCTCCTCGGGGACCCGAGGAGGACTCGAGCAGAGATCCCTCGTTCCGCCCTGGATGACGGGCCGTCAGGGCGAACCGATCGCCCGGAGACCGTATCAGCCGCCGGCGCCCGGAGTGGCCGCGTCGGGCACGCCGCCGAGCTGGCGCAGCAGCCCGAGGTGGTCCGCCTCGCCCCACGCCTCGGCGATCCGGCCGCAGGCGATCCGGAAGACATTCATCCCGGTGTACTCGACCGCCGCCCCGGTGGCGGGGATGCCGAGCCACTCGCCCTCCTGGGTCGCGGTGGCGGTCCACCGGCTGACGACGAGGTCGCCCTCGGCCACCAACTGGTCCACCCGCACCGCGAAGTCGGGGAACGCCGCCAGGAAGCGGCCAAGCCGCTCCGTGAACGCCGCCGGGCCAACGGTGTCGCCGCCGACGCCCCAGTGGTGGAGCTCGTCGACGGCCAAGAGGTCGGCCGCTGCCGCCTCGCCGCCCGCGGTCCAGACCTCGGCCCAGTAGCGCTCGACCAGCGCCTTGTTCTCCTCCAGCGTCGTGGTTGGGCAGGTCTCCCCGGCACCGGGCGTCGCTTGTCCGGCCACAGCGGGCGCCGCCGCGAACCGGCCCGCCCCCGCCGCGACCGCCCCGGTCGCCGCGAGCGCCGAGGCGGAGCGCCGCGACATCCCCCGGCCAAGCAGCCGCACGATCCCATCAAGTCGCCCGCCGTCCATGCTGATCCCTCCTTGCGCCGACGAAGGATTCTCCCTTCGGAACCCGCCTCCGATTGTACGGGCGGGGCCTGCCTTGCCGGGTCGCCCCCGGATCGGTGGGTCGGTGGATCGGTTTGTCCCGGTCATGCCCCGGTGCGATACTGCGGCCCGCTCGACGGAACCAGCGATCGGGGGGCAGGGCCGGCATGGCGCAAGACCAGGTGGCCGCGGCGGCGCGGCCGGCAGCGGACGGCGAGCCGCTCCTGCGGATGGCCGGCATCACCAAGCTCTTCCCGGGCGTGGTCGCCTTGCGGGACGTTTCGCTCGAGGTGTTCCCCGGCGAGTGCCTGGCGCTCGTCGGCGAGAACGGCGCCGGCAAGTCGACCCTGATGAAGATCCTCTCCGGCGTCTACGCCCCGGACGCGGGGGAGATCTTCCTCAACGGGGAGCCGGTCGCGCTCTCCAGACCCCGCCAGGCGCAGGACCTCGGGATCTCGATCATCTACCAGGAATTCAACCTGATGCCCAACCTGACCGTGGCGGAGAACGTCTTCGTCGGGCGGGAGCCGAACGCCGGCGGCTTCGTCCGCGCCGCCGAGATGGAGCGGCGGACGGGCGAGCTGCTCGACCAGCTCGGCGTCTCCCTCCGGTCCGACGCCGTCGTCCGCGACCTCAGCGTCGCCGAGCAGCAGATGGTCGAGATCGCCAAGGCGCTCTCCTACGACGCCCGGATCGTGATCATGGACGAACCGACTTCGGCCCTGACCGACACCGAGGTGGCGGCCCTGGCCGGGATCGTCCGCGGCCTGACCGCCGGCGGTCTCGGCGTCATCTTCATCTCCCACAGGCTGGAAGAGGTCTTCGCGATGTGCGATCGGGTGACGGTCCTACGCGACGGCCAGAACGCCGGCGACGTGGCGACCGCCGCGGCGACCCCCGGCGGCATCGTCCGGATGATGGTCGGCCGCAACCTGAGCGACCTCTTCCAGAAGGACTCCACCGAGACCGCCGCCGACGCCCCCTTCGTGCTCGAGGTGCGCTGCCTCTCCCGCGCCGGCAGCCGCTACGACGCCTCGGCAATCGTCCTCCGCGACGTCTCCTTCGGCGTCCGCGCCGGCGAGATCGTCGGCCTCGCCGGGCTGGTCGGCTCCGGCCGGACCGAGGTGGTCCGGGCGATCTTCGGCGCCGACCCGTTCGACGCCGGCCAGGTGCTGATCGAGGGCCGCCCGGTCGACATCCGCTCCCCCCGCGACGCGATCCGGCGCGGCCTCGGTCTGGTGCCGGAGGACCGCAAGGCGCAGGGGCTGGTGCTCGGGCTGGCGGTGCGCGACAACATCAGCCTCGCCTCGCTCGCCCAGTTCGTCCGGGCCGGCTTCGTCCGCCTCGGCGAGGAGAAGCGGCGAGCCGAGGGGTTCGTCCGGGCGCTCCGCATCCGGACGCCGGGGCTGGAGCAGAAGGTCGTCAACCTCTCGGGCGGCAACCAGCAGAAGGTGGTCATCGCCAAGTGGCTGGCGCTGCGACCGAAGGTGCTGATCGTCGACGAGCCGACCCGCGGCATCGACATCGGCGCCAAGGCCGAGGTCCACCACCTGATGAACGACCTCGCCCGGCAGGGGGTCGCGATCCTGATGATCTCCTCCGAGCTGCCGGAAATCCTGGGGATGAGCGACCGGGTGCTGGTGATGCGCCAGGGACGGATCGCGGGGGAGCTGGGGCGGGCGGAAGCGACCCAGGAGGCGATCATGGGTCTCGCGACCGGGGTGGGCCGCGAGGAGCAGGCGGCGTAGCGGGGGGCTCAAGCCTGCTTGGAGGCGCCGTCAGGCACCGTCATCTTGAACGAAGCGAAGGATCTCGGTTCGGGTCCGGCTCGGGTCCTACTCGGGTCCCCGAGTAGGACCCGAGCCGGACCCACGGCAGCGGCGTTCTGCGTACGAGGTGGAGGACGTTGGAGCGAGATCCTTCGGCTTCGCTCAGGATGACGAGGCTTGGAGCGGGGTCGGACGTACCGGGGAGGGCTTCCCGGGTGCGATCCGGCGGCACTCCAGGGTGACAACGAGCGTGCCCGGCGGACGCGGAGGCCTGGCACGACACCATCGTGCGGGCACGGCAGCAACGGGGAGGCGGATGGCGACGACGGACGCGGCCGCGGTCGGCGGCGAGAAACGGTCGATCGACGCGGTGGACCTGTTCAGCCGGTTCGCGCCGCTGATCTTCCTGCTGCTGCTGGTGGCGGTGATGTCGATCCTGGAGCCGGGGTTCCGGACCGAGCGCAACCTGTTCAACGTACTCCGCCAGGTGTCGATCATCGGGATCCTGGCGATCGGCATGACCTTCGTCATCCTGACCGCCGGGATCGACCTCTCCGTCGGCTCGATGCTCGCCTTCGCCGGCATCGTCTGCGCCTCGGTCGCCAAGGGGACGCGCGACCTCCTCGTCGGCGGCGTCACCGACCCCGGCGGCAGCCGGGTTCTCCTGGCGGCCCTGGCCGCGATCGGTCTCGGCATGCTGATCGGCGCCTTCCAGGGGACGCTCATCGCCCGCATCGGGATCCCCGCCTTCATCGTCACCCTCGGCGGCCTGACGGCCTGGCGGGGGGCGACGCTGCTCTGGTCGAACGGCCAGCCGATCAGCTCCTTCTCCGACGACTTCACCTTCTGGGGCCAGGGGTTCCTGGGGCCGGTGCCGGTGCCGGTCGTCTTCTTCCTGGTGCTGGTCGCGATCGGCCAGGTGGTGCTCAAGTACACCCAGTACGGGCGCTGGATCTACGCCCTCGGCGGCAACCCCGAGGCGGCCCGGCTGTCCGGCCTGAACACGGTCCTCCTCGGGGCCAGCGTCTACGTCATCAGCGGGTTCTGCGCGGGGCTGGCCGGGTTCCTCCAGACCTCCCGCCTGAACTCGGCCGAACAGGTGGCCGGGCAGGGGTTCGAGCTCAACGCGATCGCGGCGGTCGTTATCGGCGGCACCAGCCTCTTCGGTGGCCAGGGCGGGGTGATCGGGACGTTCATCGGGGCGATGCTGATCGGCGTCCTCCAGAACGCGCTCGTGATCCGCAACGTCAACCCCTACGTGCAGCCGATCGTCGTCGGCGCGATCATCATCCTCAGCGTGCTCTTCGACCAGCTCGCCAAGCAGCGCCGCCGGTAGGGGATAGGAGATAGCCGATAGAGGAGGGGAGACGCGCCGTGCCGGTCCCTTCCGCGGGCGGTGGCGACGTGCGACGATGCCGGACGGTGGCTTGGCCGGCGCCCGAGGGCGCGGTCGGGCGATGCGAGGGCCAGGCGGTCCTCGGCTCGAACAAGGAGGAGACGACGATGTCGGACGGGTTCGTGAATGCCAACATCTCGCGGCGACGGCTGGTCCAGGTCGCCGGGGCGGCGGGCGTGGCGGCGGCGCTGCCGGCGACGGCCCGGCTGGCCGGCGCCCAGGAAACGCTCCAGATCGCCTTCTCGGTGCCGGGGCTAAACTTCCCCTTCTTCGTCCACATGATGAACCTGGCCCAGCAGCACGCCGAAGAGCTGGGCGGCATCGAGTTCCTGCCGCTCGACGGCCAGGAGCAAGGCCGGCCCTCCTCGACCAAGCAGTCGGCCGACCTCGAGGCGGCGGTGGCCCAGGGGATCACCGGCCTCGTCATCAGCCCGAACGACGGTGCCGCCCTCGGGCCGGCGATCCAGGCCGCGATCGACGCCGGCGTCACCGTCGTCACCGTCGACCGCAACGTCGCCGCCGACGTGCCGACGCTGGCCCACGTCGGGGCGGACAACGTCCGCGGCGGCGAGCTCCAGGGCGAGTACGTGCTGGAGCTGCTGCCGAACGGCGGCGAGATCTACGAGCTGCAGGGGCAGCCGGGCGCCACCCCGGCGATCGACCGCCACACCGGGCTCGAGCAGGCGCTCGCCGGCCAGGACGCGGTCACCGTCGTCGTCAGCCAGACCGCCGAGTTCGCCCGCGACCGCGCGGTCCAGGTCTTCGAGTCGGCGCTGGCCGGCAATCCGGAGCCGGCGGCGGTCGTCTGCGCCAACGACGACATGGCCTTCGGCGTCATCGAGGTGGCCCAGGCCCAGGGACTGGAGAACCTGCCGGTGATCGGCTTCGACGCGCTGCCGGAGGCCCTGGTCGCCATCAGCGAGGGCCGGATGGCGGCGACGATCGAGCAGTTCCCGGGTGGGCAGGCGCGGACGGCGCTCGACATCCTGGTCGCCTTCCTGCGCGAGGGGGCGGAGCCGGCCGAGCACGACACCTACCTGGAGCCGGCGCTGCTGACCGCCGACGACCTGGCCGAGGCCGAGCGCGCCGCCGAGGCCGGCGTCGGTGGGGCCGGCGCCGGGGCGACGCCAGCAGCGTAGGCGACCGCGGTTCGTAACGGTTTGAACGAACGAGGGGCGGCCGATCGGCCGCCCCTCGCTTTCGTGGGCAGGTAGATCAACTCAGCCTGTCGGGAGTGAACCGCCTGCCTCCCGATCCCACTGTTCGAGGAACCGGCCAGGCGGCAGGATTGGAAGTGCGCCGAACTGCTCCAAGAGCACGAGCAGGTCGTCATCCCCGGTCACGATCGCGTCGGTGTGATGGAGAAGGGCTTCCTCGATGAGGTAATCATCCCGCGGGTCACGGCACCGCGGTGGCGCAGGCGCCGGCAGACGGACGAGCACCTCGGCACAGGCATCCACCTCGGCGATGAACGACTCAACCAGGACGGGCGGGAATCGACGACGCAGCACCGGCTTTCGGGCGATCGAACTCCGGAACTCGATGAGCGATTCCGCGGCGACGATGATCTCGATCCGCACGAGGGCCGCAAGGCGAAAGATGCGATAGATGGTTCCACCGAGCCAAGTCCCTAAAGCAAGGCTGATCAGCACGTTCGCGTCGAGCAAGACACGGTCGTTCAACCGTTTTGGGCGGCTCGCATCGCGATGACCTTCCGCCGAATCACGTCGTCGACAGCTTCACGCACCAACGCCTCTCGCTCTTCGTCCGTCAGATCTTGGGAGCCTTCCCAGAGCTCGCGCTGGATCTCTTGAAACTGCGCAAGGGCTCTCTCGCGGTTGGCATCCGCCGTCGTTCGCTCGGTGATCGGTGCTCGTTGGGCCACGTTCCCCGCTCCAGGTCGTCGAACGCTTCTAGCTGGTACCGTCTGTTCCGCCGTAGCGCTGGCGCCCAACCAGACGACGCGGCGCTGAATGCCGCCGCTGATCGCGTCCCTCATTTCGCGCTCGAATCGTTCCTGGTCTTCCGGCGAGAGCGCGGCAACTACCGCAACCATGTCGTCCCAGGCAACTTGGAACGCTTCAACGCGCTCGCGTCGCGCCTCCGCGTCGAGTTCGTTTGAACCCGGCTGGGCCCGGACCTGAGTCTTCGCGCCCGTCTCCCGAATCATTGCGACCGGACGGCATGAGTCTACATCGACAGGTTCGGGCCCTTAATGCTTGGTCGCGTAGACTTCCCTTCCCGCCTTCTAGTTCGAGGGCGGCCGGGTAGGGGAGGCAAGCGTGGGCGCGGGGCAGGGGACGACGATCCGGGCTGAGGCGCCTTCGGGGCTCTCCGCCGAGCAGCTCCGGCGCGGCTACACCCTGCTGGCGATCACCACCTTCCTCGCCCTGATCGTCATCAACATCCCGCAGACCATCTCGCCCAACTTCTTCCGCGACGAGATCGGGATGGGCGGCGCCCTCAACGGCTACCTGATCGCCATCCGCGAGGTGCCCGGCTTCCTCCTTATCTTCGTCGCCGCCATCCTCCTGCGGCAGGGGCTGGCGCGGGCGACCGCGATCGCGCTCGTCGTCGCCGGCGTCGGCTACATGCTCTTCGCCGGCGCCAACTCCTTCGTCGGCCTGATCGTGCCGACTCTGATCTCCAGCATCGGCTACCACTCCTGGCTCCAGCTCCAGGACGCGCTCGGCCTCTCGCTCGCCAAACACGGCGAGGAGGGGAGCGTCCTCGGCCGCTTCCGCTCGATCGGCTTCGCCGGCACCATCGTCGCCCTGATCGTGACGCTGGCGATCCTCTTCGCCTTGGAGCGGACCTCCGGCGACCTGCGGGCGGTCCAGGGCCCGTGGCTGCGCGGCCTCTTCGTCGCGACCGGCGTCTGCGCCGTCGTCGGCGCCCTGGTCATCCTTCGCTTCCCCGTCTCGGCGGACGCTCGCGCCCTGGCCAAGGCGGCGCCGCGGATCACCTGGCGCAAGGAGTACCGCCTCTACTATTGGCTGACCTTCCTCGACGGCTCGCGGCAGCAGATCTACTTCGCGTTCGCGCCCTTCGTCCTGGTCGATACCTTCGGCGTCGACGCCCTGACCCTGACGACGCTGCTCATCGTCTCGGCGGTCATCAACTGGCGGACCGGCGGCCTCGTCGGCAAGCTGGTCGACCGCCACGGCGAAAAGCGGATGCTGACCGCCGGCTATACCCTGCACCTCGTGGTTTTCCTCGGCTTCGCCCTCTCCCAGAACGTCTGGCTCCTCTACCTGACCTACCTCGGCTACAACTTCCTCTTCCTCTTCTCGATCGGGACGACGACCTACCTCCGCAAGATCTGCCTGCCGCAGGACCTGGCGCCGAGCCTGGCGATGGGGATCTCGATGGCCCACCTGACCGCGATCGTCGTCCCGATCGCCGGGGCGGCGCTCTGGGAGCGGCTCGGCTACCAGTTCCCGTTCCTGTTCGGCACCGTCTTCATCTTCGTCTCGCTCTGGCTGACCCAGCAGATCGACATCCCCAGGCAGCGAATCGCCGGCGCCCCCGGCACGGCCGCCCTCGCCGACGAAGGGGAGCGGGAGATGGAGGCCGACGCGCCCGTCCTGCCGACCGACAGCGGCCCGGTCCCCAGCCCGGCCGCGACGCTCGGCCTCGCGGCAGAGGACGCCGAGCCGCGAGAGGAGACCGCGCCTCCGGCACCGCGCCCGGCCGGGGTCGGAGGCGGCGAGTGAGGATCTACCTGGCCGGGCCGATGTTCACCGCCGCCGACGCCGCCTGGAACCTCGCCCTCGCGGCCCGCCTGCGCGGCCTCGGCTACGACGTCTTCTGCCCGAACGAGAGCGAGCCGAACGACAAGACGCGGGACGACGTCACCCCCAGGCTGATCTACGAGGTCGACATCGCCGCCGTCGAGGAGAGCCAGGTCGTCCTCTACCACGTCAGCGAAGACTCCGGCGCCAACTGGGAGGCGGGCTACATGGACTGCCTCAGCCGGAAGGTCGACCCGGCCCGCTGGTGGGGGGTGATCGGGCTGGCGACCGACATCCGCTTGCAGACCGCACCCGACCCGGCCAGGACGGGGCTGGAGAACCAGGCCGGTCATGTCAACGCGCTCGTCGCCGGCGGGCTCCAGGGCTCGCTCGGTGTCTTCCAGGACCTGGAGTCGCTGCTGGTCCGGCTGGCCGAGATCCGGCGGGAACGGGAAGCGGTCTAGGGTCCCGGCCGGTTGCCGCCGTCGGTCGGGTTAGCCCTTCCGCCCCGGACATCGATCGAGGGGCGTGGTCGGGCCAGTTCAGGGACGCGGCGCGGCGCCGCGCCAATCAACCGGGCACGAACGGCCGCCCCTCGGTGGACGACGGCCGATGATCGACTGCTGACGTCCTCCAAGAGGCACCAGCCGAACCCGCCGCTTGCCCGTGACGTGGATGTCGGTTTGGTGCCAGATTGCCGCCGTCCTCGGGCCGAAGGCGGCGGCGACGCGGCTTGCGGCGGGACGACAGATTCTCCGATCGGGGTCGGGGCCGACGCCCCCCTGGGCGCGATGCTTGACACCCGCCGGTGCCTCCGATACTGTCCCGACAACGATCCCGCCAACGTTGTCAGGAGCAGCCGGTGGCGAGGCCGAGCATCAAGGACGTCGCCGAACGCAGCGGCGTCTCCTACAAGACCGTCTCCCGGGTCATCAACGGCCTGCCGGATGTCCACCCGGCAACCCGCGCCCGCGTCGCGGCCGCCGTCGCCGACCTCGGCTACCAGCCGGATCCCGCCGCCCGCAGCCTCCGCAAAGGGCGGGTCCAGGCCCTGCGGCTGCTCCTCGTCCGCCGCCACGAGCGCTTCCTGACCGAGCCGTTCCTCGACGAGGTGGTCTCCGGCATCGTCGACGCCGCCGCCCGCGCCCGCTACGCCCTGATGCTCGAGGTCGCCGGCCCCAACGACGCCGACTCGCCCGGTCTCGGCGCGGCCGAGCGGCGGGTTGACGGCACGCTCCTGGTCGATGGCCGCCGCTCCAGCCCGCTGCTGCCGCCGCCGGATCGGATCGCGGCGCCGTGGGTCGTCCTCCCGACCCGCCCCGGGCGCGAGGACATTGCCTGGGTCTACGCCGATTTCCGCGGCGGCGCCGTCCAGGTCGTCGACCACCTGATCGCCCTCGGCCACCGCCGGATCGCCCACCTCACCGGGCGCCTCTCGCTGCCCGAGCGGGACCGCCTGACCGGCTACCGCCAGGCGATGGCCGCCGCCGGTCTTCCCGTCGATCCGGCGCTGGTCGTCGCCGCCGGGCACCTGCGCCACCACGGCTACGCCGCGATGGAGAGGCTGCTCGCGCGCGGCGTCGGCTTCACCGCCGTTTTCGCCGTCAATGACCTGACGGCCCTCGGCGCCATGGAGTGCCTCCAGCGGCACGGCCTGCGGGTGCCGGAGGAGGTCTCGGTGGCGGGCTTCGACGACATCTACCTGGCTCGCGCCGCGGCGCCACCGCTGACCACGCTGCGGCTGCCCGCCTACGAGATGGGCGTCGCCGCGACCGAGCTGGCGATCGGCGCGGTCGAAGGCGGCGCGGCGCCCGCCGGGCGGGAGTTCCCCGTGGAGTTTTGCCCGCGCGGGTCAACGGGACCGGTGCCGGCGGTGGTCCATGCCCCGCCGGGGAAAGGAGGGGGCGCGGTCACCGTTCGGGGTTCCTAGCCCGGGCGGAAGGGTTCGCCCGAGGCGATCGAGGAGCAAGGCGCCACGCGTAGCGGCGGGGCGCGGCAGGAGGGATCACCGTGGATCGGACACCCAGCGCGATCACCGACATCCTGCGGGGCGCGGCCTCGCGCCGACGCTTCCTGGGACGGGCCGGAGCGGCGCTGGCGGCGCCAGCCGTGCTTGCCCCGGTCGCCGGCCGGGCGACCGCGGCGGCCGGGCGCGGCCAGGAGACCGTCGAGCTCGAGTACTGGTGGCCGGTGGCCGCCAACAACGCCGACTACGCGAACATGGTCGCGGTGCTCGATGCGTTCCAAGCCCAGAACCCGAACATCCGCGTCAACGCCCAGACCGTCTCCTTCGAGCAGCTTGAGAACCGGGTCACCGTCGCCGCCCAGGGCGGCAACCTGCCGGACGTCGTCTGGTCGCTGCCGGAGACGATCCCCACCTACCAGCGGATGGGGATCCTGGCCGACCTGACCGAGCAGTGGGACGCCTGGGAGGAGAAGGACGCCCTGTACGAGCAGACCGTGGCCGGGATCACCTTCGACGACCGGATCCTCGGCGGGGTGCCCCACTACCTCGGCATCCGAGCCTACCAGTACCACGCCGACCAGTTCGCGGAAGCGGGGGTGGAAGCGCCGCCGGAGACGTGGGACGACCTGGTCGCGGCCGGCCTCAAGCTGAAGGAGGCCGGAATCCCCGGCTTCGGCTTCTGCGGCCAGAGCGTCCGCCAGCCGCAAGAAGTCATCGTCTACTTCTGGCAGAACGACCTCGACATCGCCGTCCCGACCGGCGACGGCACCTTCCGCAACACGTGGACCGACAACCCCGAGGAGCTGGCTCGGGCGACCGAGGTCTTCCAGTTCTACTACGACCTGATGCACACCCACGGCATCGTCCCGCGGGAGGCCGCCAGCTGGGGCTACACCGAGCTGGACACCAACCTGGCCCAGGCGACGATCGCGAGCGCCGTCGACGGTCCCTGGATGGTCGGCTACGAGGACGAGAACCCGGAGACGATGGCGGACATCGCCTTCGCGCCGATCCCCTACAAGCGGACCCCGGCGACCTTCCTCGAGGTGGCCTACCAGGTGACCTTCGCCGACTCGCCGCACCCGGCCGAGGCGTGGGAGTTCCTGAGGTTCGTCGCCGGCCGCGAGGCCCAGGCGATGGCGGCCTACGTCAACCGCTCGGTCCGCAGCGACGTCGAGGCCGAGGGCAAGTGGACCACGCCCTTCATGGACCTGGTGCCGCAGGGGCGGGCCTGGCCCCAGATCGCCCTCGGTCAGATCAGCCAGCACATGATCGACGCCTTCCAGGGCGTGCTGCTGGAGCAGTCGACGCCGGAGCAGGCGGCGACCGCCCTCTCGGAGCAGGTCAACGCGGCGCTGGAGGAGCAGGGCCAGGCCTAGCGGCGACCGGGCGGCCTCCTGGTCCCCCCGCGCCACGACCTCTGGAAGGATCGACCCGGCACCAGGTCACCGGGACCGGTCCCCCCCGCTCCCGCCGCGGCGGGAGCGGGGGGCTGGGGAGCGAGGGAGGCCGCGCCGGCGGATTGCGCGAAAGGGAGGAGACGCGGGTGGGGATCCAGATCGCGCGGCCGGCGCGGGCGGCGCCGGCGCTCCGGTTGCCGCGGCCGCTGGCCCGGCACGGCTTCGTCTACCTGTTCGTGCTGCCGTCGGTGCTGCTGCTGCTGGGTTTCACCGTCTGGCCGCTGCTGCGGACCTTCTGGCTCAGCGTCCAGGACGTCAACCTCGTCCGGCCCGGCTCCGAGTTCGTCGGGCTCGCCAACTTCCGCACCCAACTCGCCGACCAGACGCTCTTCTGGCCGGCCGTCTGGCACAGCCTGGTCTGGACGGTCGGCTCGGTCGGCGGCGAGTACCTGCTCGGGCTCGGCGCGGCGGTGCTCCTCAACCAGCCGCTGCGGGGCCGCGGCCTCTTCCGGATGCTGGTGCTGATCCCCTGGACGGTGCCGATCGTGATCGCGGCGATGACCTGGCGCTGGATCCTGCAGCCGGAGTACGGCATCGGCAACGTGCTGCTGGTCCGGGCTGGGCTCCTGGCCGAGCCGGTCTACTGGCTGGGCGACCTCTCGACCGCCCTCGGCGCCACGATCTTCGTCAACGTCTGGCGCAGCTTCCCCTTCTACACCATCACGCTGCTGGCGGCGCTCCAGGCCGTCCCCAAAGAGCTGCTGGAGGCGGCGGCGATCGACGGCGCCAGCGCCTGGGAGCGCTTCTGGCGGATCACCCTGCCGCACCTGAAGGGGGTGTCCCTGGCGTTGATCGTCCTCCACGTCGTCTGGACCTTCAACAACGTCGAGTTCATCTGGCTCCTGACGGAAGGGGGACCGTTGCACGCGTCCGAGACGCTGGCGACCCTGGTCTACCGGATGGCCTTCCGCACCTTCGAGATCAGCGAAGCGGCCGCCCTCTCGGTGATGATGATCGTGCTGCTGCTGCTCGTCGGTGGCGGGTACGCCGTTCTCGGCCGGCGACGGGAGGAGAGGCGGACGACATGACTTCGACCACGTGGCGGCGCTGGTCGTGGCCGGTCCTCCTGGCCTACGCCTGCGTCGCCGTGCTGCTGGCCTACGCGCTCTTCCCGGTGCTCTGGATGGTCTCGACCGCGCTCAAGCCGACGCCGGAGATCCGCACCGCGGAGCCGACCTTCGTCCCGAGCCGGCCAACCTTCGAGCACTTCGGTCTGGTGTTGGGGCAGAGCAACTTCCTCACCTACGTCCGCAACAGCCTGCTGGTCGCGACCACGGTGACTGCCGCCACCCTGGTCGTCTCGACCCTGGCGGGCTACGCCTTCAGCCGCTTCGGCCGGCTGCCGGGGATCAGCCTGGCCGGCGTCGCCATGGTCCTCGGCCAGATGGTGCCAGGGGTGCTGCTGGTGGTGCCGCTCTACATCACGATGAACAACCTCGGCCTGCTGGATAGCCTCTGGTCGCTGATCCTGACCTACACCACCTTCAGCGTGCCGCTCAGCACCCTGATGCTGAAGGGGTTCTTCGACCAGGTGCCGACCGAGGTCGAGGAGGCGGCCCAGCTCGACGGCTGCCCGCCGAGCCAGGTCGTCTGGCGGATCGTCCTGCCGCTGGCGGTGCCCGGCCTGATGACGACGGCGCTCTACGCCTTCGTCCAGTCCTGGAACGAGTTCCTGTTCGGCTACACCTTCATCTCCCAGGACGACCGGCGGACGCTGACCCCCGGCCTGGCCGACTTCATCGGCCTCTGGACCGTCGATTGGGGCGCCTTGATGGCCGCCGCTTCGCTGGCGGTGCTGCCGGTCACCCTGGCCTACCTCTACCTCCAGCGCTACCTGATCTCGGGCATCGCGACGGGGGCGACCAAGGGGTAGCCGATCGCCCCGAACCACCGGCGCCAGCCGGTACCGAGGGCGGGTCGGCGGTGCCGACTGTTGGCCCGAACGAACCGACCGGAGAGGAACCAGACGATGGCAAAGATCGCGATCATCGGCGCCGGCGGCTACGTCTTTCCGCTCCGCCTCGTCGGCGACCTCCTCAGCTTCCCCGAGTTGCGCGGTGCCACCCTGGCGCTGATGGACGTCGATCCGGGCCGGTTGGAGCGGACCGCCGCCGCCGTCCGCGAGCTCGTCGCCCACCACCGGTTGCCGACCCGGGTCGAGGCCACGGTCGACCGCCGGCGGGCGCTCGCCGGGGCCGACTACGTCGTCGTCACCTTCCAGATCGGCGGCCTCGAAGCGTACCGGCTCGACGTCGAGATCCCCCGCCGCTACGGGCTCGACCAGACCGTCGGCGACACGCTGGGGCCGGGCGGCGTCTTCCGATTCCTCCGCTCGGCGCCGGTCTTCCGCGCCCTGGCGACCGACATGGCCGAGCTGTGCCCGGCGGCGCTGCTGATCAACTATGCCAACCCGATGGCGATGAGCTGCTGGTACCTGGACCGGCTGGGCGTCAAGGTCGTCGGCCTCTGCCACAGCGTCCAGAACACCTCGCGGATGCTGGCCCGCCAGCTCGGCGTGCCCTACGAGGAAGTCGACTTCCTCGCCGCCGGCATCAACCACCAGGCGTGGTTCCTCCGCTTCCGCCGCGGCGGAGAGGATCTCTACCCGGTCCTGAAGGAGGTGATGGCCGAGCGGAATCTGAACCAGAACCCGGCCGGGCCGGGGGCGAACGGGTTGGCACGGGACCGGGGCGAGCATAGCGAGGCGGAGCGCGGCGACTCCGTCTACGAGGGCGGCGGCGGTCAGGAGCGGGTCCGGACCGAGATCATGGCCGCCTTCGGCTTCTTCCACACCGAATCGAGCCACCACGCCTCGGAGTACCTGCCCTACTTCCGGAAGGACGCCGCCCGGGTCGCGTCGTTCATCCCGAAGCGGTGGGACTACTACGAGGTCTGCGCCGCCCACGACGAGGCCGGCCGGACGGGCGAGTTGCTCGATCGGCTGAAGGGGGAGCTGGCGCCGTCGGTCGAGTACGGCGCGGCCATCGTCAACGCGGCCGAGACCGGCCAGCCGAGCGTCGTCTACGGCAACGTCGCCAACCGCGGCCTGATCCCGAACTTGCCGGCGGGGTGCTGCGTCGAGCTGCCGTGCCTGGTCGACCGCAACGGCGTCCAGCCGACGGCGGTCGGCCCCCTGCCGCCCCAGTGCGCGGCGGTCAACCGCACCAACACCAACGTCCAGGAGTTGGCGGTCGAGGCGGCGTTGAGCGGCGACCGGGAGCACGTCCACCACGCCGTGACGCTGGACCCGCTGACCGGGGCGCTGCTGACGCTCGGGCAGATCCGGACGATGGTCGACGAGCTCTTCGCGGCCGAGGCGGGCTGGCTGCCCGACTTCGCGCCGGCCGGCACGGGAGTGCACCCCGTTTGAGATGATCCCCTGGCCAACCGACTAACCGCCGACCGGCGACGGGGCGGTCGCTGGCGCGGTTGGGAATGCGATTGGTCCGGTCGGCGGGGGAGGACGGGAACGGATGGACGGGGCGCCGATCCTCAACGTCGTCGGCGAGAAGGTCGGGCTCGGGCCGAAGCGGCGCGACCTGATCCCGACCTACACCCGCTGGATCAACGACCTCGGCACCCTGCGCTCGCTCGGGGCGCCGCCGCTGCCGCGGACCGAGGAGCACCAGACCGCCTGGTTCGAGGCCGGGGTCGCGAGCGGCGACCAGCACTTCGACATCTACGAGCTGGCCACCATGCGCCCGGTCGGCGGCTGCGACTTGCGCGACATCGACCATCGGAACCGGGTGGCGACGATGGGGATGCTGATCGGCGAGCCGGAGGCACGGGGCAAGGGTTACGGCACCGAGGCGACCCGCCTCCTGCTCGACCTCGCCTTCACCGTCCACGGCCTGCACTCCGTCTGGCTGACCGTCTACGCCTACAACCTGGCCGGGCAGCGGTGCTACGCCAAGGCCGGGTTCCGCGAAGTCGGCCGCCGCCGCCAGTGCCATCTGATGGGCGGCCGCCTCTGGGACGAGGTCGTGATGGACATCTTGGCGACCGAGTTCGAGAGCCCGGTGCTGGGGAGGGTGTTCCGGCCCGACGAGCCGCGGGGCGAGGCGCCGCCGAGCGCGACCGATGCCGACTGGATCGTGTGAAACGAAACCTGGCTGAACGGTTCCGGTGTCCGGTGGCAGGCCCTCTTCCCCAACCCCTCCTCGGGGGCCTCCGAGCGCAGGGGAGGGGAGCACGACGGTGGATGCTGACCGAAGCGATCAGCAGGGTTTCGCACGGTACCGAATCCAGGTGACCAATGACGAGTCGCGCCGACGACCCACCCCCGTCATCCTGAGGCGAACCCGAAGGATCTCTCTCCGAATCTGCCCAAGACCGATCGAACGACTCCGCTGCGGCAGGTCTCCGAGTAGCGGTCATTCACTCCGTTCAGGATGACGGGAGGGAGGCGAGCCGATCACGCGGATTTTGGGTGGCCCGCGGGGCCGTCACTCCTGACCCCGATCCGTCAGCCCAGGCGCAGCGCGTCCAGCTCCTCGCGCAGCGCCCGCAGCGTCTTGTGCTGCTGCCGCAGCGCGGCGATCGTCTCGTCCCACTCCCTGGTGCGGCCGTTGGCCCGCAGCACGCTTTGGACCCGCGCCAAATGGCCGGCGGCCTCCCGGTAGGCGGTCCGCTGGCGCTGGGCGATGGAGCGGTCGGCCAGGCGGCGGTAGATGGCGATCGCCTCGTCCGGGAAGTCGCGCTCGGCGGCGGCGGCGAGGCGGGTCTCCTGGTCGCCGCCGGACCAGCCGAATCCCCAGCCGTCCCCGGAGCGGTCGGCGGCTCCCGGCCGCTCGGTGTTCTTGCAGGCGGCCAGGGCTTCGGCCACCGCGCCCTCGTCGAGGTGGATCTCGACGACGGTCGACCAGTGGCTCCGCTTGCGGAGGGCGGCGATCAGCTCGTTCCGCAGCGCCGGCCAGGGATCGTCGGGTCCGCCGAGGCGACCAGCGGCGACCTTGACGGCGTCGAAGGTCTCCTTGCTCGGCGCCGCCTTGAAGCGGCGGCGGGCCGCCTCCAGTGATTTGTCGGGCCGTCCGTGGTTGGCGTATCGCTGCTCCAGCCATTGCAGGGAGAGCGCGTCCTCGTGGGCGTGCTGGCCCTCGCGCTCCCAGAGCCACGACTCGACGACGTCGAGCCCCTGCTCGATCCGGCGGCCGTCGCCGGAGGCCATCAAGCGGTCGGCGAACCGGGTCAGGGCCGCCGCGCCGGGGAGGCGGCGAGCCGCCAGGGCGATCGCCTCGTCGACCCGTCCGAGGTCGACCAACGTCGCCGCCGCCTCGTCCCAGAGTTCCGCGTTCCGGTACTCCGCCAGGAGTTGCTCGCGGGACAGACCGGCGGGGCCGGCGAGCAGCCCGAGGAACCCGATCGCGGCGCGGTTGATCGTCCGCCGGGAGGAGAACTCGTCCCTGGCCGGCTTGATCAGCGCCCGCAGCCGGCGCCCGATCTCCTCCTGCTCCTCCGGCGTCGCACCGCGGGCGACGGCCGCCGGACCGGCAATGGCGATGTCGTAGCCGCCTCCCTCGACATCGGCTTCCCACAGCCCGACCAGAACCTCGACCAGCCGCTCCCGGTCGAAGCGGGCCAGGAGATCGGCGTCTGGCAGACCCGCCTGGGCGTCGAGGCAGGCGGCGAGCAACCGGTCGGCGGTCGCCAGGGCGGCCACGATCTCGCCCCCCTCGTCCAGGTACCGATCGAGGTCCGACCCGACCGCCTCGACCAGCGGGGCGAAGACGGTCAGGGCATCGCGCCAGCGGCCCGCCTCGGCAGAGGCGGTGCCGAGCGCGACCAACCGCGCCAGCTTGGCCTCGTCGTGGCCGGGACCGTAGTCGGCGAACCAGCCATCACGGTAGCCGGCGCCGTAGCGGCCATAGCCGTCCTCGGCAACCGGCCCGAGCGCCTCGTCGATCTGGCGCCGGACCGCAACCTCGTCGACGGGCCCCGGCGACAGCGAGCCGGCGGCCGGCAGCGGCAGCGGCAGCGCGATCAGGTCCTCCAGGTCGGGCGCCACGAGGAGCATCGCCTCGATCATGGAGACGAGCTCCTCGCGCTCCTTCCCCGCCAGGAGGTCGGCGATCGCCGGTCGCTCGGCGAAGCTGGCCGGGTCGTCGATCCAGCTCAGGAGCAGGGCGACGATGTGCTTGCAGAAGCCGCCGCGCGGGCAGTCGCAAGCGGCGGCGACCGGGTTCTGGCCCGGCGCGGTCGATCCCCGGTTGGCCGTGCCCATGGTGGCAACGACCCGGTAGGGGCCACCGGTAGAGCCGTGGCAGCCGGCGGTGAGCGTCTGGCCGCGGCGAACACGGCCGAAGATGCGGCCGCCCCGGAAGTAGGTCTTGCCGCGCTGGAAGCTGCCGGGGTCGGTCTGGGCGGCGATCGCCGCTTCGGGGAGGGGCGCGAAGCCGGGGGGCGGATCGGCCTCCGCGGCCGGGACGGTACGGGGGCGGGACGCGGTGCGAGGCACGGCGGGCACCTCCCTGGGGGGCGGTGGGACGATCTCCGGGGCAAGCGTACCGTAGCCAGGCGGGTGCGGGTCGACCAACCATGGTGCGTCTCGGGCGCGACCGGGAACGGCGGTCGGGGCGACATCCGGGCGGCTACTGCCGGCTTCCTCCAGGGCTTCGAGGTGGGCACCCCGCAAGACATGTCGGTCGCTCGAACGACGGAGCGGGTGGACGAGGCGGTCGCCGGTCGAGGTGGGCGCTTCACGGCCGGGTCCAGCCCGCCGGTGGGTCAAGCCCGCCACCGGTGGGCGACTGCTACGATGGATGGAGGAATGGGCAGGTCGTCGTGCCGCTGGATTCCTCCATGTCCCAACCGGTCGCCGCCGAGACCAACGAGGCGTCGCCAAGTCTGTGGTTGCCGGGGCCCGGAGCGGGCGGAGCCCGGCCGAGCCAGATGCCGGCCTCGCCGAACCCGCTGATCGGGCGGGAGGGCGACCTGGCCGCGGTTCGGACGCTCCTCGCGCGCGATGGCGTGCGGCTCGTCACCCTGACCGGTCCCGGCGGCGTCGGCAAGACGCGGCTGGCCCTGGCCGTGGCGGCGTCCGCCGAAGAAGCCTTCGCGGACGGCGCGGCGTTCGTCTCGCTGGCCCCGGTGCAGGACGCGGCGCTCGCCCCGGCCGCCATCGCGGCGGCGCTCGAGGTGCAGGAGAGCGGCGACCAGTCGCTCGCCGACGACCTGATCGCCCGGCTTCGGGACGACCGGTTCCTCCTGGTACTCGACAACTTCGAGCGCCTGCCCGACGCGGCGCCCCTCGTCGCCGACCTCCTCCGCGGCTGCCCTCGGCTGACGGTGCTGGTCACCAGCCGTCGTCGCCTGCGCCTCTCGGGCGAGCACGAGATCCCGGTGCCGCCGCTGCCCCTGGCCGACCTCGACCGGCCCTCGACGGTCGAGGAGCTTGCCGGCGTCCCGTCGGTCCGGCTGTTCGTCGAGCGGGCGCAGGCGGCGGCGGCCGGTTTCGCGCTGACGGAGGCGAACGGTCGGCAGATCGCGGAGATCTGCCGCCACCTCGACGGTCTGCCGCTGGCGATCGAGCTGGCCGCGCCGCGGACCCGCATCCTCTCGCCGGCGGCGCTGCTGGCCCGGCTGGCGAACCGGCTCCAGCTCCTGACGGGCGGCCCACGCGACGCACCGGAGCGCCTGCAGACGATGCGCCAGGCGATCGCCTGGAGCTACGACCTGCTCGACCCGGACCATCAAACGCTGCTCCGCCACCTGGCCGTCTTCGTCGGCGGCTTCCCGCTGGATGCGGCGGAGGCGGTGACGAGCCGGCGAGCCGACGAGCCGGCGAGTCGGGAAGAAGGACGGACCCACCCCCCGGCTTCCCGACTCGCCGGCTCGCCGACGGCGTTCGACCTGCTGTCGGTGCTGGTCGAGGAGAGCCTCGTCCAGGTCGCCGACGGAGCGGACGGGGAGCGCCGGTTCGGGATGCTGGAGACCGTCCGTGAGTACGCCCTGGAGCAGCTCGTGGGGGCGGGAGAAGCGGAACCGGCCCGCCGCCGCCACGCCTCCTGGTGCCTGGGCCTGACCGGGCACCACGATTGGGCGGCGGAGTTGCCGTCGGCGCAGCTCGACCGCCTCCAGGCCGAGCACGACAACCTCCGGGCCGCGCTGTCCTGGTCGATCGAGCACGAGCCGGAGACGGCGCTCCGGCTGGTCGGCGATTCGTGGCGGTTTTGGAACGAGCGCGGGTATTGGAGCGAGGGGCGGGGGTGGGTGTCGCGGGCTCTCGCCGTCTGCCCGGAGGCGCCGCCGGATCTCCGCGCGGCGGCATTGGCCGGGGCCGGGGCCCTCGCCATCAACCAGGGCGACTACCCCGAGGCCCGCCGATTGCTCGAGGCCATCCTGCCGCTGGCGGAGCAAGCCGGCGACGAAAGCCGTGCCGCCCGCACGATCCGCTCGCTCGGGATCGTCGCCAGCAACCAGAACGACCTCGACGGTGCCGAAACGCTGTTCGCCGAAGCGCTGGCCCGACTGCGGCCGCTCGGGCATCCGGGCGTGGTTGGTAAGTGCCTCACCGATCTCGGGCTCGTGGCCGAGCGGCGGGGGGACTACGCCCGGGCGATCGCCTTCTACGAAGAAGCGCTCCCGTTGAGCCGGTCCAGCGGCGACCGGACCTTCGTCGCCATCGTGCTCAGCAACCTCGGGGGGCCTTGCTCGGCGCCAACGACTGGTGACGCGGCGAGGCGCTGCTCGCGGAGGCACTGGACCAATCCCGGTCGCTCGGCGATCGGTACGGGATGGCGATCAATCTCTACAACCTCGCCGACTGCGTCCAGCGCCGCGGCGACCTCGCCGGCGCCTGGGAGCGCTACCGGGAGAGCCTCGCCGTCGTTGACGACCTTGGGGCACGCCACCTCGCCTCCCGCATCCTCGACCGCCTGGCGCACCTGCTGACCACCGGCGGATCGGCGCGCCTGGCAGCCCGTCTGCTCGCCGCCGCGGCCGCCTTGCGGCGGGAGATCGGCGACGAGCTGTTCCCGATCGAGGAGGAGTTCGTCGCCGGGGCGATTGCGGAGGCGCGGCGAGCGCTCGGCGCCGAGGCGTTCCAGGCAGCATGGGAGACCGGCGAGTCGCTTTCCTACGCTCCGCTCGTCGCCGAGACCCTGGCCCTCGAGGTGCCGGCCGCGTTGTCCGCCTCGACCGACCTCCCCCCGGCAGCGCTCGCCCTCGGCTTGACGGCGCGCGAGATCGACGTACTCCGCCTCGTCGCCGCGGGTCGCTCCGACAAGGAGATCGCCGGCCTCCTCGGCATCTCCCGCCACACTGCCTCCAACCACGTCACCGCCATCCGGACCAAGCTGGCCGCACCCAGCCGCACCGCGGCGGTGACGGTCGCCCGCGAGGCGGGTCTCCTCCGCTAGGCGGCCGCCGACGCCATCGTCCGAGCCCAGACCGGCTGCCCATCCGGACGCCGGGGGATCGCCGCGCCTGTCGCGACGTGGGCCACCTCCGGCCGCGTTCCCGCCTCCGCGGCCCCGAGGCGGAGCGCCCGCCGGCTCCGAGGACAGGCTGCCCGTTCAAGCGGCCCCGATTCCCGGACCGACGGCGCCAGGTAGCCACGGAGCGGACGGGACGTCCGACCAACGTCCGAGGTCGGGCCGGCGCGCCGCATGGAGAGGATTGACCCCCGACCTGGTACCCGATTGGGCCCCGCCTAGTGAATTTTCGTCATAGCCCCGGCACGACGTGGACCCCAAGCTGGATTAGGCCCCTCGCCGTCATCCGAGGCTTGGCTCCGGGCACCGATGGGACGGCGACGGCTGATCGTCAGCTCGGAGGCAACACCATGGATGGGTTGGGATTCGATCGGTTCACGCGCCTGCTGGTAACCAGGACATCTCGGCGCAGGGCGCTCCAGGGAACAACGGGCGGCGCCCTCGCCGGGATGCTGGCCGGTTTCGGCATCCAGGAGGCAACCGCCGCCTGCGTCAAGCTCGGCCAGAAGGGGTGCAAGGGGCCGCAGAACAAGAAGTGCTGCCCCGGCGCCGTTTGCAACGGCGGCACCAAGACCAAGACGGGTCGGTGCGTCTGCAAGGGGAGCCTGGCCCAATGCGGCACGAAGTGCGTCGACACCGAGACCAATAAGCAGCACTGCGGCGACTGCGGCCAAACCTGCGGCGAGGGGCAGACCTGCGCCTTGGGCGCCTGCGTCTGTCCGCAGTCGCGAACCCAGTGCGGCGCGGATTGTGTCGATACCACGACCGACGCGCGGCACTGCGGCGGCTGCGACGAACCCTGCCCGGACCGGGAGATTTGCGAACGGGGTGCCTGCGTGTTCAAGGGCGGCTGCCAGACCGGGGCCAACTACTGCTTCGACGGTTGCCGGGTCAAGAAGGACGGCAAGTGCATCGACCGCTGCGTGGAACCGAACTGCCCCGAAGCCAGATGCCCAGGTTCCACCAACGTGCGCTGCAGCTGCATCGTGGATACCGAGGGCACCACGTTGTGCGCGTACACCGACACGAGCCTGTACTGCTCGCCGTGCGGCACCAGCGCGGACTGCTTGCCGGGCTGGTCCTGCTACGAGGCCCAGTACTGCAACTGCCCCTACGACCCCAGCAAGGGCTTCCTCGGCCGGGCTTGTGCCCCGACGAGAGGGGCATCGGAGGTGTGTTAGTGACGATGGCGGGTGCCGGCGGCCGGTGAAGGTGCCGCGCCGCCGGCAAGCTTGCTCGCGTTCGTCTCGACCGGAGGGTGCGATGCGATTCGAGTCTCTGAGGCTAACGATTGGCTCGCGCCGAGCCGTGCTCGCCGGCTTGGCGGGCGGGGGGCTGACCACGCTCCTGGATGTTGCCATCGCGGATGACGACGTCGCGGTCGCACGAGAGACGTGCAAGGCCACCCAGTAGCGCTGCGGCAACCGCTGCATCCCCAAGACATCGTGCTGCCGGCGCACCGAGCAGCGCTGCCGCGGCAAGTGCATCGCGAAGGCGGCGTGCTGCAAGGACGCCGAGTGCGGTTCCGGCGAGATCCCCCAGTTCCGCATCTGCGCCAAAGGACGGTGCGTGACCGGCCAGGGGACGTGCGGCGACGGAGCCAATGCGTGCGCCGGGGCAGGGTCGTGCGGGGTGACCGGGTCGGGCTGCCAGTGCTTCCAGACGAAAGACCCCGCGAGGACCAGGTGCGGCGACAACATCATCCTCGGCAACGTCTGCAGCCCCTGTCTCGGTGATGCCGAGTGCGCCGCAAAGTATCCAGGGGTCGCCGGCGTGTTCTGTGCCACCGGCGGCGGGGTCAATTGCCCCTGCGCGGGCTCCGGGTTCTGCATGGCGCCGTGCAGGAGTTAGGTCGGGCAGATGGCCGGCGGTTCCGGCTCTGCGCCCGAGCGCGCGTGCGATTGGCCAGGAACATGCCTCGCCGCGGCCGACACTGGTGGCGACTCGCGTCGATCGGCCACGGCGACGAGCCCGGTGGTGGAGGATCCGGTTCAGGCGCGAACCGTCGCCACCGCCCGGCGGAACGCCTCCAGCGCCCGCTCGCCGCGGCAGACGAGCAGCACACGGGCGATGGCCGCATCCTGCTCCAGGTAGCCGGCCACGGTCCGGACGGCGATGCCGGCGGCGCGCTCGACCGGGAAGCCGAAGGCGCCGGTGGAGATCGCCGGGAAGGCGACGCTCCTAGCGTCGTAGAGGGAGGCCAGCATCAGCGAGGAGAGGTAGCACCCCGCGAGCAGGTCGTCCTCGCCGGCGCTGCCGCCGTGCCAGACGGGGCCGACCGCGTGGACCACCCAGCGGGCGGGCAGGTCGAACCCCGGCGTGATCCTGGCCCGGCCGGTCGGACAGCCGCCAAGGGGGCGGCACGCTTCCAGTAGGCGCGGCCCGGCGGCCCGGTGGATCGCGCCGTCGACCCCGCCGCCGCCGAGGAGCGAGCTGTTGGCGGCGTTGACGATGGCATCCACGCCGAGCCGGGTGATGTCCGCCTCGACGACCTCGATCGGTCCCGCGTTCACGGTTCCTCCCGTCTCGATCCCACAATGATGCGACCATCGGCGGACGGATCGCGTACTCCCGTCACCCACCCATCGGCCGGGTACCCGCGAAGTTGGTGGCGGCCGGGGGTGAGGGCTGGTCGGCCGGATGGATCCGACGGATACCCCGCCACTCCGACCTACGCCACCGCCACGCCCTCATACACCAGGTCGCGGCAGCGGGCCTCGACCTCGCGCGGCTCCATCGGCCGCTGGGCGAGGCCGCCCGCGATGGCGGCGGCGGCGACGGCCGCGGCGACCCGCGGCGAGACCCGGAGGTCGAGGCTGTCCGGGATGAAGAAGTCGGGCGAGAGCGCCTCCGGCTCGACCAGGTCGGCGATGGCGCGGGCGGCGGCGAGCTTCATCGCGTCGTCGATCGTGCGGGCCTTGACGTCGAGGGCACCCCGGAACACCCCGGGGAAGGCGAGCGAGTTGTTGACCTGGTTCGGGTAGTCGGAGCGTCCCGTCGCCACCGCCAGCGCGCCGGCCTGCTTTGCCAGGTCCGGGGTGATCTCCGGCGTCGGGTTGGCGAGCGCGAAGACGAGCGGCCGCGGCGCCATCGCGGCGACCATCTCCGGGATCAGGGTGCCGGGGGCCGAGAGCCCGACGAAGACGTCCGAGCCGGCGATGACGTCGGCCAGGGAGCCCTGCCGCCGCTCGCGGTTGGTCATCGCCGAGATCTCGAACTTGGAGACATCCATGTGGTCGGTCCGGCCCTCGTAGATGGCGCCAGCGCGGTCGCAGAGGACGACGTCGCCGACGCCGAGGCCGAGCAGCAGCTTGGTGACGGCGATGCCGGCGGCGCCGGCGCCGTTGATCGTCACCCGCAGATCCCCCAGGTCTCCGCCGCGCAGCTTGGCGCCGTTGAGGAGACCGGCGGCGACGACGATCGCGGTGCCGTGCTGGTCGTCGTGGAAGACCGGCATGTCCAGCCGCTCGCGCAGCTTGCGCTCGACCTCGAAGCAGCGGGGGGCGGCGATGTCCTCCAGGTTGATGCCGCCGAAGGCGGGCGCGATCTGCTCGACGATCTCGACGATCTCGTCGACGTCCCGCGCCGCGAGGCAGATCGGGAACGCCTCGACCCCGGCCAGGGTGCGGAACAGGACCGCCTTCCCCTCCATCACCGGCAGCGCCGCCCGCGGCCCGATGTCGCCGAGGCCGAGCACCGCCGAGCCGTCGGTGACGACGGCGACGAGATTGCCCTTGGAGGTGATCTCGGTCACCTGCGAGGGGTCGTCCCGGATGACCCGGGCCGGGGCGAGGGCGGCCGGCGGCACGTAGAGCACGTTCAGGATGTGGTGGTCGCGGATCGGGATCTTGGAGCGGATCTCGAGGACGCCGCCGTGCCGTCGGCGGAGGTCGATCGCCTCCTCCTTCAGGCTCTTGCCCTCGCCCCGGAGGCCGGTCTGGCCGGCGTGGAAGCGCCCCTCGTAGACGTAGCGGCGGGTCCGCTCGGCGACCCACTCCGGGGTCACCTCGACCCCCGCCTCGCCCGACTCCAGCGACGCCTGGACGACGGCCGCAGCGACGGCCGGGGCGACCCGGAAGTCGAAGATCCGCGGCACGATGTAGTCGGGGTGGAGCTCGGCCGGGGGGATCACCGCGGCCAGGGCGCGGGCGGCGTAGAGCAACGTCCGCAGCCGGATGTTGCGGGCCCGGCAGTCGAGCAGGCCGCGGAAGACGCCGGGGAAGACGAGCGAGACGTCCATCGTGTTCGGGTAGTCGGAGCGGCCGGTGGCGACGACTCGGGCGCCGGCGGCGCGGGCGACACCGGGGTCGACCTCCGGCTCCGGCACCGCCAGCGCGAAGACGATCGGGTCCGGTGCCATCGAGCGGACCATCTCCTCGTCGACGATGCCGCCGGTGGAGAGCCCGACGAAGACGTCGGCCCCCCGCAGCATCTCGGCGAGCGAGCCACGCCGCTCCTCCAGGTTGGTCTCCTTGGCGAGGTAGGCCTTGGCCCAGTTCATCCGCTCCGGCCGGTACTTGTGGATCGCCCCGGCGCGGTCGCAGACGACGAGGTGCTTGACCCCGGCCCGGTAGAGGAGGCGGGCGACGCCGATGCCGGCGACGCCGGCGCCACTGACGACCACCCTGACGCTCGCCAGCTCCTTGCCGACGACGCGCAGCGCGTTGTTGAGCGCAGCCAGGACGAGGATCGCCGTGCCGTGGTGCTGGTTGGAGAAGACGGGGATGTCGGCCGCCCTCTCCAGATGGTCCTGGACGGTGAAGGCGGCCGGGGCGCTGATGTCGTCGATGCAGACGGCGCCGAAGGTGGGGGTCACCGCGAGGCCGGTGCGGACGATGTCGGCGGGGTCGTGGGTATCGAGGCAGAGCGGGAAGGCATCGACCCCGGCAAAGGTCTTGAAGATGACGCTCTTCGCCTCGGCGCCAGGGATCGCCGCCTCGGCCGGGCCGCCGGCCCGGCCGAAGATGTCGGAGCCGTCGGTCAGGATGGCGACGGTGTTGCCTCGGCAGGTGAGATCGTAGGAGAGACCGGGGTCGGCGCCGATCGCCAGGCAGGCCTCGGCGACGCCGGGGGTGTAGACCAGCGAGAGGACCGAGCGGTCGCGCACGGGCACCTTGGACTGGACGCCGATCAGCCCCTGGTAGCGGCGGCGGTAGTCCAGCCCCTCGTCGCCGACGCCGTTGAGCCAGGTATCGCTCTCCACGCCCTCTCCCGTCGCTCGTCCCGGTGCGGTCCCTTGTAGCGAGGGATTGTACGCCCGCAGGGCGGCGCACCACGGGGAGGACGGCGCACCCCGTGGCTCGAATGCTAGATTGGTCGCAGACCGGAACCGCGTCGGAGGGGCACAATGAAGACCGTCGGGGCCGACGAGGCAAAGACGCACCTCGGTCAACTCCTCGACGAGGTGGCCCGGGGCGAAACGGTGACGATCACGAAGCACGGCGTGCCGGTGGCCGAGTTGCGGCTGCCCGGACCAATGAAGCCGAACGTGAACGAGGCCAGCGACGCGCTCCACGAGTTCCGCCGGCGAGAGAACATCTCGCTCGACGGAATCTCGATCCGCGAACTGATCGAGGAAGGGCGGATGTCGCGCCGCTGGTGGTCGATGCGTCGGTGAGGCTCGCGTGGTGCATCGAATCCGAGTCGACTAGCCACAGCGTCGCGCTGTTCGATCACCTTCGGCGTGACATCGGCCTGGTTCCGACGATTTCGCCGTTCGACGTCGCGAATGCCCTGCTCATCGCCGAGCGGCGCAGCCGGCTCAGCCAGGTGCAGATCGAGCGTGCGCGCGAACTCCTGCTCCAACTGCCGATCGATGCCGTCGATCGCTCGCTCGCGCACGCGTTCGGCGTGGTCCTGCCACTCACGCGACAGGAAGGTCTCTCGGCCTATGATGCGGCCTATGTGAACCTCGCCGCACGCGAGAGCTGCGCTTTGGCGACCCTGGACCGACGGATGCGCGCTGCCTCGGAGCGGCTCGGGGTGCCGCTCGCCGGGCCGCGGGTGAACGGACCCCAGGCCGGGGTGCCGGTTCCCGCTTCGCTAGCTCGCCACGTGGCGGTCGAGGAACGCCGTCGCGTGCGGCAGCACCAAATCGCTCCGGAAGAACGTCTGGGCGTGGTCGAGATCGGGCAGCACGATGGCGGTCGCCTCCGGCATCACGGCGGCGGCCCGCTGCACCTCTGCCACGAAGGGTTCATCCGAGCCGACGAGCAGCAAGGCAGGAGTCGAGATGTCGGGCAGTTCGGCGCCGACGCGGCCGTCGCCCTCGGCGACCCACGCCTCCATGCAGGCGACTAGCGCGGCGCTGTCGTTGGCCAACCACCGCCCGCGGGCCTCCGCCGGCAGCGACCCGTGGCGCTCCTCGTAGCCCGCGACGAACGCCTCCATCCCGCCGCGCAGACCGGCGACCCACGAGGCGACCTCCGCCGCCTCGGCCGGCGGCCATGGGTAGGGGTTGAACCCGGTCAGGACCAGGCCGCGCAGCCGGTCCGGGTGGTACCGGCCGAGGGTGAAGCCGACCAGACCGCCGAGCGAGTGGCCCCAGAAGACCGCCCGCTCGATCCCCTCGGCGTCGAGCACCGCCAGCACGTCGGCGGCGCGGGCGAAGCGGTCGTAGGCCGCCGGGTCGTGCGGCTTGCCGCTCCGGCCGTGGCCCCGGACGTCGGGCAGGAGCAGGGTGAAGCGGTCGCGGAGGGCGGCGGCGTAGCCCTCGTCGTGCCAGCGCCCGCCGGAGCCGGTCAGGCCGTGGTGCAGCAGCAGGGGCGGCCCGCTGCCCTCGACCTCGTAATGGATGGCGATCGGGCCATGTCGGGCGGTGGGCATCAGAAGTCACTCCCTCGACATCGTCGGGACACGTCGACTGCAAGGCGATCGATGACGGCAACAGGTGACTTCCGCAGCCGATATCGGGATCGGCGAACGCCAGATCGTCGACTCGGTCAGGCGTCGCGAATGCGGACCTCCGACTCCGTGACGATGAAGAACCGTCGCAGGTCGTTGCCGTGCCCATCGAGCAAGGATTCCAGACGGGCGATCCGCAGCGCGATATCGACGCTCTCCAAACGGAAGTAGATGATCCCGGCGTTGGGGGAGCCTGAATCGGACCACGAGTTCACCGAAGTCGCGCTCGTCCGTCAGAATCACCCGGTTCTCGTCCAGCGCGATCGTCCGGATCGCATCGTCGTGCAAGTCCCGCGGATAGTCCCAGCCAACGCGGGTCGTGTCGAAACCTCGGTGTTGGAGATACCGGGCGAGCCGGGCATCGGAACTGATGTCGACCAGGAAGCGCACACTCAGGCGGCAGTCGGGTTTGGCCTGGCCGGGTGAAGGCGCTCCACCGCCTCTCGCGCGTAGTCGAGGCAGGCGCGGACATCGTCCTCGGTTAACTCGGGGAATGCCTCGAAGAGGTCCGAGCGATCCCTCTGGGCCAGATGCTGAAGCACCCGCTCAACCGGGAGGCGGGTGCTCCTGACCACCGGCTTGCCCGCCGCGATCCTCGGGTCGATCGAGATGCGATCGTGTCGGTGCTCGGCCATTGCACCCTCCTTCACCCAGGGGGCCACCAACGTTCTGCGCTCCCGACCCGCTCTCCCCCAAGGAGCCTAGCCGACCGTCCGGGTGAACCGCTCGATGGCGTCGGTCAGCTCGGCGAGCGTGGCCTCGCGGTCGGCCGGGTCGCCGTCGACGACGCAGCCGCGGATGTGGTCCTCGAGGACGAGGAGCCCGGTCGCTCGGGCCCCGGCGATGATCGCCGAGAGCTGGGTCAGGACATCGAGGCAGTACTGGTCCTCCTCGACCATCCGCTGAACGCCGCGGACCTGCCCCTCCAGGCGGCGCAGCCGGTTACGGATGCGCGGTTTGTCGGCGGCGTAGGAGGTGTGCTTCGGTTTCGTCTGGTTCGCTTGGGCGCCGCCTTCGGCGGTGTTCGTGTCCATGCCGAAATGATACCCCCTCCCGGTACACCTGGACCACTTGACGACATACCGCAGGGGGGTATATAGTCATCCCATACCCGGAGCGGGTATCGACCTTCGTGATGGAAGCGATCCATGAGCGCAACCCGAACCGTCCCAGCGACCACCGTGACCGTGCCGGTGTCCGGCATGACCTGTGCTTCGTGCGTCCGCCGGGTCGAGAAGGCCCTGGCCAAGGCCGACGGCGTCCTCGAGGCGAGGGTCAACCTGGCGACGGAGAAGGCCACCGTCGAGATCGATCCGGCCGTCGCTTCTCCCGCGGGCGTACGGGACGCCATCGAGCGGGCCGGATACACGGCCGGTGAGGCAATCGTCCGCGAGGGGCCCGCGGTCGCTCCGCCCGCCCCGGCCATGCCCGAGGTGCCTGCTCCCAATCCCGCTCCCGCGCCGCCTGCGCCGGTTGGCGCCGCGACGAGCGGTGCCGCCGCCGGGGCTGAGGCGTCGCTGCCGATCGAGGGGATGACCTGCGCCTCCTGCGTGCGGCGGGTCGAGCGGGCGCTGGCCAAGGTGCCCGGCGTCACCGCCGCCAACGTCAACCTGGCGACGGAGAAGGCGACCGTCGCCTACGACCCGGCCCAGGCCGACCTCGGTCGGTTGACCGGCGCCGTCGAGAAGGCCGGCTACAAGGTCGGTCCGACGCTGGTCCCGGCCGCCACCGGGGGCTGGGCCGCGCCCGCCGCGGCCTCCACGTCCGAGTCCACGCCCAAGGCCGCGGCCGGCGCCGAACCGGTCGACGAGCGGGCGCGCGAGCGCGACCGCGAGATCGCCCACCTCAAGCGCACGTCGCTGGTCAGCCTGGCGGTCGGCGTCGCCATGATGGCGCTGATGTACCTCCCGCTGCCGGTCGAGATGGGAAACCTGGCGCCGCTACTGCTGATCGCGGCGACGGTCGTCCAGTTCTGGGCCGGCGGCGTCTTCTACCGGGCCGCCTGGGCGGCGGCGAAGCACGGCGGCACGAACATGAACACGCTCGTCGCGGTCGGCACCAGCGCCGCCTACGGCTACAGCGCGTTTGTCACCCTCTGGCCCGACCTCGCGGCCCGCTGGGGGTTCGAGTACCACCTCTACTACGAGTCGGCGGTGATCGTCATCGCCCTGATCCTGATGGGCCGCTGGCTGGAGGCGCGGGCGAAGCGCCGCACCGGCGAGGCGATCAAGGCCCTGATGGGCTTACAGGCCAAGACGGCCCGCGTGATCCGCAACGGCGTCGAGCAGGACATCCCGGTCGAGCAGGTGGTCGCCGGCGATCTGGTCCGGGTCCGCCCCGGCGAGAAGGTGCCGGTCGACGGCGTCGTCGTCGAGGGCCGCTCGGCACTGGACGAGAGCATGCTGACCGGCGAGAGCCTGCCGGTCGAGAAGGGACCGGGCGAGGCGGTCATCGGCGCCACCCTCAACAAGACCGGCGGCTTCGTCTTCCGGGCGACCAAGGTCGGCGCGGACACGACCCTGGCCCAGATCGTCAAACTCGTCGAGGAGGCGCAGGGGTCCAAGGCCCCGATGCAGAAGCTGGCCGACACGATCTCCGGCTACTTCGTGCCGGCGGTCCTGATCCTGGCGGCCCTCACCTTCGTCGCCTGGCTGCTGTTCGGGGCGTCGCTGACCTTTGCCCTGACGGCCTTGATCGCGGTACTCGTGATCGCCTGCCCCTGCGCCCTCGGCCTGGCGGCGCCGACCGCGATCATGGTCGGCACGGGCAAGGCCGCCGAGAACGGGATCCTGGTCCGCGGCGGCGAGGCGCTGGAGCAGGCCCGGAAGATCGACGCCATCGTGCTGGACAAGACCGGCACCTTGACCCGCGGCAAGCCGGCGGTGACGGGCGTCGTCGCCGCCAACGGCCTGCCCGAGCGCGACCTGCTGCGGCTGGCGGCGGCGATTGAAGTCGGTTCCGAGCACCCGCTCGGGGAGGCGATCGTCGCCCGCGCCCGGGAGCTCGGACTCGATCTACCGCAGGCCGAGGCGTTTGCCTCGGTCACCGGCAAGGGGGTCCGGGGCCGGGTCGACGGGCGGGACGTCGTGCTTGGCAACCGCGCCCTGATGGCCGAGGCGGGGATCCACCTGAACGGCCTCGAGGAGCGCGGCCAGGAGCTGGCCCGGAACGGCGCGACGCCGATGTACCTCGCCGTCGGCGGCGAGGGCGCCGGCCTGATCGCCGTCGCCGATACGCTGCGGCCGGAGTCGCGCGAGGCGATCGAGCAGCTCGAGGCGCTCGGCCTCGATGTCTGGATGCTGACCGGCGACAACTTGGCCACCGCCGAGGCGATCGCCCGCCAGGTCGGGATCGACCACGTCCTGGCCGAGGTGTTGCCGGAGGAAAAGGCCGCCAAGGTCAAGGCCCTCCAGGCGGACGGCAGGACCGTGGCGATGGTCGGCGACGGGATCAACGACGCCCCGGCCCTGGCCCAGGCGGACCTGGGGATCGCGATCGGCACCGGCACCGATGTCGCCATGGCGGCGTCGGACGTCACCCTCATCGGGGGCGACCTGCGGACCATCGTGACCGCGATCGCGCTCTCCCGGCGGACCGTGGCGACCATCAAGCAGGGGCTCTTTTGGGCCTTCGCCTACAACGTCGTCCTGATCCCGGTCGCGATGGGGCTGCTCTTTCCGTTCTTCGGCGTCCTCCTCAGCCCGGTCCTGGCCGCGGCGGCGATGGCGATGAGCTCCGTCAGCGTGGTCACGAACGCGCTCCGGTTGCGCGGCTTCGCCCGACCGGCCAGCGCCCGCGAGATCCTGCACCCGCCGCTGCGCCAGCGCGTGGCGGACTGGGGCTACCTGGCGGGCATTGCCGCCGTCGCGCTCGCGGTCGGCGCCGCCGCCCTGGCCTTCGCCCCGCAGGAGGGGATGGCCGGGATGGGCGGGGACATGGCCGAGATGGCGGCCCCGGTGGGCGGGGCCACCGCGTCCTACGCCCTCCCGGACCGCACGATCGCGATCGAGGCCAGCGACGCGATGCGCTTCTCGCCGGACGCGATCGAGGTCCGGGCCGGCGAGACGGTCGCCTTCGTGGTGACCAACACCGGCGAGGCCGAGCACGAGTTCGTGATCGGCGACGAGGCAACCCAGCTCGCGCACGAGGACGAGATGGCCGCCGCCGGGGACCACGGCGACGAGGGCGCGGCGCCGAACGCCGTCTCGGTCGCGCCGGGCGCGACGGCGACGCTCGTCTACGCCTTCGCCGAGCCGGGGACGCTCCTGATCGGCTGCCACGAGCCCGGCCACTACGCGGCGGGGATGACCGGCACGATCACTGTGGTCGCGGCCGACTAGCCCGCGCGCCCCGCAGCGAGCCGTTTCCGCCCCGAGGTGGGGGGACGGGGAGCCGGGGCGCGGCGGTCCGACGGACCGCTGACGGAGGCTCCGCACGACACGGACGGCCCGACCGTCGGGCCGACGAACGGAGACAGGGAGGACGAACCATGGAGACCACGCTGGAACGGGCCACGCTGACCGCGCCGGACATCTCGTGCGGCCACTGCGTGGCGGCGATCAAGGAGGCGGTCGGCGAGCTCGCCGGGGTCGCCGAGGTGGGGGCCGACGCCGACACGAAGAAGGTCCAGGTCGCCTTCGACCCCGCCCGCGTCTCGCTCGCCCAGATCGAGGCGGCGCTCGACGAGGCGGGCTACCCCGTTCAGACATAGCGCCAGGGGTGCTTCCACCCTGCAACCGGTGCGCTCGCGAATGCTTCGCCCGGAAGCTCGTTTCCGGGTGAACCCCGAGCGGGACCGCGGGGGGTCCGGGCCTCGCCACCAGCCCGGCCCCCCGCCCCGAGTCCGCCACGAGCCGCGTACCGGGACGGCACCGTGCCGAATCCGGACCCGGCAAGCCGCGAGCGTTCCCGCCCAGAACCCGTTCTTGAGGGTAGGGGGCGACGCAGGGAGGACTGGCGCGCCCGAGCGAATCGCCGCCACCCACGGCGGCGGCGCCCAGCCGCGCGGCGGCCGGATTCCGATCCGACGAATTCCATGGTGGCGGCGTTGGCGGCGTAGGCGCCCTTGCCCGGAATGCCGTCGCTCGCGCCGGCGATCCGCCGCCGTCGCGGCAGCGGATCCGACGTGAGGGTGCCGTGGCGACGCTCGGTCACACGACGCCGGGCGCGGCGGTCGTCCCGTGCAGTCCTCCGGCGACGAACAGTCACCCTACAAGAAGTGAGAGAGCATCACGCCATGGACAGGCAACACGGCCGCACCGTCGCCCCGCCGACCGACCAGGTCGACCACGTCGCCCCCGCCTACGTTCCCGCAGCGAAGCCGGGGGTCGTCCGTGCCCCGGTCGGCCACGCGCTCGACCCCCACCCCGAACTCCGGGAGGCGGTGCCGGCCAACCACGTCCCGATGGGATACGGGGCGGCCGGCACGGGGATGGACCACGCGGCGATGGGCCACGGCGAGTCGGGCATGGCCCACGACATGTCCGACCCCGCCATGGCCGCGGCGATGGAGCGGGACATCCGGACCCGCTTCTGGGTTGCCCTCGGGCTGACGATCCCG
>CADCWF010000060.1 GCA_902806345.1 uncultured Thermomicrobiales bacterium
CGATCCGCCGCCGCTCCGTCGCGTCGCGGATCAGGGCCAGGACGAAACGGCCGGGGAACCGTTCCTGCACGATCGGGGTCAGCACCAGCTCGACCGCGATCTCCTCGCCTCCCTTGCGCAGCGCCGGCACCTCGACCGGGTGGTGGGCCTCGACCAGCGGGCCTCGGCCGGTCGCGGCGAATCGGGCGATGCCGTCCCGGTGCCGGTTGCGAAGCGCATCCGGCACCAGCATCTCCAGCGGCTGCCCGACCGCCTCTGCCGCCGGATAGCCGAACAGCACTTCGGCGGCGGGGTTCCAGAGCGCGATCCGGCCGCTCCCCGCCTCGCCGACGACCGCCGCGTCGCGCATGTGCCAGAAGAGCAGCCCGATCCCCAGATCCTCCGGCCGCGGCACCAACGCCTCGCCGACCGAAGGGGGGGTTGCGTGACCGGTCACTTCCGGCGCCGACGGGCCGGTCCCGATCGTTCGCTCGAAGGCGCGGTGGGTGATCGTCGGTGGGGATGACACAGGGGACCTCCGTGCGCCCTCCGCCACGTCGCGGAGGATCGGCCGTCATCGGTCGGGTTCCTGGCGTCCGGCGTCGACCGCCGGTCGCGCGGTTCCTCGCGGAGCGCCGGTCGCCCCCTCGCACCGGCGCTCGTCCCATCGAAGAGCAGAAACCGTACCACACACAAATCCGTTCCAGGATTCACCGTTTTAGGGGATGTCCCGTTCCCCAGCCGCTCCTATGCTCCCGGCAGCGCCCCGTCTCCGCGGGTCCGGAACGGACGGCGGCGGCCGGGCAAACGGGGGAGTTGGTTGCCGTGCTGAAGACCGCCACAATCGCAGCCGCCCTGCTCGTGGCCGCCGCCGTCCCGGGGACGGCGCGCGCCCAGGGGGAGGACGCCTCGCCCACCACGGCCCCGGCGACGGTGCCGCCGGCGGAGCCGTTCCTGGGCAGGAGCCTCGGCGAGTGGGCCGCGCGCTGGGCGCCATGGTCGAGCCAACCGGGCGCGGTCGAGTGCGCCCCGAGCGAGGACGACCGCCTCTGGTTCCTGCCGGGGGTGGCGGCCAACGAGCCGAACCTGGCCGATGTCCGCATCCCGTGCGCGCTGCCCACAGGGACGGCCCTCTTCGTGCCGATCGTCGTCCACCAGGCCGTCGGGGCCGAGGCCTGCCAGGCCCAGGGCGACCTGCTCCTCGCGGGCGTCGGCGGCATCGAGGGGACGCGGCTGGAGGTCGACGGGCAGTCTGTGCCCGACCTCGACGCCTACCGGTTCGACCCGCTCCCGCTGGTGGCCGCGGAGCCCGCGACGCCGGAGGACGCCGTCGCCACCCCCGATGCCGACACCGTTTACGCCTGCGGCCGAGCCGCGCTGATCGCCCCGCTCCCGGCCGGCGACCACACCGTGACGCTGACGATCGAGACGGGGGGAGCGACGATCATCGGCATCACCCACGAGATCGCCGTCGAGGGCAGCGCGTAACCGGGGGACGCCGACCCAGGCCGGCGGCGGGCGGCAGACCGGCCATCTTCCGGTCCCGCCCCCTGCAGCCGAGCACGGTTCCCCCCGAGCCCGCCTGACTTTATGCTCCCGGCGCGGGGGATCGCTGGTACGCGCACCGGTGCTCCATACCGGCTCGGGTCGAGGTGGCGAGAAGGTCGGCGCCGTCCACCCGGTACGCCGTTGCCACACGGGGTACCTGGACCCGCTACCGCCCCCAACGGTGACCCGGCGACCCGATTCGACAGGCCCCTAGGGCATGAGGCCGACGGAACGTCGAGTGCCGACCGGCGTCTGGAGCGTCGACGAATGGCGATCGGGACGGTACCCGACCGCCGGTGAATGACCGTCGGGTGCCAGGACTCCCGGCGGCAGGGGGCGGACCCCAGCGACGACAGGAGGAGAACGGTGTCGAACGGGGACGAAGCCATCGAGTTCACGGAGGACGAGGTCCGCCAGCAGGCAGCGAACAACGCGGCCGTCTGGCCATTGGCCTTCCTGGCCTACGCCCGCGACCGGGGGCAGACCGCCGAAGAGGTCGCCCGCGATTTCGGCCGGCTGGTCGCCCCCACCTGGGACGAGGAGCGGGGGACCGGGTCGCTCTCCGCGCTGCGTTGGGCGGCGCTCAACGCGGTCGTCGGCGGAGCCAAGCTGCGCCGCCTAGCCGGGGACGCGGCGCGGGCGGAGGCGGTCCTCGCCGGTTGGCCGAATGACGAGGACCTGGCGTTCTTCGGGCTGACCCAGGCGGAGGCGGACGCCTTCCATGCGTACCTGCACCCCGTCGCCGAGCGGCTCGGCCTGCGGTTCGCCTGGCGACGCACCGGGGACGAGGTCATCCTGAGTCTGGAACGGGAGTAGCGAGCTCCGCCGGCACGTTCGAGCGAGGGGGATGCATCCGGAACGGTGCGCCTCCCATGCGTTCGTAGGAAGGAACCATCGATGCACCTCCGGATCCCGCTGCAACTCGCGGCGCTCTCGTGCCTGATCTTTCCGCTCGCACCCGCCGCCGCCCAAGACGCGACGCCGGTGGCAGCCGTTGGCGCCCAGGTCGTCGCGCCCCTCCCGGCCGATCTCCTCCCGGACGAGGCCGGGCCGATCTACGTCGCCCGGGCCACCTACGAGCCGGGCGCCGGCGAGGACCTGGTGCCGGACAACGGGCTGACGGTGATGGTCGTCGAGACGGGCCTGCTCTCGTTCGTCGGCGAGGGCGACGCCCGGCTGGTCGTCTCCGGAGAAGCGGCCCCGGCCGGGGAGGTTGAGCTTGCCCCCGGCAGTGCCGCGATCCTGCCCGCCGGCGCGGGGGCGACCGTCAGCAACGAGGAGACGGCTCCGGCCACCGCGATCATGGTCGGCGTCTATCCGGCCGAAGGGTTCGTCCCGGTCGATCCGGCGGGCGCCGACGCCCCGGGCGGGACCCAGCAGTGGGCGCTGCTCGGCAAGGGGTCGCCCCAGGCGCTGCCGCCGCCCTCGACCCTCTCGATCGAGCGGACGGAGCTGGCGGCCGGGGACGAGCTGGCGCTGGACGTGCCGGGCGTCGCGGTCGTCTACGTCGAGGCGGGTGCCGTGCTGGCGACCGTCGAGGCCGGGCTTGTCGAAGCGAGTTCCGGCGCGTTCCTGCGCACCGGCGGCTTCGGCCCCGGCGCCGCGTTCGTCGGCCCGGGGGACGACCGCCGGGTGCGGGCAGAGGGATCGCTCTTCGTCCAGCCCGGCACCGCCCTGACCCTGGGCAACGAGGGGGACGAGCCGGCGGCGGTCCTGATCGTGCGGCTGGAGCCGAACGGGGGCCCACAGGGGACGCCAGCGGTGTCCTGAACCCGCCCGTCGCGGATCCCCTCCCGAACGCGATCGAGGAGGGCGGCGGCCAAAGCGGTTGGCTGGGCGTACTGTTTGCCGCGGCACCCGATCGAAGAAGGAGCGGGAGATGAACCGACGTGCTCGTCTCGCGACCATCGTCGCCCTCTTCGCCGTCCTCGCCGTTCCCGTGGTCGGCCTCGCCCAGGGAGCCACCCCGGTCGCGACGGATGCCGACGGCCGCGTTCTCCCCCTCGACGAGCCGGTCTTCGGCGCCTCCTACGGGGAGTGGGCCGCGCGCAATCTGCAGTGGCAGCTCTCCTTCCCCGACGCAATCGCCCCGACCTACGACGAGACCGGCGCCCGCTGCGGCTTCGGCCAGGCGGGTCCGGTCTGGTTCCTCGTCGGCGGCGATCCGGCGTCGAACACGACGCGGCGCTGCACCGTCCCGGCCGGAGTGGCGCTCTACCTGCCGCTGCTGGGGGTAAGTTGCTCGACGATCGAGCCGCCGCCCTTCTTCGGTCGCGACGAGGCCGAGCTCCGCGCCTGCGCCGAGGGGTGGGTCGACGGCGCACCGACCGTCCTCGCCGCGACACTCGACGGCCAGCCGATCGCCGGTCTGGGGGGCTACCGGGTGCCCACCCCGTACTTTTCCGTCACCTTCCCCGGGGAGAACGGCTACGGGGTCCCGGCCGGGACCACCGGCGGCTTCGTCGGCGACGGCTACTCGATCATCCTGGCACCGCTCCCGCCCGGTCGGCACTCGTTGACCTTCGGCAGCGAGGTGCCCGACTACGGGGTCGCCTTCCGGGTCACCTACGAGTTGACGGTGGAGCAGCCCGAGACCATCGAGTAAGCGCCAGACATGGGGTCGGACGTGGTCACCCCAGAGGCGCTCGCCCTCGATCGATCCCTCGCCGAGGGGAGAGCCGCCTAAGCAAGACGACAAAAGTCTTGGACCGGGTGGTGCGGTGATGAGGGTGGAGGTGCGGCGATGTGCTCCGCCCTCGCCCCGCGCCCCGACGACCTGCGGCATCTTGCCCGAACCGACCCCGATCCCCGGGTGCGCCGCCGGGCGCACGCCCTGCTGCTGGTCGCCGACGGCTACCCGGTGGCCGCGGTCGCCCGCCTGTTCGGAACGGGGCCGAATCGCATCCGCGCCCGGCGGACCCGGTTCCTGGCGGGCGGCCGCGGGGGCCTCGCCGACGAACCGCGGAGCGGCCGGCCGCCGAAGCTGGACGCCGCGGCGCTGGCGTTCCTCGCCGAGGCGCTGGAGGCCAACCCCCGGGCGGTCGGGCTGCCGGTCACGGTGTGGAGCATCCGCGACCTGCGCGAGGTGCTGGCGGAGAGCCGGGGCATCCGGCTCTGCGCCACGACCGTGCACCAGGCCATGCTGCGCCTCGGCTACCGCTACCGCCGACCCGCCACGACCTGCGGCACCGCCAGGACCAGGAGGCCGTGGCGGCGGCCGAGGAGGTGCTGGCCTGGCTGCGAAAAAAGCGCCGACGCCCCCGCCGCGCTCCGGCTCGTCTACCTGGACGAGTGCGGGGTCCACAGCCACCCCCGGCTGGCGAAGGTCTGGCAGCGGCGGGGGCGCCCGTTGGGGGTGCCGGCGGCGGGGGAGGACGCCAAGTTCGCCGTCTTCGGAGCCCTGGATTACGCATCGGGCAACGTGCTCTGGCGGACGGCCGGCAGCAAGGATGGGGCGGCCTTCGTCGCCTTCCTGGACCACCTGGCCGAGGAGCTCCCCAGCGGGCTGCTGGTCGTGGTCCTGGACAACGTCGGCTACCACAAGGGCCGGCTCGCCAAGGCCTGGCGGATGGCCCACCAAGACCGGATCCGCCCGTTGTGGCTGCCCGCGTATACGCCCGAGCTGAACCTGATCGAGCGGGTCTGGCGGCACCTCAAGGACACGCCGAGCTGCCACCGCAGGGGGGGCCGACCTCGACGCCCTCGATGCGGCGACGGCCGAACTCCTCGCGCGGCTCGAGGCTCGCTTCCACCAGCCCGACCCAGGCGGCATCGCCCTGGTCCACAACTTCTGTGAAGCCGCTTAGGCACTCGGGCTGAGTGCCCGACCCCTGTTGCGTATCGCGCGACCTCGATCGTCAACCCGGCTGGCCACCGACGATCATCCTTGTCGTCGCGCCGGGGGCCGGCCAGGGTCGGGCACGCAGCGCGACGGGGAGGGAATCATGGCCATCCTGCTGCAAGAGGTCCGGCTGCGCGACCCCGGCGTCGCACGCGTCGCGTACCCGTTCTCGGTCCCGGTCGTCCGCGCCCTCGCCGCGGCCCCGCTGGTGTTCGACCGACCGGTGACCTTCCTCATCGGCGAGAACGGCTCCGGCAAGTCCACCCTGCTGGAGGCGATCGCCTGTGCCGCTGGCAGCATCACCGTCGGTACCCAACCGGTCGGAACCGATCCCTCCCTGGCCGCGGCCCGGTCGCTGGCAACGGTCCTGCAGCTGGCTTGGTCGCGCCGCATCGGCCGCGGCTTCTTCATGCGGGCCGAGGACTTTTTCGGCTTCGTCAGGGCGATGGAGCAGCTGAACCACGAAAACGTTGCCGCGAAGGCGGCGGTGGCGCGCGGCGACCGCGGCGAGCCCGCCGTTCCCGACCCCACCGACCGGCCGTGGCTCGGCGGCGACGGCTGGGACGAGCGCTCGCACGGCGAGGCGTTCCTCGACTTCTTTGCGGCGCGGGTCCGCCCGGGCGGCCTCTACATCCTGGACGAGCCGGAGGCGCCGTTGTCCCCGGTGCGGCAATTGGCCTTGCTGGCGCAGGTGCGGGACGCCGCAGCCGCCGGCGCCCAGTTCCTGGTCGCGACCCACTCGCCGATCCTGTCGGCCGTCCCCGGCGCCCGCATCCTCTCCCTCGACGGCGGCGCGGTCCGCCCCGTCGCCTGGGAGGACCTCGACCACGTCCGCCTCACCCGCCAGTTCCTCAACGACCCGGACGCCTTCCTGCGCCACCTCTGACGGAGGCGGGGCACCGGGCGCGCCGTGCAGCCGGCCCGCTCGGCGTCGCCTCGCCCCACCGTCAGCGGCGGTCGACCGGGCGCCTGGTGCCAGCGAAGGGACGGGGAGAGGTGGGATCGCTGACGCGGTCCCGCGCCTCCAGCCCGACCACCCGCGCCCCGCGTCCGCCCAGGACGCGGGAGCGATTAGGTCAACCGGGTAACGGAAGATGGGCGGAGCGTAGCCCGAGCTGAGCACGACTACGAGCAGGATGTCTGGGCCCGAGGCGCTGCCGAACGTCGGGCCAAACGCGCAGCCGCTCGACGCGCGGGCAGCGACGCGAGCCGTCGGGCCGACGAGCCGGAGGAGGCGCGGCGTGCGATAGACCCATGCCAAGCCGATATGCCCTTCCAGCGCACGGAATGGGGCATAGAACGCGTGTTCTGCTACGACAGGGCCCCTGGGATTCGAGCGCCCGGGAGGCCCCCTGAGGCCCGCAGGGCTGCGTCGAGCCGGCACCGAGTCAAAGGAGACGCGCCGGCGGTTGACGAGGTGGCGGCCCCTGGCCCGCGCGAACCCGTGGGGACTAAGAGCGACCGGCAAAAGGCGTCATGTGAGTCCGCGGGTCGCCGGGCGATTGTCCCACCGAAAGCGGGTGCGCGCTTCGTTGATGAGGCGGCGGGTGGTGACGACGGCGGCGGCCAGGAGGAGGTAGAAGTCGACGACGATGCCGGACCGCTCCGTGCAGCGGCGGAGTTTGCCGAAGCCGTTCATCCACGAATGGGTACGTTCGACCACCCACCGGCCGCCGACCTGGAGCGGCGCGGGAACGCCCCTCCGGGCGATGACGGCGGTGATCCCGCAGCCGTCGAGCAGGCGGCGGGTGGGCGCCCCGTCGTAGCCGCGGTCGAGGTGGACGGCCGCGTCGTCCGGCAACGGTCCCAGCGCGTCGAGTCCGGCGAGCGTGGGCGCGAGGAGGGGAGCATCGTGCCAGTTGGCCCCGGCCGAGACCAGGTGCAGCGGGATGCCGTGCGCGTCGGTCAGGGTGGAGCGGTTGAGACCCTGCTTGCCGCGATCCACCGGGGATCGCCCGGCCCGCTCCCCGCTGCACGGAGCCTCGGTGATGCAGCCGTCGACCGCGAGCTCATCCAGGTCGAGCCCGATCAGGCGGTCGTAGTGCGCGAGCACCTTGGCGTGCGGCTGCTCGGCCGCCCCGGCCTCCGCCCACGCCCGCATGCGTCGCCGGATCGCACGGTCGGAGCAGCCCGGCGGGGCGATCCGTTCGTAGCCGGACCCGTGCACCACCGCGGCGACGACGTGATCGAACACCACCCGGTCGGGGATGCGTTTCCGGTGACACCCGAGCGGGTGGGCCGGCGCCGCGGCCGGGTGATCGGGAAGCAGCACGACGAACCGTGCCCGGATGGGCTCAAGCAGGCATACCGGGAGGACGGGCACGGGACCCTCCGGCGCTCACAGAGACGACACACCTCCATCATCGCCGGGCCCGCGCCCGCCCGTCACCTTTTGCCGGTCGCTCTTAGCTTGAGATTTAACCCCGCGCCGGGGCCATGACCCGCGGGGCGGCCAGGGGGCGGGTGGTGGGGTCGCTGGGTCAGGCTGCTTTCTTGACCGCCGGGTGCCGTGTAGCGCGCCCCGACAGCCGGCCGCTGGGGCGACCGGGGGACCGGCCGCAGGGTTTCGGGGGGCTTGCCGGCGAGCCGAGGGCGACCAAGAGTTGCGGAAACGCCCGGCGGACGCGGTGCGGCGTCAGCTTACCGGGCGGCAGGCGTCGCTCCCAGGGGAGCCGGCGGTCCTCCGCGTAGGGACGCGCGAGGCGGAGCTCGGTGTAGGCCGCGACCACGAGCCACGTCCAGCGGTCGGCCTGCTCGGGGTGCCGGGGGCGGGGCGTCGTCCAGCCCAGGGTTTGCTTGCAGAACCGGAGCGTGTGCTCCAGGTCGAAGCGGCGGACGTAGGCCCGCCAGAGCAGGTCGAGGTCGGGCGCGCCCGGGCCGTGCCACCAAAGCCACAGGGGGCGCGGCGGGCGGGTCTGGCGGGGCAGCCGTTGGACCTCGACGAGGAGCAGGGTGCCGCGGACGACCGGCCGCGTTCGGCGGCTGCCGCGGTCGGGGTGCGCCTGCTGCTTGGGGTGGAGGTCGGCCCACGCCCGCACCCGGACGGTCCCGTACCGCCCGTCCTCGGCGGCGTGCTCGGCGCTCGGTGGCGGCCACGTCGCCGAATCCTTGCAGGCGAACTTGGCCCCGTGCGTGCGGGGCCGGCCGCCCTTCGGCGACGGCTCGGGCGGGGGCGGATCGGCGTAGAAGCAGCGGTCGGAGCGCAGGCGCACGAGGATCGCGGCGGGGATGGCGGCCAGGCCTTGGGTCACCTGGACCGGGTCGTAGCCGGCGTCGAAGACGAACAGCGGCCGCGGTTCCGCCGCTGGCAGCCGGTCGACGACGCCGGCGATCTGGTCGGCGGCGACGGCGTTGGCGTTCTCGGCCGGGTGCATCCGGCGGACGTCGAGCGGCGCAGTCCAGCTGTCGCGCTCGAAGCCGATCCGGGCCACCCACTGGTAGGCCCAGCCGGCGACGATCGGCTGGCCGGCCGAGTGGCGGGACGGGTGGTAGGAGTACCCCCGACCGGGGCTGGCCTCGGCGTCGCAGCGCGGCCAGACGCTGACGTCGACGGCGTAGACCGGCTGGCCGCCCCCCAGCGGGGCCGACGCCACCGCGGCGCGGAGCGCGTCGGACGCGATCCGCCCCTCCGACAGCGCGGCGTAGACGCTGCCCCAGCCCCGGCGGTGGAGCGGGGCCAGGCTCAGGTGGGGCAGCGAGGCGACCGGCGCGCTCGCCAGGAGCGCGTCCGCGACCTCGAACAGCGCGTCGGCGCGGCGGTCGAAGCAGGCGTAGAGCGCGGCCCGGAAGGAACGGAGCGGGGCGAGCAAATCGGGGCTGTCCATGCGGGCATGGTGCCATCCCCGCCCGCCCGGCGGGTCATGGCCCCGGCGCGGGGTTAAATCTCAAGCTTAGAGCGTGTCGCAATACCTGGCGAGCGCTCGACGGGTGGCGACCGCCGCCGCCGGTCGCGGTCTTGCAGCCCGTTCTCG
>CADCWF010000061.1 GCA_902806345.1 uncultured Thermomicrobiales bacterium
AGATCAGCGCCTCGGTCGTCAGGATCATCCCGGCGATCGAGGCGGCGTTCTCCACCGCCGAGCGGGTCACCTTGGCCGGGTCGATGATCCCGGCGCCGACCATATCGACGTACTGCTCGGAAATGACGTCGTAGCCAACGTTGCCGTTGGACTGCTCGCGCTGGGCGCGGCGGACCATCTCGATGACGACGCCGCCATCCATGCCGGCGTTGGCGGAGATACCGCGCAGCGGCTCCTCCAGCGCCCGCCGCAAGATCATGACGCCGGTCTTGACGTCGCCGGCGGCCTCGACGCCCTCGAGCGAGCCGATGGCGTTGATCAGCGCCACGCCGCCGCCCGGGACGATGCCCTCTTCCACCGCGGCGCGGGTCGCGCTCAGCGCGTCCTCGACCCGGTGCTTCTTCTCCTTGAGCTCGGTCTCGGTCGCGGCCCCGACCTTGATCACCGCGACGCCGCCGGCCAGCTTGGCCAGCCGCTCCTGCAGCTTCTCGCGGTCGAAGTCGGAGGTCGTGGTCTCGACCTGGGAGCGGATCTGGTCGATCCGGCCCTTGATCGCGCCCTCTTCGCCGGCACCCTCGATGAAGGTGGTGTTGTCCTTCGTCGCGACGACGCGGCGGGCGGAGCCGAGGTCCTCGATGCCGGCGCTGTCGAGGCGGCGGCCGACCTCCTCGGAGATGACCTGCCCACCGGTCAGGATGGCGATGTCGCGAAGCATCTCCTTGCGGCGGTCACCGAAGCCCGGCGCCTTGACGCCGAGGACGTTGAGGGTGCCGCGGAGCTTGTTGACCACCAGGGTCGCCAGCGCCTCGCCGTCGACGTCCTCGGCGATGATCACCAGTGGCCGGCGGGCCCCGGCGACCTTCTCGAGGACCGGCAGGATGTCCTGGATCGAGGAGACTTTCTTGTCGGTGATGAGGATGAACGGATCCTCGAGCTCCGCCTCCATCCGCTCCGTGTTGGTCACGAAGTAGGGGGAGATGTAGCCGCGGTCGATCTGCATGCCCTCGGTGTACTCGGTCTCGAACTCGAGGCCCTTGGACTCCTCGACGGTGATGACGCCGTCCTTGCCGACCTTCTCCATCACCTCAGCGATCAGTTCGCCGATGGAGCTATCGGCGGCGGAGATGGTCGCCACCTGGGCGATCTCTTCCTTGCCCTTGACCGGGGTGGCCATCTCGAGGAGCTTGGCAACGACCGCGTCAGAGGCCTTGTCGATGCCCTGCTTCAGGAGCATCGCGTTGGCGCCGGCGGCGACGTTGCGCATCCCTTCGTGGACGATCGCCTGGGCCAGCACCGTCGCGGTGGTGGTGCCGTCGCCGGCGACGTCATTGGTCTTGGTCGCCGCTTCCTTCAGGAGCTGGGCGCCCATGTTGGCGAAGTGGTCGTCGAGCTCGATCTCCTTCGCCACCGTGACGCCGTCGTGGGTGACGGTCGGGGCGCCGAACTTCTTGTCGAGGGCGACGTTGCGGCCCTTCGGGCCGAGCGTGGTCTTGACCGCGTTGGCCAGGACATCGACGCCCTCCTTCAGGGAGGCGCGGGCGCTCTCGTTGAACTCAAGCATCTTCGGCATCTATCGATCCTCCAGTTGATGCGTGCTCCGCAATCCCGTCGGCAGCGGGGGACGTGCGGGAACTACTCGGAAACGGTGGCCAGGATGTCCTTCTCGGCGAGGATCAGAAGATCCTCATCGTCGAGCTTGAACTCGGTGCCCGCGTACTTGGCGAACAGCACCTCGTCGCCGGCCGCGACGTCCATCTCGATCCGCTTGCCGTCGTCGTCCCGGCGACCGGCGCCGACCGCGATGACGGTGCCGCGCTGCGGCTTCTCCTTGGCCGTGTCCGGCAGCACGATGCCGGACTTGGTCATCTCTTCCTTGCCGGCCGGCTTGACGACCACGCGGTCGCCCAACGGCGTCAGCTTCGAAGCCACGGCCGTTCCATTCGTCTTCGCCATCGGTGTTCACACCTCCTGCTTCGCAACCCGCCCAGCGACCGTGCCCCCTCGGACACGGCCCTATTTCACGGCGCCTCCGAGGGTAGCACGACCCTTAGCACTCTTCAAGGGCGAGTGCTAAACCAGAGCGAAATCGAGTCCCGGATGTCTGTGGACCGCATGGTAGAATCGCGCCGTTCGCGGCCATCGCCCCGGTTTCGGCGCTGTTGCGCGCCGTCGCTCGCCGGTCCGCGCGCCCGAGCGCTTCCACGGAGGATCCGGTGACCACCCAGACCAGGCGCCAGCCGACCGATTTCATCGCCGCGCGCGTCCGCGACCAAGCCCCGTCTCCTACCCTGGCCGTTTCCGACAAGGCGCGACAGCTCAAGGCCCAGGGCGTCGATGTCGTCGACCTCGGCGGTGGCGACCCGGACTTCATCACCCCCGCCCACATCCGGCAGGCGGCGATCGACGCCATGAACGCCGGCGACACCCATTACGTGGCCTCGCCCGGCATCCCCGCCTTGCGCAAAGCGATCGCCGCCAAGCTGTTGGCCGACAACGGAATCGAGGTCGACCCGATGGGCGGCGTCGTGGTGACGCCAGGGGGCAAGCAGGCCCTCTTCGAGGCGGCCCTGGCGCTGATCGAGCCCGGTGCCGACGTCCTCATCCCCGAGCCGGCCTGGGTCTCCTACGTGCCGATGGTCGAGCTCGCCGGCGGCCGTGCGGTACCGGTAGGGCTTGACCCAGACGACAATTTCCGGCTGACCTCGGAAGGGCTGGAGGCCGCGGTCACCCCGGCGAGTCGGGTCATCATAATCTGTTCGCCGAACAACCCCACCGGCCGCGTCCTGGTGCAGGACGAACTCCAGGCAGTCGCCGACCTAGCCCGGGAACGAGACCTCCTCGTCTTTTCGGACGAGATGTACGAGAAGATCCTCTACGACGGCCACACCCACACGAGCATCGCCACCTTGCCGGGGATGGCCGAGCGGACCCTGATCTTCAACGGCATGTCCAAGGCGTACGCGATGACCGGATGGCGGCTCGGCTACGTCGCCGGCCCGAAGCCCTATGTGTCGGAGATCGAGAAGGTCCAAAGCCACTCGGCCACCTGCGCGACCTCCTTCGTCCAAGCCGCCGGCGTCGTTGCCCTGACCGGTCCCCAGGGGTTTATCGGCAACATGGTCGGCGCCTGGGACCGCCGCCGACGGGCTCTCTCAACCGGTCTCAGTCACGTCAAGGGCATCACCTGCCGACCGGCCGAAGGGGCGTTCTACGCCTTTGCCGACCTCCGTGACACCGGAATGTCCTCCGCCGACGCGGCCGACTTCCTGCTCCGGGAGGCGCACGTCGCAGTCACGCCCGGGGCCGCCTTCGGCGCCTCCGGTGAAGGCCACGTCCGGCTCTCCTTCGCCACGAGCGACGAGGCGCTGGAAAAGGCGGTCCAGCGGATCGGCGACGCGCTCGGTCGGTCCGGCTGAACCACCGCTCGCCACGAGCACTCGTGTCCCGTGTTTCCCTGGTGCGCGGGGCCTCGGCTGACCGAAGCCGGTATTGAGGAGGTCGATGATCATGCGCGTCGAACAGCGTCTGCAGGAACTGGGGATCGCCCTGCCGGAGCCAGTGACGCCGGTCGCGACCTACGTCCGCTGGGTCCAGACTGGCAATCTTCTGTTCATCTCCGGCACGGGACCTGGCGACTCGGCGCCTCGTGGCAAGGTCGATGCGGATGTCTCGGTTGAAGAGGCCTACGTGGTAGCCCGTGAGGTCGGTCTCCAGATCATCGCCACAGCGAAGGCCGCCCTCGGCGATCTCGACCGGGTCACCCGGGTGGTAAAGGTGTTGGGGATGGTCAACTCCAGTCCCGACTTCGACCGCCAGCCTCAGGTCATCAACGGCTGCTCCGATCTGATGGTGGAGGTCTTCGGGGAGGTGGGGCGTCACACCCGATCCGCCGTGGGGATGGGCGCCCTACCCGGCCGCATCGCCGTGGAAATCGAGTGCACCCTGGAAGTGTTGTAGTTCGGGTGTAGCGGATCCCCGCCTTACCGATCGGAATCGCCCCTCGGCGTCCCAGTTCGGGGCGGTTGCCCCCTAGTCGCTTTTCGCCCGACAAGGATATACGTCAATGGATACCAAGCGTGTTCCGGTGACCCGCGAAGGACTCGAACGGCTCAAGGCGGAACTCAGCGAACTCAAGGACGTCAAGCGGCCGTTCATCGTCGCCGCCCTGGCCGAAGCACGCTCCCATGGCGATCTGCGCGAGAACTCCGCCTACGACGCCGCCAAGCACGACCAGGCGATGAACGAGAAGCGGATCGCCGACCTCGAAGCGTTGCTGCGAAACGCGGAGGTCATGGACACCACCGCCAAATCCGACGGATTCGTCCGACTGGGCACCACGGTGGTTGTCGAGATTGACGGCGACGAGGAGCGGTACACGATCGTCGGCGCGATCGAGGCTCGTCCCTCGCAGGGATTGATCTCCAACGAGTCCCCGGTCGGCAGGGCCCTCCTAGGCAAACGCGAGGGCGATTCGACCTCCGTCCAGACCCCGCGTGGGGAGACCCGCTACAAGATCGTCAGGGTCGAGCGGTAACCGGTTGGCGAGCGCAGCGGCCGAGCAAGAGAACGCGTTCCGACGGATCTGGCAAACGTTCCGTGCGGTCCACATGGTGACCGACGGGCGGCACGATACTGGCGACTGGCGCGGCCACGACGGCGTCTACGCCATCTGCGTCGCCCGCGTGCCAGGAACGGTGCTCCAACCGGAACTGGGCAATCTGCGGACCGCGCTCGCCGGATACTCGTTCGTCCGCCTCCACCCCGACCCCTTCCTGCACATCTCGCTGCAGGAGCTCGGATTCGTCTGTGACCGGCCAAGCCGCCAGGACGAAATCTCACCGACCCGGCTCGACGAGTTCGTTTCCATGGCTGCCGACGCCGTCGCCGATCAGGCGGCCTTCGATGTCTCGCTCGGGGGCGTCAATTCGTTCCTCGACGCGACGTTCCTCGATGTCCACGACGGCGGTCGGTGCGCTCCCATCCACAGCCGGCTGTTCGAACTCGCGGCGATCCCGCGGGCACCGGACTTTCCGTTTATCCCGCACGCGACCGTCGCCCACTACACGGGCGAAGCGCCTAGCCTGCACTTGGCGGACTAGCTGGGGCCGTGGCGCAACGTCGCCTTCGGTACCTTTCGGGTGGAACACGTCGAAGTCGTCACGATGCGCCTGGACGAACCGTATCCTCCGCTCGAACCGTACGCCACGCTGCCGCTCCGGCCGTAGCAACCGTTCCGCCGGACCCTTGCTCGGCCTGCCGATAGCCGGATTCGACCCCGAAGACGCGCAACGACCGCGGTGCCTCGCCGAACCGACTGGGGCCTAGCCGTCGCTCACCCGTTCCGCAACGGCCGATCCGAATGCTTGCGTGCCGGCCGGCGAACCGTCCGCCGCCAGGTCCGCTGTTCGCACCCCCCCGGATACAACGTCGATTACCGCGGCCTCCACCGCCCGGGCCTCCTCTTCGAGTCCGAGGGACAGCCGGAGCAACATCGCCGCAGAAAGGATGGCGCCGGTCGGGTTCGCGATGTCGCGGCCGGCGATGTCCGGGGCACTTCCGTGGATCGGTTCGTACAGACCGAGCGGCCGTCCGCGGATCCCTGCCGGTCCGATGCTCGCCGACGGCAGGAGCCCGATCGAGCCGGCGAGGACCGAGGCCTCGTCGGTGAGGATGTCACCGAACATGTTCTCGGTGACCACGACGTCGTATCGGCCGGGAGAACGCACGAGGTGCATCGCCATGGCATCGACGAGGACATGCTCCCAGTTAACGCCCGGGAAGTCGTCCGCCACTTCCTCGACGACGGCTCGCCACAGACGCGATGACTGGAGGACGTTCGCCTTGTCGACGCTCGCGAGACGGCCTCGGCGGCTTCCTGCCAGCTCGAACGCCAGCCGCACCACCCTCCGGATCTCGTGCTCCCGGTAGACGAGCGTGTCGATCGCGACTCGGCCCCGCCACTCCCGCCACTGGCGAGAAGGCCGCCCGAAGTAAATGCCCCCGGTCAACTCTCGGACAACCAGAAGATCAACCCCTTCGAGGAGGTGCGGCTTCAACGGCGAAGCATCGGCGAGCCCAGGCATCACCGAGACCGGCCGCAGATTCGCGTATAGCCCGAGCGCCTTCCGAATCTTGAGGAGCCCCTGCTCCGGCCGACGCTCGCGCTCGAACCCGTCCCACTTCGGCCCACCGACCGCTCCGAGCAGGAGCGCATCCGCGGTGCGACAGCGAGCGACATCCTCGTCGCGGAGGGGCTCGCCGAAGGCGTCGACGGCCTCGCCGCCGATCGCCACGGTATCGTAGGTCCAGCGATGCCCCCATCGGGCGGCAACCGCATCGAGGACCCGAGTTGCCTCGGCGACAACCTCCGGCCCCACCCCGTCCCCTGGTAGGAGGACGATCCGCGCCTCGATCCTGGTTCCCATGGCCCTCCCCATTACGAGCCACGGCGCACGGTCACATCCGCCGCCTGCCGCTCACTTGTTGGCCACGGGGGCCGGTGTTCAAGGCGTGTTCAGCGAGGGCATCCATGCAGGCCGCCGCGCCTCGTACGCCGCTATCGCCTCGGCGTGCCGCAGGGTCAGGCCGATGTCGTCGAGTCCTTCCAACAGGCGGTACCGCGTGAAGTCGTCGAGCGGGAACGGCTCGACGATGCCGATGGCGGGCGCGGAAACGGTGCGAGCTTCGACGTCGACGTTGACGACGAGCGCTGGATCTGCCTCGACTGCCGCCAAGAGCGCCTCGCCCACTTCCGGCGCGACGACCACCGGGACCAGCCCCGTCTTCGTCGCGTTGTTGCGGAAGATGTCGCCGAACCGGGGCGAGATGACCGCCTTGAACCCGTAGTCCAGCAACGACCAGACCGCGTGCTCGCGCGACGAGCCGACGCCGAAGTTCGGCCCCGCGATGAGGATCGACGCTCCGGCGAAGCGCTCCTGGTTGAGCGGAAACGTGGGGTCCTGCTCCCGCCACTGGGAAAAGAGCCCGCGGCCGAATCCGGTTCGCTCGACCCGCTTCAACCAGTGGGCGGGGATAATCTGGTCCGTGTCGACATCGCTCCGGTTCAGCGGCACCGCGGTGCCCTGGATCAAGCGGACGGCGTTCATCGGTCTACCCCAACTCGGACGGCGTGGCGAAGGTGCCGGCGATGGCGGTGGCGGCGGCAACCGCCGGCGAGACGAGGTGGGTCCGACCACCCCTCCCCTGGCGCCCCTCGAAGTTCCGGTTGGAGGTCGAGGCGCACCGTTCGCCGGGGCTGAGTTGGTCGGGGTTCATCCCGAGGCACATGGAGCAACCGGCGGCGCGCCACTCGAACCCGGCCTCCTTGAACACCAGGTCGAGGCCTTCCTGCTCCGCCTGCGCCCGGACCCGCATAGATCCGGGCACCACCATCGCCCGCATCCCTGGACGCACCCGCCGGCCGGCGACCACGGTGGCGGCCAACCGAAGGTCCTCGATCCGGCTGTTGGTGCAAGACCCGATGAACACCGTGTCGACCGCGATGTCGCGCATCGCCGTTCCCGCTTCCAGGCCCATGTAGGACAGCGCCCGGGCCGCGGCGTCCCGGTCCCCCATGTCGGCGAACCCGGACGGATCGGGCACCTCACCGTCGATTGCCACGACTTGCCCCGGGTTGGTGCCCCACGAAACGTGCGGCAGGATCGCCGCGGCGTCGAGCACGACTTCCTTGTCGAAGGTCGCGCCCGGGTCGGTCGGCAGCGAGCGCCAGGCGTCCAGCGCCCGCTCCCAGAGAGCGCCCTTCGGCGCATGCCGCCGCCCCTCGATGTAGGCGAAAGTTGTCTCGTCGGGGGCGATCAGCCCGGCCTTGGCCCCGGCCTCGATCGACATGTTGCAGACCGTCATCCGGCCCTCCATCGAGAGGGAACGGATGGCGCTGCCGCGGTACTCGACGATGTGGCCGATGCCACCGCCGGTGCCGATCTTGCCGATGATGGCAAGGATCACGTCCTTCGCCGTGACACCGGGTTGGAGCTCCCCGTCGACGGTGATCGCCATCGTCTTTGGCCGCTGCTGGGGCAGGCTCTGCGTCGCCAGGACGTGCTCCACCTCGCTCGTCCCGATCCCGAACGCGAGGGCGCCGAACGCGCCGTGGGTGCTCGTGTGGCTGTCGCCGCAGACGATCGTCATCCCGGGCTGGGTGATCCCCAACTCCGGCCCGATGACGTGGACGATCCCCTGCCCCGGGTCGGCCATCGGGTAGAGCTTGATCCCGAACTCTCGGCAATTGGAGGTCAGCATCGAGACCTGGGTTGCCGAAATCGGGTCGGCAATCGGCAGGTTGATCCCGATCGTGGGCACGTTGTGGTCAGCCGTCGCCACCGTCAGATCGGGTCGCCTGACGGAGCGCCCCGCCAGCCGCAACCCGTCGAACGCCTGCGGCGTGGTCACCTCGTGGACGAGGTGCATGTCGATGTAGAGCAGATCTGGCTCGCCCTCGGCGGACCGCACCACGTGGAGATCCCAGAGCTTCTCGCTGAGCGTCCTCGGTCGGTTCGATTCGGTCACGGTTGAGACCCCTGATGTATTGCGCGGTGTCGGTTGAAGCTGGCCCGACCGCGCTCGTTCACGTCCATCGGGACACGGAGGAGACCGGTCCCGGCAGCATCGCGGTCGCATCCCCGGCGACGACCTTGCTTAGCGCGGCCAAGTACGCCCGGGCACTCGCCTCGACCACGTCCGTCGCCAAACCGTGGCCGGTGTAGACACCGCCGTTGGCACGGACCCGGAGGCGGACCTGCCCCTGGGCATCCTCGCCCGGCGTCACCGCCTCGACCTGGTACTCCTCCAGCTCGCAGGCGATGCCGACGGCGTTATCGATCGCCTGGAGCAGCGCGTTGACGGCGCCGTTGCCCTCGCCGTCGGCGCCGGTCTCCTGGCCGTCACGGGCCACGACCACGCTGGCAGTCGCGGCCCCGCCAGTGCCGATGTTGGCGTTCCAGCGGACGAGTTGGAGGAGGTGGCCTTCCGCCTCGAGCTGGTCGTCGACCAGGGCGATCAAGTCGGCCGCGGTCACCGCCTTCTTTCGGTCGGCAAGCACGAGGAAGCGGGTGTAGGCCTCGTTCAGCCGCTCGTCGTCGAGCCGGAGCCCGGCCTCTTGGAGGGCGTTGCGGAACCCGGCCCGACCGGAATGCTTGCCGATGACGAGCCGGGTCCCCTCCCACCCGACATCGGTCGGGTTCATGATCTCGTAGGTCGTCCGCTCCTTGAGCATCCCGTCCTGGTGGATCCCCGCCTCGTGAGCGAAGGCGTTGGCGCCCACGATCGCCTT
>CADCWF010000062.1 GCA_902806345.1 uncultured Thermomicrobiales bacterium
CCGGCGCCTCCGCCCGCGCCAGCGGTCCGCCGGGGGTCATCTGGAGGAGGACGAAGGCGATCAGGCTGATCCCGACCAGGAGGGGGATCGCCTGGAGCGTGCGGCGGAGGACGTAGCGGCCCACGGGTCACCTCCGACGACGAGCCCTCGTCCCAACCCCGGCCGATCGGCAGGCGTCCGAGCCGGCCGCCGCCCCCCGTCATTCTGAGCCCGCGGGCCCCCGTCATTTTGAGCCCGCGGGCGAGGAATCTCGCTCCGACTCCGGGAATGGCCAACCGACGCGCGCCGTTGCGGCGCGAGGTGCCTCGCTTCGCTCAGCACGACGCGGGTTCGTGAGCTGATCGCCCGGACTCCGTTTCAGTCCGCCACGTACCAGTTGGCGGTGCCGTAGATCGCGCCGCGGGCGTCAAAATAGTCGGTGCCGACCCCCCGCAGCCGGTCGCGCCAGGCGTCCGCGCTGGCCGATCGGTAGAGCGGCAGCGCCGGCCGGTCGGCGGCGAAGATCCGGACCAGCTCCTCGTAGAGCGGCCGGCGCACATCGCGGTCGAGGGTGGCCGCGGCCTCGGCCGCGATCCGATCGAACTCCGGGTTGCTGTAGAACGAGTAGGTGAACCGGTTCGGGTTCTCCTCGCTCGGGATCTGCTCGCTGGTGAAGAGCGCGACCCAGTCGACCGGGTCGATCTCGTAGCCGTCGCGGCTCATCACCAGGTCGTAGGTGCCGCGGGCCAGCAGGCCGCCCTCCTCGTAGGAGCCGAAGATCGTGTTCGAGGGCACGTTCTCGATCGAGACCTCGATCCCGATGTCGCCCAGGTTCTGCTGGATCAACTGCTGGTAGAGCTCGCGAGTGAGGTCGCCGGCGATGGTCTGGAAGCGGAGGCTGGCGCGGACGCCGTCCTTCTCGCGGACGCCGTCGCCGCCGACGGTCCAGCCGGCGGCCTCCAGGGTTTCCATCGCCCGCGCCGGATCGTAGGGCGTCACCGGCAGCTCGACCGCGGCCCAGCCGGCGAAAATGAACGACCCAGTCAGGGAGCCGAAGCCGCCGAGAATCTCGTCGATGATCGCCTGGCGGTCGATCCCGTAGTCCATCGCCTCGCGCACCGCTGGGTCGCCGAGCACGGGGTGCGGCGCGGCGGGGTCACCCTCGGTGCCGAGGTTGAGCCAGAGCCACTCGACGCTGGCTCCCCCCGGGAACTGGGCGACGGTCACCCCCTCGCCCGCCTCCTGGGCCGCGGTCAGGGTCGGCAGGTCGCCGGTGACGATGAAATAGAGGTAGTCGAGGTCGCCGGCGACGAAGGAGGCGATGGCGGCCTCCTTCTCGGGGGTCACCCGGACGGTGATCCCGTCGAGGTAGGGCTTACCCTCCTCTCGGTAGTTCTCGTTCCGCTCCAGCAGCATCTCGGAGCCGGTCTGCCAGTCGGCGAAGACGAAGGGGCCGGTGCCGAGCGGAATCCGGGCCTGGGGGTGCTCGAGGGTGACGGCGGTCGTGTCGAACATGTGGCGCGGCAGGATGTTCTGCCAGAGATCGAGGTACCCGGGGTTGATCTCCGTCATCCGGACTTCGGCGGTCAGCGGATCGACGACGGTAACGGACTCGATCGACTCGTAGGCGGCGGCGGTGTTCGGGGTGCTGCCGGGGTCCTTGTAGACGGCGAAGGTGAAGGCCATGTCCTCGGCCGTGAACGGCTCCCCGTCGGACCAGGTGATGCCGTCGCGCAGCTTGTAGGTGACCGTCAGGAAATCCTCCGAGATGCCGCCGTTCTCGACCGTCGGCACCTCGGCCGCGAGGATCGGCTGGTACCGCCCCTCGGCGTCGGGGATGAAGAGCGGCTCGACGGCGAGGACCGAGAGGAACGAGCCGGACTGGCCGTTGAAGAAGTCGTTGAGCTGACCCGGCTCCTGGATCAACCCGATCACCACCCGGCCGCCGGCCGTCGGCGCCGGGGTCGCGGCCTCCTGGGCGGCCGCCGGGGCGCGCAGGGCGGAGGCGGCGAGGTCGCCGGCGATTGTGGCCGCCGAGCCGACGACGAAGCGGCGCCGGCCGAGGCGGCGGCCCAGCAGGGCATGGACCTCGGGTTGGGCGGCGGTCGCGACAGAGGAACCGGAACGCATCATCGAACTCCTCCTCTTGCTCGGTGCTCGGCGGCGGGTCACGAACGCAACGTTGGGGACTTCAGCGCCAGCCGAGCGGCCGGCGTCCGGGAAAACTCGTGGGGCACGAACGGGTGCTCGTTGGGCGGCCCCACCGCCACCCGGAGCCGGCCCCGGGTCGGCTCGGCGATGACCGAGGCGAAGGTGATGATGTCCGCTTCTCCGTCGTCGGCCGGCATCCGGCAGAGCGCGTCGGGGCAGCCGGCGCGGTCACGCAGGATCGCCTGCATCGTCCCGCCGTCGAGCCGGCCCCGCTCCTGGGTGAGCAGCGCCTCCATCCGGGCCAGGCGGAGGCGGGAGTTGGCCACCCACCGCTCGGGGGAGCGCTCTTCGGCCAGCAGCTCCGGCGCGACGTAGTGGTTGCTGTGGGCGAGCAGGCCATCGACCGGGTCGAGCCGGGCGTCGCGGGTCGGGGTCGTCTCGAGGTCGGCCGCGACGCCGGTCGCGTCGAGCATGATCAGGTTCCGCGACGACGCCCGGGGCACGGCGCGGACGGCGGCGATCGCGGCATCGACCGTGTCGTGGGTCAGCGCCAGGCGGGAGAACAGGTAGCGCGGGAAGCCGACCCGCCAGCCGTCGCAGGTCAGGTAGTTGGCGAAGACGCCGAGGCCGCGGTCGTTGATCCCGATGTAGGAGACCTGGCCGGCGGGGGTGAGCATCAGGACCGCGGGGCCGTCGTCGGGGGCGAACTCGACGACGACGGAGATCTCCCGGTAGAAGGCCGGCAGGTCGGCGTTCTGGCCGACCAGCGGGGCGCCGTCGGCGGTCGCCTTTGGGAGGACGGCGAACGTGGTGCATTCGTCGCCGGCTTCGGCCTCGCGGCCTTTCGGGGTGACGACGGCCAGCTCGGCCCGGAGCTGGAGCAGGTACGCCTCGGCCAGGGTGAGGCCGGCCCCCTCGGCGACGCCCTGCACCTCCTCGTCCAGGAACGGGGCGTGCTCGACGACGAACGGGCGGTAGGCGAGCGCGGCGGCGAGCGCCCGTGCCGGGGCGATCCCGGACCGCTCGTGGAGGCGGTCGAGGGCGAGGTCGCGGTGGCGAGCGGCGGCGCCGGCGCAGGCCTCGCCGTAGGCGCGGCCGATCGCGCGGTGGCTGCCCGAGAAGCGGTGGATGGGGAAGACCTCGGGGTGGGCTGTCACCGGCTCGTCCTGTTCGCGTCAACCAACCGGGGTCGACCGCCGCCGGCCGGCACCGTGTCGAGTCGGCTCCGAGATGGGCCGCACGCTAGCATGCACTTTATTGTTTGTCAATGTATACAATAGGATGCGGCGGTCGGCGGCGGAGCGTGACCGGGCCGGGCGGCGGGTAAGCTCGGAGCGACGCATGCGGCCGTCATCGGCGGAGGGATCGGGCGTCGTGACCGCGACCACCACCGGGGATGACGGCCGCCGCGAACGACTGGCCGCGCTGCGGGAGAAACACGCCCGCCGGGGCGGTACCGCCGATGCCGCCTACTGGGCGATCCGCGACGCGATCCGGACCGGGGTCATCGGCCCCGGCGAACGCCTCGTCGAGCTCGACCTCGCCGCCGCCCTGGAGATGAGCCGGACGCCGGTGCGCGAGGCGCTGCGGCGGCTGGAGGTCGAGCGTCTCGTCGAGAACGCCCCCCGCCGCGGCTTCTCGGTGCCGACCGTGACGCTGGACGACCTGATCGAGATCTTCGAGATTCGCGAGGTGCTCGAAGGTTTGGCCGCCCGCCGCGCCGCCCAGCGGATGGGGCCGGCCGAGATCGATGCCCTGCGGACGACGGTGGAGCAGATGGAACGTGCCGTCTCCGGCGACGACCTGACGGCGCTCTCCCAGGCGAGCGCCCAGTTCCACCGGATGCTGCGGTCGGGCTCCCGCCACGCCCGGTTGCCGTCGCTGATCGGTCTCCTCGGCGACGCCTACGCCTCGCTCGGCGCCCACGAACTGGCGCCGGAGCGGGTCGCCCCCGCCGTCGCCGAGCACCGCGCCATCCTCGAGGCAGTCGCCAACCGCGACCCAGACGCCGCCGAGCGGGTCACCCGCGAGCACGCCCGCCACGCCCTGCGGGCCCAGATCCTGGCCCACCAGCTCGCCTCCCCGGTGTAGGGATCGGTCTCGCCTGCCCCGTGCCTGTCCGTGAGCCGCGATGGCGACGGCACCGTCCCCCCGGGCCCCGGCCGTACCGAACCTGCCGGCCCCGCCGCGGAAAACCACACCAACGCCCGGCCGGGCGCCGTCTCCGACCGACTTCCCGCTACCGGTCACCTATACTTTGGCCGTGAACGCCGCGAAGTTGCTGCTGCTCCTCCTCGCCGTGATCGTCCTCGGCCAGACCACCCGGTGGGACGTTGCCGACCAGCTCGCCCTCGGCCTCGGGGGGGTGCTCGTCGTCTCCTGGGTCTGGAGCCGCCTCAGCCTGCGCGGCGTCGCCGTCGGACGCCGCCTCGCGGCCGACCGCTCCCAGGTCGGCGGCGTGGTCCGGGAATCGCTCACCCTCGAGAACCGCGGGCTCCTCGGCAAGCTGTGGCTGGAGGTCGTCGACCACTCCACGTTGCCCGGCCACGGTGCCGGCCGCGTCCTCCACGCCCGCGGCCGGACGGCGGTGACCTGGGAGGTCGTCACCCCCTGCGTCCGCCGCGGCCGCTACCGGCTCGGCCCGATGACGGTCCGCTCCGGCGACCCGCTCGGTCTCTTCCCGGCCAGACTGGTCGCGCCGGCGGCGCGGGAGGTCGTCGTCTACCCGCCGACGGTCGAGCCGGCGGCGGCACCCGCCCCGGTCGCCGTCCTCGAAGGCGGCGCCACCCTCGACCGCCGCGTCCAGCTCGTCACCCCGTCCGTCGCGGGCGTCCGCGACTACGTCCCCGGCGACGCCTACGGCCGCATCTCCTGGAGCCAGACGGCGCGGCGCGGCCGGCTGATGGTCAAGGAGTTCGACCTCGACCAGACCGCCGACGTCTGGCTGGTGCTCGACCTGGAGCAGGCGGTCCACCGGCCCGCCGATCGTCCCCTCGTCGCGGAGCCCGACGCGCCGGACCGGTGGCCGGTCGAGGTCTGGCTCGATTCGACCGAGGAGGTCGCCGTCACCGTCGTCGCCTCCCTCGCCCGCTACTACCTGGCCGAGGGCCGAGGCGTCGGGCTGCTCGCTTCCGGCGCCCACCACGAGGCGATCCCCCCCGACCGGGGGGATCGCCAGCTGACCAAGCTGCTGGAAACCCTGGCGGTCGTCGCCGCCGATGGCCACCGGCCGCTCGCCGAGACGCTGATCGCCGAGGAGCGCCGCTTCGGCCGGCAGAGCGGGGTGGTCGTCGTCACGCCCAGCGCCGATGACCGCTGGGTCGAGGCGCTGGCCGAGATCGCCGCCCGCCGGGTGCGGGCCTCGGCGATCCTGGTCGAGGCGGCCACGTTCGGTCCGGCCCCCTCGTCGCTGCTCGCCGTCGGTGGCCTCGCCGCCGCCGCCATCCCCGCCCACCTCGTCAAGTACGGCGACGACCTCGCCCTTGCCCTGACCGCCGCCGCCCGCGGCGCGTCCCCCAGGAGCCGCTGACCCGTGTCGACGCTGCCCTACGCCGCCCCGGTCCCGACCCGTGCCCCCGCCGCCGCGGACCGGCCCCGGCGCCTCCGCCGCCTCGTCCCGGCCGAAGGCTGGAGCGTCCTCGTGCTCCACGCCGTCGTCCTCCTCGCCGCCGCCTGGACGGTCGAGTTGACCCCGCTGGCGCCGCCCCGGGCCGACCTCGTCGCGCTGGCGCTGGGGGGGATGCTGGTCGGCCTCGGCCTCGGCAAACTGCGGGCTCCGGATGGGCTGGCCCATCTCCTGGCCTTCACCTCCGGTCTCGGCGTCGCGGCCTGGCTGGCCGCCGCCCGGATTGCCGAAGGGAACGAGCTCGAGGCGCTGCGCTGGCTGGGGGAGCAGGCGCTGGAGTGGTACGGCCTGATCGTCTCCGGCCGCCAGGTCGAGGGGCCCGAGCTGTTCGGCGTCGTCCTCGGGCTGACGGTCTGGTTGGTGGCCTACACTTCCGCCTGGGTGCTCTACCGGCGGGGCTGGCTGGCGACCGCGCTCCTGCTGCCGGGCGTTGTCGCCTTCGTCAACCTCGGCTACGCCCGCGGTGCGGTCACCACACCGCTGCTGGTGCTGCTGGCGGCGGCCTGCGTCCTTGCCGCCCGCTACCACGGCTTCCGGCGGGAGCAGACTTGGCGCCGTTCCGGCCTCGTCTCGCCACCGCGGCTGCCGGTCCGCTTCCTCTGGGCGGGGCTGACCCTGGCGCTCGTCGCAGCCGTCCTCGGCTGGACCGTGCCCTTCTCGGCCCGCGAGGGACTCGGTAGCACCTGGCAGCGGCTGGAGGAGCCGTGGCGCGCCGTCCAGGAGCGGTGGGACGACCTGCTGGCCCGTGTCGGCGGCACGTCGGACTTCGGCGGCGGTTCCTATGCCGCCTTCGGCGACACCTTCCGCCTCGGTGGTGCCCTCAACCTGAGCGACGAGCCGGTCATGGTCTACCGGCCAGAGGGGGCGGCCAGCGGCCCGACCTACCTGGCCGGTCACCGCTACGACGGCTACGACGGCCACGGCTGGGCGACCCGCGTCGACGAAACCTTCGAGGAGACGAGCGCCGGCGGCGGCCGCTACAGCCCCCAGATGGAGTTCGCCCGCGGCCAGGGCGTCCACCTGACGAGCGAGGTCCTCACCGGCCGCTCCGAGACGCGAGGCACCGTCGAGGTGCTCGCCCCCAAGGGAAACCTGCTCTTCAGCCGCGACACCTACCTGACAGCCGGCCTCCAGACCAACGTCCAGCTCTCCTGGCGGCAGCTCGACGACGCCGAGTTCGACCTCTCGCGGGGCGACCTGGTCGGCGTCCCGCTCGACCTCCAGCAGTTCGCCCGGCTGCTCCAGGACGGGACCTTCGACCCCGCCGACGCCTCCCCCTCCCCGCTGCCGCTGGACCCCGCCGACGCCACCGAGGTCGCCCGCCAGGCGGAGGCGCTCGCCAACCGCTTCCTCGACACCTCGTGGACGGTTGGGCCGGATCGCGCCGTCGCCACCCTGGTGGTCTCGGGACAGGTGCCGATCTACGACGACGTCGAAGCCGTCTACGCCGCCCGCGGTGCCGGCGAGGGCGAACGCACCGAGATCGCCTCCGGCGACGAATACGCCGTGGTCGGCCTGGCCAGCTCCGCCTCGGCGGAGGAGCTGCGGGAGGCGAGCCAGGAGTACCCCGACTGGGTCCGCGACCGCTACCTGCCGCTGCCGGAGACGGTCACCGAGCGCACCCGCGAGCTGGCGGCCGGGATCGCCGCCGACCAGCCCTCGCCGTTCGACACCGCCGTCGCGATTCAGGAGTTCCTGCGCGGCCACATCGCCTACGACGAGAACATCGCCCCGCCGCCCGCCGACCAGGACGTCGTCGACTACGTCCTCTTCGACAGCCGGCGCGGCTACTGCGAGTACTACGCCTCGGCGATGGCGGTGATGCTGCGGGCCGAGGGAATCCCGGCCCGGGTGGCGGCCGGCTACTTCGCGGTGCCGTACGATCGAGAGCAGGAGGGCTACCTCTACCGCGAAGAGAACGCCCACCTCTGGGTCGAGGCCTTCTTCCCCGGCTACGGCTGGATCCCGTTCGAGCCGACCGCCAGCCGCGACCCGCTCCAGTACGGGGTGCCGGGCAACCCGCCGACCGCCGAGCCGACCCCGGAGCCGGCCCCCGAGCCGACGCCGGAACCCGTCGCCACCCCCGCCCCGGCCACGACCGCGCCGCCGCCGGTCGCGCCCGAGCCGCAGCCCCAGTCCGTCACCGGGCGCGTCCTCGGCCTCGTCGGGTTGCTGCTCGGCGCCCTGGCGCTCCTCGGCGCGCTCGGCGCGGCCGTCGTCTGGCAGTGGCGCCTGCGCGGACTCTCGGCGGCCGGCGGCCTCTGGGCGCGGGCGCTGCGGGCAGGTGGCCTGTGGGGCATCCGCCCGGCCCCGACGATGACGCCGGGGGAGTACGCCGAGCGGCTCGGCCGAGCGGTGCCGGCGGCGAGGGGCCCGGCGAGGGTCGTCGCCGACCTGTACAGCCAGGAGGTCTACGCGGGTCGGGCACCGGCGCCCGGCGCCCTCTCGGGGGCGCGGGCGGCCTGGGCCGAGCTGCGACGGGCGATGCTCGGCTCGGTCGTCCGGCGGCGGGCACGGGAGGGGCAAGGGTGAGCAAGGCGGCGGGCGGCGTGCTGGTGGCGGGGGAGATCAACACCGACCTCGTCGGCCGGGTGGTCCGTGCCCCGGAGGCGGGCGAGACGGTCAGCGGCTCCGCCTTCGCCGTCTTCGGCGGCGGCAAGGGCGCCAACCAGGCGGTCGCCTGCGCCCGCTCCGGTGCGGCGACGGCGATGCTCGGCGCGGTCGGCGATGACGACTTCGGCCGGCAGCGGCTGGACGACCTCCGCGCCGACGGGATCGACACCGGCGCGGTCGACGTCACTCAGGAGGCCGCCTCGGGCGTCGCCCTGATCGTCGTCGAGGAGGCGAGCGGCCAGAACCGGATCACCTACATCCCCGGCGCCAACCTGACCGTCGGACCGGACGCGGCAACCGCGGCGGTCGAGGCCACCCACCCGACGGTGGTGCTGGCGACGCTGGCGCTGCCGGAACCGACCCGGGGGGCGCTTTTCCAGGCGGCCCGCGAGCGGGGCACGACCGTCGTCCTCAACGCGACGCCGGAACCGCTCGGCGCCAGGGCCCACCTCGACCAGATCGACGTCCTGATCGCGAACGAAACCGAGGCCGGCGACCTGCTCGGCCGGCCGGTCGAGGGGGGCGGCGCGGCCGAGGCGGCGGCGGCGTTGGCCGCCGTCGGCCCGGCGGTCGTGGCGCTCACGCTCGGCGCGGCCGGGGCGCTGATCCTGATCGACGGGGTGGCGACGCCGCTCCCGGCGCCCCCGGTCGAGGTCGTCGACACCACCGGCGCCGGCGATGCCTTCTGCGGCGCCTTCGCCGCCCGCCTCGCCGCCGGCGCCGACCCGGTCGCCGCCGCGCGGGCGGGCGCCGCCGCCGGCTCCCTGGCCTGCACCCGCGCCGGCGCCCAGCCGAGCATGCCGCGGGCGGCG
>CADCWF010000063.1 GCA_902806345.1 uncultured Thermomicrobiales bacterium
CGCCGGAGTTGATGTCGCCGAGGGCGACCGCGCCGCCGTTGGCCGACGCGGTGGCACCGCCGCCGTTGCCGGAAGCCGCAGTTTCCTGCCCGAACACGAACTCGCTCATGGATTCCCTCCCCTAAACCTCCGGGCCCCAAGACCCGACCCTCGTGGTCGCCTCTACGTTCGGCCCTCGAAGCCCGAATCGCGTTGGCCGGCCGCGAGCAAAGTAGCATCCGGGGGGGAGTCTGTCAACGGGGAGATACGTCACCGTACAGAAACCGGATTCATGGGGGGGGACAAGGGCCGTTTTCGTCTCGATCGAAGGGAAAGGTCCGACGCCGGATGCGTTCCAAAATGCCGTCGCGACCGGCCACGATCCGAGCGTGGAGTTCGGAACCGACGGCGATGCCAGAGGCGGCCAGCTCGTCTTCGTCCCGGATCACCGGATGACCTCCGGGGAGGAGGACGACATCGACGAAGAGATCGTGCCACGTCAAACGAGGCGGGATCGGAGAGGCGTCGAATCGGGTCGGATAGGTGACGTTGGCGTACCAGCCGCGGAGGGAGCCTCCCGGTGCCTGGACCTCGAACACGTTGAACCACTCGACTGGTGAGAAGTACTCCAGGAGGGTGTCACCCGGATGAAACTCGAGACCATCCAACCTGACCAAGCGGTTCCGCCAGACCGCTCTCACGGCGATCCACGGAGGTGGAGCGGCGCAAGGCACCACCTCGCCGGGATACTCGGTCACGACCGACCCGTCAGCGGCGAGCTTGACGACGACCAACGCGAGCGGCGCGTCCGCACCCGGCCAGTTGCCCAATTCAGTCGGTAGGAAGGTTCCCGCCCCCCTGAGATCACCAGTCCCCCCAGGCCCGCGGGCCGACTGCTCCATGGGATCGTTCTCCGGATGTTGAACGGCTTGGCGCTTGCCGCGCCGAGGAGCGCTGCCGCTCAGCGGCCGACGAGTTCCAGCACCTCGGCGACCCGGGCCGCAAGCGTTGCTTGGTCATCGACCTCGACGTTGAGGCGGAGGAGGGGCTGGGTGTTGGATGCCCGGAGATTGAACCACCAATCGGGGAAGTTCACCGTCACTCCGTCGAGGTGGTCGATTTCGGCGCCGCGGTCGGCGAAGACCCGCTCGACGACGGCGGTGGTCGCCGCCGGATCCGGGACCTCGGTATTGATCTCGCCGGACCGAGCCCGCGAGTCGAGCGGGGCGATGACCTCGGAGAGCGGCACTCCTGCCCGCGAGACCAGCTCGAGGGCGGTCAGCAGGGCCAGCATCCCGGAGTCGGCGTACCAAAGGTCTCGGAAGTAAAAGTGCCCGGAGTGCTCGCCGCCGAAGACGGCGTCCTCGTCGCGCATGAGCGCCTTGATATAGGAGTGCCCGACGCGGGACCGGATCGGGCGTCCACCAAAGCGCTCGATCGTCTCCGGCACCGAGCGGGAGCAGATGAGGTTGTAGACGATGGCGGAGCCGGGGAACCGTTCGAGCATCCGGGCGGCGACCACCGCGGTGACGATGTCGCCGCCGACGAACCGACCCCGCTCGTCGATCAGGAACATCCGGTCCGCGTCGCCGTCGAAGGCGACGCCGAGGTCGCACCCGTGCTCGATGACGGCTCGCTGGAGGTCGACCACGTTCTCGGGCTCGATCGGGTTCGCCGGGTGGTTCGGAAAGGTGCCGTCGAGATCGAAGTAGAGCGGCACGATCTCGACCGGGAGCCCGGCGAACACGAGCGGAACGGTCAACCCGGCCATGCCGTTGCCCGCGTCGACGGCGATCTTCATGGCCTTGATCGCAGCGACGTCGACGAGCGAGCGCATCTGCTCGGCATAGTCCGCCAGGATGTCGCGCTCCTGAACGCTGCCATGGTCGGCATCGCGAGCCGGCGGCGCCGACAGCCCACCGAGCACCTTGTCACGGATCTCCCCCAGACCCGATTCAAGCGAGAGCGCTCGCGCCTCCTCCCGGCAGATCTTGAGTCCGTTGTACGCCGCCGGGTTGTGCGACGCGGTGACCATCACCCCGGCCGGATAGCCGTACTTACCAACCGCGAAGTAGAGGGCGTCGGTCGAGACCAGGCCAAGGTCGGAGACATCCGCGCCGCCATCACGGATGCCATCGATCAGGGATGCACTAATGGCCGGCCCGGAGACTCGCATGTCGCGGCCGACGGCAACTTCGTCGGGACGCAGCACCTGAACCAGGGCGCGGCCGATTCGGTAGGCAATGTCCGGGGTAAGTTCCCCGGGCACGGTGCCGCGGACATCGTACGCCTTGAAGAGCGAGTCGACCGTGGCTTTATGCTGCTCCGGCAGCGGCTCCGTCCGCTCGTCCATCTACTCCACCCCCGGACGTTTGTTGCTCGTGGCCGGATGACCTCAGTCCATCGTGGCATGCGGCTCCGCGGCGGGCAAGGGCGGCCTGTTTCCAGCCGGCGCACCATAATGAATGAATCGAAGTGGCGACGCTGGGCTTGGTTCGTGCGGTCGGCCGTCACGGGCGAGACGGAGCAGATGGCGGCGCCCGGTGAGCCAATGCGGGAACGTGGCGCGGTCGAGGCGGGGTGTCGTGGTCGTTGACGCGGTGGTGGAGACTCAGCTGCTGCGACAACCCGCCGATGACGGCAACGTGCTCCTCTGCACGTATGGCTCGCCCGGCGATCTCCTGCCGTTCCTCGCCATCGGGCTCGCCCTGCGGGAGCACGGCTGCCGGCCGACGATCGGGACCAGCCCCTCGTATCGGGCGCGAGTGGAGGCCCTCGGTCTCGATTTCGCGCCGATCCGGCCCGATCGCCAGGAGGACCTGCCGGACCCCGATTTCGGCGAGCGCGTCGTCCGCGGGCTCCAGAGCCCCGGCGATGTCTTCCGGCGGATGTTCCTGCCGGCGTTCGACGAGGCGGTGGAGGACACGCTTGCAGCCGTTGCCGGCGCCGACCTCGTCGTCGCCCACACCCTCGCCTTCGCGGCCGGACCGGCCGCCGAGGCGAAGGGGGTACCCTGGGTCTCGGCGACGCTCCAACCGCTCAGCTATTTCTCTCTCCACGACCCGCCCGCCATCGGTCCGCGACCGTTCGCGGTTGCGCTTGAGGCCGGAGGCGCCGCCTTCGCTACCGTCGCGAAGGGCGTCGCCGGGCTGGTACTCGATCACTGGTCGCGGCCATGGCACCGCATGCGTGATGAGATCGGGTTGCCGGAATCCGTCGGCGATCCGATCTTCGCCGGCCAGCACTCGCCCCTACTTTCGCTGGCGCTCTTCTCCTCGCTGATGGGTGGCGCCCAGCCGGACTGGCCCACCAACACGATCGTCACCGGGTTCCCGTTCCTGGACGACCCCGGGGCTCCGCCGATCTCACCTGAACTGGAAGCATTCCTGGAGGCTGGGGACCCTCCCATTGTCTTCACGCTCGGGACGACGGCGGTCCGGGAGGCAGGCGGATTCTACGAGGCCAGCGCCGAGGCGGCGGCCCGGCTCGGCATGCGGGCCGTCTTGCTCTGCGGCAGCGATAGCCGGAACCGCCCTACGCGCCTACCGCCGGAGGTCATCGCAGTCGACTATGCACCCCACGGTCGCCTTTTTCCGCGGGCGGCCGCGGTCGTCCACCAGGGCGGCGTCGGCACGCTCGCCCAGACGCTCCGGGCCGGCGTTCCCATGGTCGTCGTCCCATTTGCCCACGACCAGCCCGACAACGCCGCCCGGATGGTCCGCCTCGGTGTCGCCCGTCGGATCGAACGACACGACTACACGGTGGAAACGGCCGCCCACGCCCTCCGCGGCGTTCTGGGTGACGAGACCCTCCGCCGCCGAGCCCGCGAGCTCGGACAACGGATCCGATTGGAGGACGGAGCGGCGGTCGCCGCGGCGGCGGTCGCTCGCATCTTGGGCTGTGGATGAGCCCGCGCGAACCGGCTGCGGCTCGGTCCGAAGGGGGAGGCCGTGCTAGACTCGACGTAACCGCGGTGGCGACCGACGTGACCCGCATGGTGTGATCCTCGGGCCGGCGTGCCGGTCGCGGCGAGCGAGGGGTCGAGGCACGGTGGCTACCGGCATGACCCGATCGATGTTCGCGCTGTTCCTCATCGTTGCGGCCGTGGCCCAGGCGACCTTGCTGCCGGTGCTTGGCCCAGTCGCCGTGTTGCCGAACCTCGTTCTGGTGCTCGTCCTTGTCAGGACGGCACGCCGCGGGATGATCGACGGGCTGTTCTGGATCGTGCTGTCGGGACTTGTCCTGGACACGGTGGCGTTGGACCCGCTGGGAACGAACGGATTGGCACTGCTACCGGTGGTGCTCGTCGGCGGAGTGGGGCAACGGCGCTGGTTCATCAGCGGTCCGGCCTTCCCGATGCTGCTCGCAATTTCGGCGACGTTCGCCTACGCCTTGGCGCTGGTTGGGGTTCGCATGGTCGCCGGCGAAGGCACAGCTCCGTTGTCGACTGTCATGCGAACGACGACGCTCCAGGCCTTGCTTAACGCGGTGCTCGTGCCGCCCCTCTACGGGCTGGTCGGCTTGTTGGCGAGGGCGGAACCGGAGAGGGCTCCCTGATGGGTCGACGGAAGCGCATCGTCTACGACCCGCCCCATGCTCGAAAGAACGGCAAGGGACGCCGAGCCTCAGTGCTCCGGCCCGAGCAGCTCTTCATGACGCGACGGATGCTGCTGGCCAAGGGCGCCGTGGTGGCGACATTCGGCGGGCTGGCCGCTCGGCTAGGGATCATGCAACTAGCGGAGGGTGAGGAGTACCGAACGCTCGCGGCGCGCAACACGACGCAGGCCGAGCCGATCCCCGCAACGCGCGGATTGATCTACGACCGATCCGGCCGAGAACTGGCCGTCAACCAGCAGACTTGGGAGGTGCGGCTCAAGCCCGGCGAACTCCCCGACGATCCCGCTGCGCGCGACCGGATCCTCGGTCATCTGACGAACGCGCTCAAGCTTCCGGACGCCCTTGTGCTCGATCCGAACGACGTTCCGGAGGAAGCGCAATCGATCGTCTACGCGCGGACCGCGCAACTCCTCGGCAAGACCCTGACGGTCGAGCCGACCGAACGAACTGCCCAGTATCCGTTTTTTCGGGTCGCAGGACAGATGACCCTGGTCAACGGGCACGATCTGCTCCTGTTCGTCTACCCGGATGAAACGAGCCGGAAGTCCGATTCGGCCCGAATCACGGCGAACGGTCGGCTGGTGGCGGGCCAGGAGGTGGCGTGGCCGGCACCGCCGCGGTTCGCGAGCGGAGGCAACGTGCTGGCGATCCTCCTTGGGGCCGACGACCGACTCGGATCCAGGGTTGAGCGGGCCGTCGAAAAATTGGGACCGGCGACCAGCACCGAACAGGTCGTGACCGCCCTGCGCGAGGATGCCCTCGAAGCGTGGACGGCCTACATCGAGTCGGAGCGGGAACGCAACTTCCTGGTACGTCTGGAAGACGACCTGACCACCGACCAGGCGGCGCTCTGCAGGGCCCATCTCAACGAGTTGCCCGGCGTCGGCGTGATGAACCAGCTCCAGTATCTGGTCAGGAACGGTCGCCTCCAGGAACAGATCGCGGTAAAGACTGGGGTACCGCGCGAGGTGGCCCTCAAACTCGAGGCCAACCGGCTCAACCTACCGGGGGTGGAGCTGGACAGCGGAGTCCTCGTCCGCCGCTACCCGGGCGGCGAGGCGATGAGTCATATCCTCGGGTACGTCGGCAAGATCAGCGAGGAGGAGTTGCAGCGGGCCGGCGAACTCGACGACCAACGGCGCGCGGTCGACGAGAACGGGCGCATCGTCTACGAGCCGAACGACTACATCGGCAAGGACGGGATCGAACTGCAGCTGGAGTCGATGTTGCGGGGCCGTGCCGGTCGCCGGATCGTGGAGATGGACCCCGCCGGCGCCTCGTGGCGGACGCTGCCCGACTCGGTGGTCGACCCGGTGCCCGGCGCCGACGTCCGCCTCTCAGTCGACCTCGAGTTCCAACGAGCGGTGGCCGAGATCCTCGGGGAAGGGATCCGCTACTCGAACGAGGACCGGCAAGCGCTGGCGGCGGTCGATCCGACGCGGCGGGTGACGAAGCTCTCGGGGGCCGGGTCGGTGGTGGCGCTCGACCCGCGGACGGGCGAGATCCTCGCGATGGTCAGCTACCCGCTCTACGACAATCAGCTCTTCGTCGACGGCATCTCCCAGCGGAAGTACCAGGAGTACACGAGCGAGGAAGCCGACAAACCCCTGCTCGATCGCTGCACTCGCGGCGAGTACCCGCCGGGCTCGACCCTGAAGCCGTTCGTGGCGGCGGCGGGGCTCCAGGACAAGAAGATCGACCTCACCAAGACCTACACCTGCACGGGCGCCATCCAGGTTCCCTACGCCTGGGACCAGTCGAAGGGCAACACGCACCCCTGTTGGATCTGGCGAATCGGCGGGCACGAGGCGCTTGATGTCTACGGGGCGCTCGAGCAGTCGTGCGACGTCTTCTTCTACAACGTAGGCGCCCCCCGGCAGCCGATCGACGAGAGCAAGACGGAGTACCTGCATTACCGGGACTCGTATCTGAACGACAAGCGTCTCGGTCTCGACAAACACTATTTCGAAGGGTTGGGCATCCAACCCATGAAGCGGTTCCTCGCCGAACAGTTCTGGTTCGACCAGCCGACGGGCATCGAGCTTCCGGCCGAAGCCAGGGGCGTCGTCCCCGACGCCGAATGGCGGGCGCGCCAGTATCAGGGTGCGGGTTGGTCCGTCGGCGACACGATCAACGTCTCGATCGGCCAAGGGGATTTCCTGGCCACCCCGCTTCAGCTCGCCCTGAACATTGCCGCCATCGCTAACGGAGGGACCGTGAGACGGCCACTCCTCGTGAGCGAAACCGCGCCTCGGAGTGGTCAGCTAGAGCGCCGAGAACCGCAGGTCCTCCGGGAGGTGGAGATCGACCCGCGGTGGATGGACACCGTTCGGGAAGGGATGCGACGGGTCGTCCACGGCGAGAAGGGCACGGCCCGTAACTATCCCGATGGATCGTCGCGCTGGGCCTTGACGAACCCCAGCGGCGAGCCGGAGATCCAGATCGGCGGCAAGACGGGCACCGCCGAGATCGGAGAAGCGGACGAGAACGGCGTCTATGATCGGCAGCACGCCTGGTTTACGTGTTTCGCCCCGTTCGACGAGCCGGAGATCGCGGTTGCCATCCTGGTCGAGGACGGCGGCGAAGGATCGGCCTACGCGGTGCCGGTGGCGGACCGGGTAGTTCGCACCTGGTTCGAGATCTCCGGACGACGCAAGCGCGGCCTCGTGCTCCGCCCCGATGCCGATCCCCGGGAGACCGACCGATCGGTGTTGGCAGAGTCCGCGGCATTCCCGCCGCCCGGCGCCTTCGCCGCGAGCGGTCCCCAGGTACTGGAGTAGGCGCCTTGGCCGGCGCGGATGTTCCAACCTCGACCCGTTCGCTCCATCACGTCGCGCTCGTGGTGTCCGACCTCGATGCCGCTGTTGCCGGCTACGAAGCCCTCGGCTTCGCGGGCGCAGAGCGGTTTGACGTCTCGGAGCAAGCGGTCGAGGTGGCGACCTTCAAGGCCGGTTCAGGCTGGTTAGAGCTGATCCGCCCGACCGACCCGGGCGGGCCAATCGCCCGGTACCTTGCGAAGCGGGGGGAGGGATTCCACCACCTTGCTTATGGGGTCCCGGATTTGCCCTCGGAACTCGAGCGATTGGAGCGGGCAGGGGTTCGGCTGATCGACCGCGTCCCGCGGTGCGGTGTCCACGGATGGTCGATCGCGTTCGTCCATCCAGAATCATGCGGCGGTGTCCTAACCGAGCTCGTCGAGACCTCCGAGGGTCAAGGGGCATGATGGGTGGCACCGACGAGGTCGTGACCGACTCGGCGATCGCGATCGACCCGGTCTACCGACCTGATCAACGGTCGCCCGCGCCGGACCCCGGGGCGTTCCCCTACACGCGTGGTATCTACCCGACGATGTACCGAGGGCGCCGCTGGACGATGCGGCAGTACGCGGGGTTCTCATCGGCCGAAGAGAGCAACCGGCGGTACCGGACTTTGCTGGACCGCGGCACGACCGGTCTCAGCGTGGCCTTCGACCTGCCGACCCAGCTCGGGCTCGACTCCGACGACGAGCGCTCCTTCGGCGAGGTCGGGCGGGTCGGCGTCCCGATTTCGACCCTCGCCGACATGCGCCTGCTGTTCGACGGGATCGACCTCGGCTCCATTACCACCTCGATGACGATCAATGCGCCGGCGGCGATCCTCCTCCTGATGTACCAGATCGTGGCCGAGGAGCAAGGGGCCGACCGGGCGAAGCTGGGCGGCACGATCCAGAACGACATCCTGAAGGAGTACGCTGCCCGCGGTACCTACATCTTCCCGCCCCGGCCCTCGATGCGGCTGGTGACGGACACCTTCGCCTACTGCGCGCAGCTGCTTCCCGCTTGGAATACAGTGTCCGTTTCCGGCTACCACATGCGGGAGGCGGGAGCGTCGGCGGCCCAAGAGGTCGGCTTCACGCTGGCCAACGGGCTTGCCTACCTCGACGCCGCGGTCGCGGCCGGTCTCGGTGTCGACGACGTAGCGCCCCGCATGAGTTTCTTTTTCGCCGCCCACTCGCGGCTCTTCGAGGAAGTCGCGAAGTTCCGCGCTGCTCGTCGGATGTGGGCTTGCTTGGTCCGGGAGCGCTACGCGCCGGAGGATCCGCGGTCGGAGATGGTGCGGTTCCACACCCAGACCGGGGGCGTCACGTTGACGGCGCAGCAGCCCCTGAACAACGTCGTCCGGGTTTCGTTCCAGGCCCTGGCCGCCGTCCTTGGGGGCACCCAAAGCCTCCATACGAACGGCTACGACGAGGCACTCGGCCTGCCCACCGAGGAGGCCGCGACGCTGGCGCTGCGGACCCAGCAGATCCTGGCCGAGGAGACGGGCGTCGCCGACACCGCCGACCCGCTTGCGGGATCCTGGTACGTCGAGCGGCTAACCGACGACCTGGAAGCCCGGGCGAGGGAGTGGCTGGCCGAGGTGGAGGCGCACGGTGGCGCGGTGGCGGCGATCGAGTCGGGGTTCGTTCAGAGCGCGATCGCGGACAATGCGTACCAGCGG
>CADCWF010000064.1 GCA_902806345.1 uncultured Thermomicrobiales bacterium
GCTCCGGTTGAGCCCCGCTCGTGTCTTGCCCGAGGACCCACACGGGCCCCCTACCTCGCAAGGCCGGGCATCCTCGGGTGGCGGGCTGGGGGTGAGGGCTCGGTGCCGGATATCGGACGCAGACAGACCGGTTCCGTCCTGCCCCCGAGTCCGGCGGCGGCGAAGGGCGGCAGGTGGCCGGTCGCGGCGGCGGCGGTGGGGCAAGTCGTGGCATCCTACCGCCAGCATCGACCCGCCGCCGCATGCCCGAGACGCGACCACCGATGGCGACCCCGAACCAGAACCAGCCGCCGCCGCCGATCCCGGTCCTGGCCGTCAGCGACGAGACCGACCCCCGCCTCCACAGCCCGACCGTCCGCGAGCGGCAGGGCCACGTCGCGCTGGTGATCGGCTGCGGCGACCTCCCGACCGGCTACCTGGAGTTCCTGGCCGATGCCCTGAACCGGCCCGTCTACTACGTGCTCGGCAACCACGCCGACGAGCTCCGCCGCGGCTGCTGCCGCTCGGAGGCCGCCAAGCCGATGGGCGCGATCGACCTCGGCGGCCGCGTCGTGCGGGACCCGCGGACCGGGCTGATCCTGGCCGGCTTCCCCGGCTCGCCCCGCTACGGCGAGCACGAGCCGGCCCAGTACGCCGAGCGCGAGATCTGGTGGATGATCGCCAAGATGGCGCCCCGCCTGCTCTGGAACCGCCTCCGCCACGGCCGCGGCCTGGATGTCCTGGTCACCCATGCCCCGCCCCGCCACGTCAACGACCGCGAGGACCCGGCGCACCGGGGCTACGAGGCGCTGCGTCCCTTCCTCCGCTGGTTCCGGCCCCCCGTCCACCTCCACGGCCACGTCCACCTCTACGACCGGTCGCTGCCGAGCGAGGAGCGCTTCGAGGCGACGCGGGTAATCAACGTCTTCCCCTACAAGGTGGTGGAGCTGGAGCCGTTCGCGGCATCAGCGCCCGCCCCGGTGCCCGCCCCGGATCGGGCGACGCCCCGGATGGCGCGGCGGACGGCACCCGGCTCGGCCTCGACGGAGACCCCGTGAGCCGGAACTTCGAGGACAACGTCCGCCACGACTTCGAGCGGGCGAGGCAGCGGGCCTTCCTGCACGACCTCCTGGCCGTCTTCGCTCGCCGCCCGAACGACCTCATCCCCTACCACGAGGTGCGTCGCCGGGTCTCCCCCGAAGGGGAGAGCTACCGCGGCCTGCAGACCGTCCGGATCGACCAGATCGTCGGCAGCATGGACCGCTTCGACGACTTCGACCGCGCCTACTTCCCGCGCAAGCGGTTCACCGCCGGCCGCTGGCAGAACGTCGACCGCGCCTACTACCAGGATGTCCGGCTGCCCCCGATCCAGCTCTACAAGGTGGGCGATGTCTACTTCGTCAAGGACGGCAACCACCGCGTCTCGGTCGCCCGCGAGAAGGGCCAGGAGTTCATCGACGCCGAGGTGATCGAGGGCCACATCCGGGTCCCCTTCTACCCGTCCATGAGGCCCGACGAGTTGCTGCTGCAGGCGGAGTACGCCGAGTTCCTCCGCCGCACCGACCTCGACATGCTGCGCCCCGACCACGACATCCGGCCGACCGCGCTCGGCCGCTACGACGAGATCTGGGAGCACATCGAGGGGCACCACCGGTGGCTGGAGGCGATCCGCCACCACCCGGTGGCCGTCCGCGACGCCGTCGAGGACTGGTACGAGTACATCTACCAGCCGATCGTGAGGGTCGCCCGGGAGCGGGGCGTCACCGACAAGTTCCCGAACCGGACCGAGGCCGACATCTACCTCTGGGTCGTCCGCCACCGGGGGGAGCTGGAACGGCAACTCGGCCACGACGTCGGCCCGGCCGCCTCGGCCGTGGACTACGCCGAGCACGTCCGGCCGCCCTCTCCCTGGCGGGCCGCGGTCGAGGGGCTGCGGCGGCGGTTGCCCTTCGGCCGCCGCGCGGTGGAGCCGGCGGGCGACTGATCCCAGCCTCGGGTAGATCGTTGCCGGTGCCGCCCTGGGCGACCTCGCCCCCAACTGTGACCAAGCCCGTCGGTACCCCGACGCTGCGGCAGGACGGGGGGGAGCGCCGTCCGATCACCCCGGCGATCATTCCGAAGTCCGGATAACTCCCACCCCGACCCCCCAGGTCGGGGGATTCCACCGTTGCTAGCGTCGGCCTCTATCCCTCGCTCCGGTCCGGTCCTACACTCGGGGCAGGCGGCCGATCGGCCGAACTCGGGCGGAACCGGCGCTTCGGCGTCCGCTCCGGGGTCGGGACTGCCGGTGGCGAGCGGTGGCCGAGCGACGGGAGGCGGGGGCGGACCGGCAGGGACCGCCCCCTCGCGAGGAGGGTCGGTCGTGATCGGGGAGTTCCGCGACTTCGTGCTCCGGGGCAACGTCCTCGACCTGGCGGTCGCCGTCGTCATCGGCGCCGCCTTCACCGCGATCGTTTCGGCCCTGGTCGAGTTCGTCATCATGCCGATCATCGGCCTCGTCGGCGGTTCGCCCGACTATTCGGGGATCGTCTGGGGCCCGGTCCAGATCGGCAGCTTCCTCAACGCGGTGATCTCCTTCCTGCTGATCGCCCTCGTCGTCTTCCTCGTCTTTGTCAAGCCCATGAATATGGCGATGAAGCGGCTGAAGACGGACGAGGCGCCCTCGACCAAGACCTGCCCGGAGTGCTACGGCGAGATCCCGGCCGCGGCCCGCCGCTGCCGGTACTGCACGGTGGTCCTCGAAGGGACAACGCTGCCGGCGGCCTAGCGTCAGGAACGGAGACCGGGCGCCGGGCCGGCGCCATCGGCGTCCCGCCGGCCCTTCGGCGTACCACCGCACGGGCGGATGTCGACGTGCGGGACGTGCAAGCCCGACCGCATGGCCACGTGCATCGGTCGGCGGAGTCGGTCACAGCGGCCCGTCGCCCGATCGGCTATGGTGCGCCCGTCTGGGCCGAGCTGTCGCGGAACCGCCTCGGCGCACGCCACGATCCGCCGAGAGCAGATTCCGACCTGGCAGCGGATTTTGCAGGCGTCCAACGACCAGGAGGAGGGCGGGCATGGACGACGCTCGATTCGATCGACTGGCGCGCTCGTTCGGCCGGTCGGCTTCGCGCCGAGCAACGCTCCGCCGGCTGGCCGGGGCGACCGCGCTGGGCCTCCTCGCGCGGGCGCGACCGGAGCCCGCCGCCGCGCGGCCCTACTCGGTCCCGCGCGGCGGGACCTGCTTCCACGACCGCCAATGCCTCAACGACTACACCCCGCCGCGCGGGGCTGGTCTCAACCCGGAGTACCAGGTCGTCTACTGCGCCGACAACGGTTTCTCCTACGACGGCGATTTCAACTGCTGCCGTTACTGGGGCGGCTTCTGCGACATTGACGAGCAGTGCTGCGGCGACCTCTCCTGCATCGGCGGCTTCTGCGGCTACCCGGACGCCTTCGGGGACGTGACCGACGACATCCTCGGTGGCGGTGGCTTCGGCAGCCTCGGGCTGGGGGAGCCGTGCGGCGCCCCGGAACAGTGCTACTCCGGCAGCGGCACCGAGACGACCTGCGCCGACAACGGGATCGACTACGGCGGCATCTGCTGCACCTTCTACGGCTTCGGCTGCGGCACCAGCCGCCACTGCTGCGGCAGCCTCGTCTGCCTCGGCGGGGTCTGCACCGTCCCGTACGAGGGGCTCGGCTGATCGCCGCACTCCGTCATGCCTTGATCCGCCAAGCCGAGGGGCAGGCCCAGACGCAGGGCACACCCCGGAATCAGCGGCCGTCGGTCGGCTCCGATGTCAGGATTGCCAGGAGGGACATCGCCGCCGGCCCCAGATAGCCGTCGCGCCGGGTGACGGCGAAGATCGGCACCGTCGCGGCCAGGGCCGGGACCGCCACCAGCCGCAGCGTCCCCACCCGCAACTCCTCCTCGACGCAGCTGACGGGCAGCAAGCCCAGACCGAAATCGGCCTCGACCAACCGCTTCTGCGCCGTCAGGCTGTCGACCGGGATCACCTCCACTCCGTCGAGCCCGGCCCGGGCGAGGATCTGGCCGAGGAGCCGGGCGAACGGCTCGCCGGAGGAACCGGCGCCGACGGGGAAGCCGACCCAGGGCCCGCCAGCCAGCGCCGCCGCGTCCGGTTCGCCCGGCCCGACGAGCCGGGAGTGGGCGGCGCAGACCGCCACCAGCGATTCCGTTCCCGCCGGCCGCGAGTCCAGCGCCGACGACGGGTCGGGGAAATAGCGTAGGCCGAGGGCGGCGTCGCCCTGCCGGACCAGCTCGCCGACCTCGTCGCTCCGTGCCGTGCGGAGGGCGAGGCGGACCCCGGGACGGGCGTCCTGGAAGGCCCGCAACCGGCCGACGAGGCCGGTGCTGGCCAGGGTTCCGACCAGGGCGAGCGTCACGTCGCCCTCGTCTCCCGACCCGAGCGCGCACCGCTGCCGCCCCGTCGCGGGTTGCGGCGAGCGCGGCCCGGGCGTAGGGCAGGAAGGCCGCGCCGGCGGCGGTCAGCCGCACCGTGCCCCGGCCGCGCTCGAACAGCGGCGCGCCGAGCTCGCGCTCCAGCAGGTCGATCCGGCGGCTGATCGCCGGCTGCGAGAGCCGCAGGCGGGTGGCGGCGCGGGTGAACCCGCCCGCCTGGACGATTGCGAGGAACGCCTCGACCTCAATCAGCTCCATACCCATCAGCTTAGCGGATCGTTTCGATCGCGTCTCGCTATTGGACGCATCCTCTCGACACCGTTAGGGTGGGGGTGTCGGCCGGGCTCACCACGCTCGGGACCGACGTCGACGGCGCCCAACCATCGCTGCGAGGATCTCGATGCCGTTCGCCCATCTCAAGCACGCGGTGGCGGCGGCCACCCATCCCGACCCCTATCCCTTCTACACCCGACTCCGGTCCTGCCCGCCGCTCGGCCGCGACGACGGGCTCGGGATGCGGTTGGCCGCCGACGCCGCGACCGTTGCCGCGGTGCTGACCGACCACCGCTGCCGCGTCCGCCCGCCCGCCGAGCCGGTGCCCACCGTGCTCGCCGGATCCGTCGCCGGGGGCGTCTTCCGCCGCCTCGTCCGGATGATCGATGGCGAAGCCCACGCGTCAGGGAGACGGGCCGTCGTGGCCGCCCTGGCGATGCTCGATCCGGCCTCGGTGGGCGCCGGCGGCCGTCGCCGGGCGACCGTCCTCCTGGCCGAACGGGGCGCGGGCGGCCCCGGTTGGCTGACGGGGTTCGCCCTCGACCTGCCGGCGTTCGTCGTCGGCGGCCTGCTCGGCATCGCCGAGGGCGCCCTGCCGGCGACCGCTCGCGCGGTCGAGGCCTTCGCCCGCTGCCTCGCGCCCGGGAGCACATCCGAGGAGATCGCGCTCGGGAAGGTCGCGGCGGAGCGCCTCGCCGGCGAGGTGCGGGCAATCCTGGATCGCGGCGAGCCGGGCGGGCTGCTTGCCGCGCTTCTGGCGGCGCGGTTGACCGCGGGCGGACGGTGCCCAACTCCGGACCCGGAGTCCGTCCCCCACCGGACCTCGGTTCATGACCCGGACCCGGGCCCGGAGCCTGCCGGACCGCCGGCGCCCGATCCGGCGTGGGTCGTGGCGAACGCGATCGGCCTGCTGGTGCAGGCCTACGAGGCCACCGCCGGGCTGGTCCTCAACGGGCTGCGGGTGCTGGCGCTCGACCCCGCGCTGCGCGCCGCGGTCGCCGCCGACCCGGGCTTGCTCGGGCCGCTGCTGGCGGAGGTGCTCCGGTTCGACCCGCCGGTCCAGAACACCCGGCGCTTCGTCGCCGAGGCCGGCGAGATGGCCGGCCAACCCGTCTCGCCCGGTGACACGATCCTCGTCCTCCTGGCGGCAGCGGGGCGCGACCCGGCGGCCAACCCGGACCCGAACCGGTTCGATCTCCACCGGGGCGAGCGCCGCCTCTTCGCCTTCGGCGCGGGGAGCCACGAGTGCCCGGGGCAGGGCGTCGCCCTGGCGGTCGCCGAGGCCGCGGTCCGGGCGGTGCTGGAATCCGGCGTTGGGCTGGAGCGGCTCGCCGAACCACGCTCCTTCAGGAGGTCGGCCAACACGCGGCTCCCACTGTGGCCGTAGGTACGAGCGGTGACGGTGCCCGGGTCCGGGTCCGGAGCGGAGCGGAGGAGGCAGGTCGATGATCGCCGTCATCTTCGAAGTTTGGCCCGCCGCCGGGCACCGGCAGGAGTACCTGGACCTCGCCGCCGAGCTGCGGCCGTTGCTCGCGGAGATCGACGGCTTCGTCTCGATCGAGCGGTTCGAGAGCCTGGCCGAGCCCGGCAAGCTCTTGTCGCTCTCCTTCTGGTGGGATGAGGCGGCGGTCGCCGCCTGGCGCCAGGTCGACGCCCACCGCTCGGCCCAGGCGCGGGGCCGGGCCACCGTCTTCCACGACTACCGTCTCCGCATCGCCGGCGTCGTCCGCGACTACGGCCTGGATCGGCGGGCCGAGGCGCCGGAGGACAGCCGGTTGGTCCACGCGCCGGCAGCGAGCACCCCGTCGGGCGCCTGGCCGACTCCTTGGCCCGACACCGGCCCCGCCCATGGCTTGCCGACCCGTTAGACTGGGGAGCGATTGCGCGGCTGGGTGGTGCCTCGTCGCCCCAGGCGCGACCGTGCGGACTGGCCGCGGCCGGTCCCGCCGCACCTCGGACGAAGCGGAGCCCATGCCAGCCACCGTCACCACCGCATCTCCCGCCGCCAAGCTCGGCTCCGTTGCCCTCGTCCGCCGCTTCTCCGCCTACTACCGGCCGCACCGCCGGTTGTTCGCGCTCGATTTCTCGTGCGCGGTGGTCTCCGGGGTGCTGGAGCTCGGCTTTCCGATGGCGGTCGGCCTCTTCGTCGACCGGCTGCTGCCGAGCCAGGACTGGCGGGCGATCGTCGTCGCCGCGGTCGCCCTCCTGGCGGTCTACCTTCTCAACACCGGGCTGATGGTGGTGGTCAACTACTGGGGCCACATGCTCGGCATCAACATCGAGACCGAACTGCGGCGGCGGGCCTTCGACCACCTCCAGAAGCTCTCCTTCCGCTTCTACGACAACCAGAAGACGGGCCACCTCGTCGGCCGCGTCACCAAGGACCTGGAGGACATCGGCGAGGTCGCCCACCACGGGCCGGAGGACGTCTTCATCGCGGTGATGACCTTCGTCGGGGCGTTCGCCTTGATGTTCTGGGTGAACCCGACGCTGGCCCTGATCACCGCCGCGATCGTCCCCTTCACCGCCTGGGTGACGACCCGCTACGGCGGGAGGATGACCCTCACCTGGCGGTCGCTCTTCGGCCGGGTGGGGGAGTTCAACGCCCGGATCGAGGAGAACGTCGGCGGCATGCGGGTCGTCCAGGCGTTCGCCAACGAGGAATACGAGCGGCGCCTCTTCGCGGCCGACAACGCCCGCTACCGGACCACCAAGCTGGACGCCTACCGGCTGATGGCGGCCAGCATGTCCCTCAGCTACTTCGGGATGCGCTCGACCCAGCTGGTGGTGATGATTGCCGGCGCCTGGCTGGTGCTGCGGGGCGACCTCAGCGAGGGCGGCTTCGTCTCCTTCCTGCTCCTCGTCGGGGTCTTCTTCCGGCCGGTCGAGAAGATCAACTCGGTGCTGGAGGTCTACCCGCGGGGGATCGCCGGCTTCCGCCGCTACCTGGAACTGCTCGACACGGCGCCGGAGATCGTTGACGCGCCGGGCGCGATCGCGATGGAGCACCTTCGCGGCGACATCCGCTACGAGGGGGTCACCTTCGGCTACGCCCCGGGGCGGCCCGTTCTCCGCGGTATCGACCTCGACCTCCGGGCCGGCGAAACGGTCGCCTTCGTCGGCCCGTCCGGCGCCGGCAAGACGACGATCGCCTCGCTGCTGCCGCGCTTCTACGAGCCGGACGCGGGCCGGATCACGATCGACGGGATCGACATCCGGGAGATGACGCTGGCCTCGCTGCGGCGGCAGATCGGGATCGTCCAGCAGGACGTGTTCCTCTTCGCCGGGACGATCCGGGAGAACATCGCCTACGGCCGGCTGGACGCGACCGATGCCCAGATCGAGGCGGCGGCGCGGCGGGCCCGGCTGGGGGCGATGCTGGCCGACCTCCCCGACGGCCTCGACACCGTCATCGGCGAGCGCGGCGTCAAACTCTCCGGCGGCCAGAAGCAGCGGCTGGCGATCGCCCGGATGTTCGCCAAGGACCCGCCGATCCTGATCCTCGACGAGGCGACGAGCGCGCTCGACTCCGAGACGGAGCGGGCGATCCAGCGCTCGCTCGCCGAGCTGTCGGAGGGGCGGACGACGCTGGTCATCGCCCACCGGCTGGCGACGGTCCGCAACGCCGACCGGATCGTGGTGGTCGACGAAACGGGCGTCGCCGAAGAAGGCCGCCACGACGAGCTGATCGCCGCCGGTGGCATTTACCGCCGGCTGCACGCGGCGCAGTTCGGTGCGGTGCCGGCGTAGGGATAGGCGACCTCAGGTCTGTGCTTTCGCGCCGAGCTCTTGCCAGCCCGTTGCCGTCTTCCAGATGAAGAGACGTTCGCCCACCGGGACCGCCGATTGCGCAAACGCTTCGAGGATGACGGCAAGGTCGTGCGTGAAGCCATGCGGCAGGATCAGGATGCCGGCGTGCCGGGAGAGGGAGACGGCCGCTCCCGTCAGTCCTGCGACTTCTTGCTCCCATCGGGAGCGCCAGGTCAGCCACGCCTCGTGCATCGCGCGGAAGTCGTCCCTGTTGTGCGTGATGAGCGTTTGACCTGATTCGGCCGCCAGCGCGAGAACATGGGGATCCGTCAAGCCGATGCGGCCGAGTTCCTTGGCGGAGTCGACATCCCAGCCGCGGGAGCGGAGGAGAGCGGCGAGATCATGGCGGACATCTTCGTCGAGCGCGAACCGGGCACGTCCTAGCTGCCGGCCGCGTCGTTCGCCTTGAGCCAGGCCTCGTTGACGACCGCGCCGTTCGCCATCAGCCAGTCGTCGATGAAGCAGCGGTTTCGGGCGTAGTAGCGGATCGCCGCCCGCACCGCGTCGACCGAGATGTCGTAGCCGCGCGCCACGCTGGCGACTACCTCCGGGGAGATCGCATCCGGCTCGGTCGTCCCTCCCTCGGCGGCGATCTGGCCGATGA
>CADCWF010000065.1 GCA_902806345.1 uncultured Thermomicrobiales bacterium
TCTCAAGCCCTTGGCGTGGGCCGTCCGCACGTAGTCGTCGCCGAGCACGGTCAGCATCACGGAGCGCGCCATGCGGGCGATGTAGGCGGTCTCGATCAGCCCCAGCGTCAGCGCCGGCAGGACCAGCGCGTGCAGGTTCGCCCCGGGCTGCGAGAACTCCGGGGCGCCGACGGCCGGGAAGAGGTCAAGCTTCACCGCGAAGAAGAAGATGAACAGGATGCCGAGGTAGAAGGCCGGGAAGGAGAGCCCAAAGAGCGAGGCCACCCGCCCGACGTAGTCGAGCGGCCGGTTGCGGTGGACGGCGGTGATCACCCCGGTCGGGATCCCGAGGACGAGCCCGATCGCGATCGCGGCGACGGTCAGCTCCAGGGTGTAGGGGAGGACGAAGAGGATCTGCTCGGCCACCGGCCGCTGCGAGATGAGGGAGCTGCCGAGGTCGCCGCGGGCGAGGTCGCCGAGGAAGGTCAGGTACTGCCGCCAGAGCGGCTCGTTGAGCCCCAGCACCTCCCGCCGGGCCTCGACCGCCTCGGCCGAGGCGAAGTCGCCCAGGGCCGCCACCGCCGGGTCGCCCGGGGCGACACGGACGAGGATGAAGATGACGGTGAAGACCGCCAGCAGGGTTGGGATCGCGAGCAGGAGCCGGCGGAGGACGTGGCGGAGCATGGGAGCCAACACCTCCAGCGACGGTCTCGCTCGAACGAGATGCGGGGTACAGGTGCCCGCGCACCTGATGGCGCAGACATCCCGCACCATCCGTCATTTCGCGCCGGATCGCCGCCCCGCACCAATCGGCGACCCGCCTCGATCAATGACCTCCGGCGGATCGTCGTCACTCGCCGATTGTCGACCGGCGCCGATCGTCATCCTGAACGAAGTGAAGGATCTCCCGCCGCAGCGGCGTGCCTCGTAGGCGAGTGACCGGAGTCCGAGAGAGATCCTTCGCTTCGCTCAGGCTGACGGGGGTCGGGATGACGAGCGTGCCGTGATGACGTGGCCGCCGGGGCCGCCGATACGGGCAGGCCCGCCTCGGCATCGACTGATCGAAGGGGAGGGGTATTGCCCTATTGCCCCGGTGCCTTCGTCCCCCTCTCCCGATGAGCGGGAGAGGGGGTTGGGGTCCCCGAGGAGGGTGAGGGCTGTCCGCTACTCCTGGGTGATCGTCGTCAGCTCGGTGATCTGCGGATAGAGGGCCAGGCTGGAGACCAGCTCGTGCCCGTAGTCGACGTTCTGGCTGCGGGCGTAGACCTGGTTCTGGAAGTGGAGCGGCATCGCCGCCATGTCCTCCAGGATCCGGATGTTGGCCTGCTTCCAGAGCTCCTCCTGGGCGGCCGGGTCCGTCTCGGCCCGGGCCTGCTCGATCAGGTCGTCGATCGCGGCGTAGTGGGAGAAGTTCGTGATCGGGTTCTCGCCGGTGACCACGATCGACGGCGAGTAGAAGAAGTGGGTGAGGAAGACGTCGGCGTTCGCCCGGTAGACCACGTAGAGGGTGATCGGGTTGACGGCCTGCCGGATCTGCTCGTGCATCGTCGCGTGGTCGACGACGTTCAGGTTGATCGTGATCCCGATCTCCGCCAGCTCCGCCTGGAGGACCTCGTAGTTGGCGCGGTAGGCGGCCATCTCCGAGGTGATCAGGTCGAGCGAGAAGCCGTCGGGGAAGCCCGCCTCGGCCAGCAGCTCGCGGGCCCGGTCGAGGTCCTGCTCGTAGAGGACGCCGGCCGCCTCCGCTTCCTCCCGCGTCAGCCCACCCGGCATCAGCTCGGCGGGAACGACCGAGTAGACGTTCTCCGCGACCGGCTCGCCGTACAGGGCCAGGTGGTCGTCGCGGCTCATCGCCAGGGCGATGGCCTGCCGCACCAGCGGGTCGTCGAGCGGCTCGACCGTGACGTTGAAGTTGAAGATCGCGACCTCGCCGACGCCGAAGACGTCGGCGACCAGGTTGCCCTCGGCGTTGATCCGGTCGACCCACTGGGCCTCGGCCAGGCCGGACGCCGCGTCGAGCTCGCCGGACTGCAAGCCCAACTCGCGGCTGCTCGGGTCCGGCATGTAGCGGACCTCGACCCCGCCGAGCTTCGGCGCGCCGCGGAAGTAGTCGTCGTTGGCGACGAGGGTGACCGAGGTCTGGGGCGCGTAGCTCTCGAACATGAAGGGGCCGGTGCCGACCGGGTTCGTCCGGAAGCCCTCGTCCCCCTGGGCCTCAACCGCCTGGCTGCAGACGACGAAGCCGCCGGCGTAGTTGGCGACCTTCGGCAGGAAGAGCGTCGGCGACAGCGGCGCCTCGAGGGTGAAGGTCACCGTCCGGTCGTCGACCTTGGCGACCTCGATCCCGGCGTAGTCGCCGGAGAAGGCCGAGCGGTCGGGGTCGGCCGCCTTTTGGAAGGAGTAGACGACGTCGTCCGCCGTCAGCGGGTAGGCCTCGGTGTCCGGGCCGGGGTGGCACATCGCGTCGTCGCGCAGGGTGAAGGTCCAGACCTGCTGCTCCCCGTCCATCGCCGGCTCGGGGATCGCCTCGGCGAGGTCGGGCTCCATCTCGGCGCTGTTGCCCGGCTGGAAGCGGATCAGGCCGTTGAAGATCATGTCGACGACGGTGCGGTCCTGGGTGCCGGTTGCCTGGTGCGGGTCGAGCGCCTGGACGTCGGCGGCGTTGACGCCGAACCGGAGCACCGGTCGGTCGCCTTCCTGGGCGCCGACCGACGCCGCCAACGACGGCACGAGCAGCACCGCCAAGGCGAGCGCTGCCACCGATACGCGGGTTCGCTTCATCCACGACCTCCTTTGGTCTGGTCCCCGACGTCGGGGACCTCGTCCGCTCGGGTTGAACGCGCCGCCCGGAGCGTCTCGCCGCCGGCGAGGGCGCGGTCGAGGTCCGATCCAGCCCGCCGCTCCGCCGCGACGGCCTCCCGGCTCGGGCGCCGCCCTAGAGCAAGACGGCTGTGCCCGATGCCGCGCCGCCGGCGAGGAACCGATCCGGCCGCAGCGGCCCGAGGTCGATCCTCTCGCTCCGCCCGCCAACGATCAGTTCGGCCACCGCCTCGGCAACCGCCGGGGCGTGCATGATACCGTGCCCGTTGAAGCCCGCAACGACGTAGCCGCCGGCGACGCCGCCGACGGCCCCGGCGACGGGCAGCCCGTCCGGCGTCGTCTCGTACAGCCCCTGGATCAGCTCCCTCGGCCGCTCGTGCCCGAGGCTGGGGAACCGGACCGCCGCTTGCCACCGCATCCAGTCGAGCTCCGCCGCGGCGGCGTCCGCGACGAACCCCACCGCCTCGGAGCGCGGCTTGACGCCGACCATGGCGCGCCCCCGGTCGCTGCGGACGTAGGCGCCGGTCGGCAGGTCGACGATCAGCGGCATCGCGGCCGGCAGCGCCGGGTGCGGCCCGGTCAGGTATTTCACACGCGGCGACGGCGAGACCGGCACCGGCACCCCGAACAGGGCGGCGACCTCGCCCGCCCAGGCGCCGGCGGCGTTGACGACGGCCTCGGCGGCGATCGTCCGGCCGCCGACGCGGACGCCCCGCACCCGGCCGCCGCCGACCTCGACCGCCTCGACCGGGGAACGCTCGGCGATCGTCACCCCGGCCGCGCGGCAGGCCCGCACCAGCCAGGCGACGATCGCCGAGGGGTCGACGAAGCCGTCGTCGCCGCAGAAGGTGCCGCCGACAAGCCCCTCCGGGTCGACGTACGGGAAACGCTCTTCGATCTCGTGCCGCCCGAGCCACTCGGCGGCGATCCCGAGGTCCCGCTGGAGCGCCCAGGCGCGCTCCAACCCGGCGACCTGGCTCGGACCAGCGAGGAAGGCGTAGCCGACCGGGTGGAAGGCGCCGCCGAACGCCGGGTCGGCGAAGAGCCGGTCGTAGAAGGCGAGGCTGGCGAGCGTCAGCTCGATCTCGAGCCGGGTCGCGAACTGGCGGCGGATGCCGCCCGAGGACTGCCCGGTCGACTTGAACCCAGGCTCCCCCGCCTCGAAGACGGCGACTCGGTCGACGCCGTGCCGGCGGAGCTGCCAGGCCAGGCTGAGACCAGTGATGCCGCCACCGATGATGGCGACGTCGACCCGCTCCACCTCTAGCGCTGCCTCGGTCATCAGCGAAGGTCCAGCGCCGCGAGCCGCTCCTCGTCGACCGCCAGCCCGAGCCCCGGCCCCTCCGGCACCGCGATCTCGCCGCCGCTCACCGCAACCGCGGGCGAGACGAAGTCGGTCTCGTACTTGAGCGGCCCGACGAGGTAGGCCGGGTAGGCGGGCGCGGCGACCGCCGCCGCCAGGTGGAGCCCCGCCGCGGTGGCGATGCCGAGCTCCAGCACGCTGCCGACGGTGACGCCGAGCCCGACCGCGCGGGCGACGACCTCGCACTCCCGCGCCCGGGCCAGACCGCCGAGCTTCGAGAGCCCGAGGTTGATCGTCCGCGCGGTGCGCTCCCGGCCGATCCGGGCGACGTCTTCCGGCCCGTAGACGGCCTCGTCGGCGCAGACGTCGATCCGGCTGGCGCGGACGACCTCCGCCTGGCCCGGGCCATCCCAGGCGGCGACCGGCTGCTCGAGCAGGACGACCCCGAGCCCCTCCAGTCGCGGCAGGGCCCGCAGGCACTGGCTGACGCTCCAGAGCCCGTTGACGTCGACGATCAGCCGCGGGTCGGGTCCGATCGCGGCGCGGACGGCGGCGAGCCGGTCGAGGTCGGCGTCGAGATCGTCGCGGCCGGCGTAGAGCTTGAGGGTCCGGTAGCCAGCGGCAAGCTGGGCGAGCGCCGCTTCGGCCATCGCCTCGGGTCGGTCCCAGCCGACGGAGCCGTGGACCTCGATCCGGTCGTGGAGGCGACCGCCGAGCAGGGTCGAGACCGGGACGCCGAGGAGCTTGCCGGCGAGGTCCCAGAGCGCGATGTCGACGGCGGCGAGGGTGAACGGGCAGTGGACGAGGCGCGGCGCCAGCGCCCGCAGGATCGGCCGCACCAGGGTCGGGTTCTGGCCGACGACGACCTCGCGCACCCGCTCGTCGATCAAGGCGACGACGGTCTGCTGGGTCTCGGCGGTGAACGCCCGCACCGGGCAGGCTTCTCCGTAGCCGACGACGCCGTCCTCGGTCACGATCCGGACGACCACGTTCTGCGACCGGGTCCGGTCGACGGTGCCGAAGCGGAACGTCTGCTTGAACCCGATCCCGAGCGGGATCGCCTCGATCGAGCGGATCGTCACCCCGTTTGCTCCCCACCCCGCGCCGGCCCGGTCGCCCGGCCCCAAACCACCGCGCTCGTCGGCACCGGCGCCGAACGGCGCGGAGGGAGGGTATCGCAGACCCAATCGGGACGGGATGGTGGCGTCTGCCCGCTCGAGGCGATCACCGCGCGGTGGACACCGGCGCCCGACCGCGCCCGGTGCCCGGATCGGTGGCGCACCCTCCATCACGGCCCGGCTTGGTCCGGCGGCGGGTTCGCCGCTGGTCCGTAACCGGGGACAACGGGTTGGCGACGCACCGCGGCGCCCGCGTGCTCCGTTCGTTCGCGCCGCGATCGCGTTGGGGCCGGCGACGACGGCCGCGCCTGCACCGGCAGCCGGTGCCCGATCCGGCGCTCGCATCGGGCACCGTGATCGAGGACGAGGGAGAGCGCGGCCGGCGTCGTCGCGTCGAGGAAGAGGCAGAGCGAGCCCTGTCCTGTGCGAGATCGAAGGCGAGCAGCCGCCGGGCGCGGTCGCCCTCTGGACCGCCTCAACGTGGGCGCGACGGCGAGGCCGCCCGGTGGCGACCGAAGATACCCTTCCCAGGCGGCGCGTCCGGCGACCCGGAGCGGGCTTGGAGTTCAAGCGACGAGCCGTGCGGGTACCGCGAGCGGCCCCGCGCGACAGACCCGCCTCCCCGGTGGCTTGGCCGTGGCCTACGGGGGCAGACCGGCCCGAGACCTCCATGCCGCCGTCCAGTCCTGCACCCGCACCAGGAACGCCGGCGTCAGCCAGGGCAGGTCCGGCCGCCCAAGCCGCGGCGTCAGGTCGCGGAGCATGACCGACCCCGCCCAAGCGTAGAAGGGGGCCATCCCGCCCGTCGCCCCCGCCGTATGCCGGTAGCCCCGCCGCCAACCGGCCATCAGCGCCGTCCTCGCCAACCGGGCCGCGGGCGGCGACAGGGCGACGCCAAGTGGGGCGAAGCGGAGGATCGATGCGGTCCGCGCCAGGTCGGCCCGACGGTCGCCCGAACGCACGTTCGCCCAGTCGATCACCGCCGACACCCGGCCTTCGGCGACGAGCACGTTCCGCGGGTGGTAGTCAAGGTGGAGCAGCACCCCGGGCTGGTCGCTGACCGCCTGCAATCGGGCCCGAAGCGCCTCGTCTGGTCCTGCCCACTCGATCCAGGGCACGGGATGACGGCGCAGTGCCGCCGGCACCGGAACCCGGTGGAGGGCCGCCTGGGCGTTCCCGAACTCGGCCCCCAGCCGCCACCCACGCCACGGATGCCCACCCACCTCGTCCGCCAATGGATGGCCGGGCATCCAGGACATGAGGAGGACCGGTCGGCCCTGCCAGGTGCCGGACGCGTGGACGGAGGGTACCGCGAGCCCGGCGCCGGCGGCGGCGCTCATGGCGACGACCTCGCGTTCGGCCACCGCCGCCTGCCCCTGCCGGTACAGGCGAAGCGCATAGGCGGCACGGTCCGTCTCCACGCGCCAGATGGTGGTGTCCGTGCCACCGGCGACCGCGGTTGCCCGCACGCCCCCCGCGAGGCCGAGGGATCGGACGATGGCGAGCGGCTCGGGCGCGGGGCTAGGCACGCCGCCTCGGCCCCCCATTCATGGCGGGCGCCGTTCCCCGCGATCGACCGTCCCTCACCCTGGAGGGCGTTCCGTCGGTTGCGGGCGGCGCGCGTCGCCACCCGATGGCCTCGCGACCCGGAGGCGTTGCCCCGTGCTTCGGGTTGGGCGGGTACGCGCCGCGGTGCGGGCGGCGGCGACCAGGCCGCCGGCGGCGAGCGCCGCCCCGGCGACGATCGCCGCGACCACTGGCGCCAGCCGTTGCCGGATCCGCCGCTCGAACTCGGCGCCGTCGTTGAGGTGGGGGAACGGTTCGGCCGGGACGGGGACGCCGAGGAAGGCGCAGAGCGGCCCCCATCCCTCGTTCACGTCGAAGACGAGCAGCCGCTCCGGGGCGACGCTCCGCTCGACGGCGGCGACGTGGGCGTCGAAGACGGCGATGGCGTGGTCGCGCTCCCCGAAGCGACCGCCGAAGGTGCCCTCCCAGATGACCGCCTCGTTGACTCGGACGGCGTCCCGGGCGGCCGGGTTGACGGCGCCGACGACCGCCAGCAGGCCTCGGCCGGCGAGGCCGTCGCCAGCCAGCGTCCGCATCCGGTGGATGGTCGCGGCGGCGCTGTCGTACCAGCGGTCGCGGTCGCGGACGGTCAGGATCACCTTGGCGCCGGGGTGGGCGTTGACCAGTTCGCGCCAGAAGTAGGCGCCCGGCCAGTCGACCGTGGCCTTGTAGCCGGCGAAGAGGGGCGCCCAGTCGATCGGCCCGCCCTTCGCCTTGCGCTCGGCCGCCTCGGCCCAGAGCCCGAAGCGCTCCGGGTGGTCGAAGCAGTTGAGCATGTGCTCGCAGGGGCCGAACCCGAGCCGCTCGAGGGCGGCCTTGAGCGAGAGCGTCCCCGTCCGCCCGAAGCCGACCCCGATCACCTGCAGCGTCATGGCGTGCCCCCGCTTCGCCTTCCCCCCGGTCGTGCCGGCGTGCCCACCGGCCCGCAGAGCGGTACCAGCGTGGGCGGGAGGATGCCACAGGGGGGCCGCCGGCGTGGCCGGTCCGCTTGGCTGAGCCCGAGGGCGGGCGCAGTCCGCCCGCGACGACCGCCGTCCGTCCCCGCCGGATCCGGCCACCAGGCACCCTTCGTGGCGAGACCGGGGCACGCCGTGCCGTGCCGTGCTCCCCGCGGAAGCACGCCCCGGTCCACGGATCGCGCCGTGGTCGGAGACAATCGGAGGGTCGTCCCGTTTGGTACGGAAGGAGGCCGCCATGCTCCAGGAACGCCCGCTCCCGGTGGTCGGTCGCCGCGCCCTGCTGCTGGCGCCGGCCGCGCTCGCCCTTGCCCCGGCCCGGCCCGGCTCCGCCCGGATGCAGGTGGGGACGGCCGAACTCCTGGTCCGGGGGGAGGTGATCCTGCCCGACGACGGCGCCCCGTTGGCATGGCGGTTGGTGCAGGACGTCGCAGAGGCGGCGCCGGCGGCCGGGTTCGAGCGGCGGGCGCTCGGGTTTGCCGTGGCGACGGACCCGTTCGCCCCGCTCCTCCTGACCGACGAGGCGACCGGGAGCGCCTGCCGGTTGCTGCCGGGCGAAGCGGCGTTCGTCCGGGAGGGGACGGTGCAGCGGCGGGAGAGCCTCGGGCCGGACGCGGTCGGCTACCTCCGGATCGGGCTGGTTTCGGCGGGGGCGGCGGGCGATGCTGGCGGCGACCGTCTGCGCTTCGCCGGTCCCGCCTTCGCCGTCTCGGCCGGGGCGGGGGCGCTCGCGCTGCTGCGGATCCCGCTGGAGGCGGGGACGCGGTTCGTTCTCCCGACCGGGGCGGGCGCGGCGCTGCTTGTGGTGGAGCAGGGCGAGGTCGAGCTGGAAGCGGCCGGCGGCCGCGAGACCCTGGCGACCACGGTCGGCAGCGACACCGCCTACGCCGTCCGCTCCGTCGTCGGTCCGGCGACCATCACCGGCCGGCGCGGGGCTACCTCTTTGCTCGCCGCGGTCTTCTCCTGAAGGCATCCGGCGGACGGAGTCCGAGGCGATCGTTCGGGCCCCTCGGCCTCACAGCCCGCCGCGACCCGCTCGTTGGTGCCGGTCCCCGAGTCGACGGCCGGTCGCCGCGATTCCCGCAGGGATCGGCCGGCTCCCGGATCGGCCGCGGGTGGGAGCAGTGATGGACGCCGGGCACCGCAGCAGGACGACGCCGACGAGCAGGACGGCGGCGGCGATCCCGAAGTACGCAAGGTCGTAGGGGAGG
>CADCWF010000066.1 GCA_902806345.1 uncultured Thermomicrobiales bacterium
TGGAGCGGTTCAAGGACGGCGCCAAGCCGACCTACGCGGCCATCCGCACCGAGCACCGGCTCTACGTCGAGTACGACACCGGGGAGCGGGAGCTCTACGACCACCGTCGGGACCCGCACGAGACGAACAACCTGCTGGCCGACGAAAACGAAGACGAGGGCGGCCGGCAGCCGGAGGTCGAGGACCTGTCGCGGCAGCTGGCGGAGATGGTCAGGTGCAAGGGGGACGGGTGCCGGGAGGCGGCCCGGGGCTGAGCGGGGCCGTTGAACCGGCCGCCCGCTGGCCGAGCACGGCACTGGAGCACCGGGCTGAAACCCTGAAAGACCCCGCGGGGCCTTGATCCTGGGCGTCGTCGCGGCATGGCATCGGGGCTTGGCGAAGCCCCCAGAGGCGGGAGGGCGGATGGGCCCGACGGACGCGACGACCGCCGGGGACGGCCTCCCCGCCTGCGTCATCTTCGACCTCGACGGGACGTTCGCCTTCATTGGCGACCGCAGCCCCTACGACACCAGCCGCTGCGAGGGCGACGAGGTCAACGAGGCGGTCCGCTTCGTCTACGAGGCGATCCGGCGGGGCCACCCCGAGACCGCGGTCCTGCTTGTCTCGGGTCGGGAGGAGCGGTGGCGGCCGCAGACCGAGCGCTGGCTGGCCCGCCACGGGATCGCCCACGACGGCCTCTACCTGCGCCGCACCGGCGACCGCCGCAAGGACTTCGTGGTCAAGAAGGAGATCTACGGGCGCCACGTCGCCGGCCGCTACGTCGTCCGCGTCGTCTTCGACGACCGCGACCAGGTCGTCCGCCTCTGGCGCGACGACCTCGGCCTGCCCTGCTTCCAGGTCGCCTGGGGCAACTTCTAGCGCCAGCGCCCGGGAAACCTACGGCCGACGACCTTCTGACCCATCACCGAACGTGGGGGGCGGAGAGGGTGGGATTCGAACCCACGGTGGCTCAACACCACACCGCTTTTCGAGAGCGGCACCTTCAACCACTCGGACACCTCTCCGCCGCCGAGTGTAGCAGATGACCAGGCCGCCGGCCGCCGGGGCCTCAGCCGGCGTCCCCCCAATCCTCGGTCCGCAAACCCCGCACCCGGGCGAACTCCCCGGTGTTCCCGGTGACGAGCACCGCCCCGCGGGAGCGGGCCTGGCCGGCGATGAGCACGTCGTATGGCCCGATCGGCATCCCGGCCGCGGCGCGGGCATCGTTTTCGGTCAAGGGCAAGACCAGGATGCGGCCAGGAACTCCCGAAGCCGCTCCGCGTTCTCCGTCGGCCTGCTGCTCCAGGCGACCCCCTAGGACAACTCGAAAAGGACGACTGCCGAAATGGAAAGCGAGGCTCCCGCTGCGATGACCTCTTCGACTCGTTCCCGGATCGATGCGGGACGGTTCCGCAGCAGGCCGACGACCGTGTCGCTACCGAGTTGGTAGTCCCGGACGTTCACTCGAACAGGTCTTTTTCGGCCGGCATCGGGGGTTGATCGCGGCCGTCTTCCATGAACGGCACGTCCCGGTACCGGTCGAGCGCGGCGAACCACTCGTCGACATCCTCGTACATGGGTTCGAGCAGAACTCCCGACCCCACGCGGCGGACCCCAACCCGGTTTCCTGGCAGCCGGAACGCCTTTGGCAGCCGGACCGCCTGACTCCGACCGTGCATGAAGATCTTGGCAATCCCGGTTTCGTCCATGTTTGCCTCGTGATAGATACCAACGGTGGCTATCATCGCGGACTGTACACACCCGCCCGCTAAGGTGCCCATCGCCCCTATCCCCGACCGGCTCCGCCCGATTACGTCGCCGCCGTGCCGCCCGCCTCCCAGCGCCCGGGCGAGACGAGCTTCAGCCGGCACAGCGCCAGCAACGGCGCCTCGTAGCTGGCGCGGAGGGCCTCAAAGGTTGCCCAGCTCGTGGCGCAGTCCGCCTTCACCGCGTACCCGGCGGCCGTCATCTGGGCGAGTGCCCGGTCGAACGCTGCGCGTCCGACGGCGGCCCCGGCGGGGACCGGGACCCGGCCGGGTGCGGGCGGCGGCTGGTCGAGGAGGTCGACCACCCGCCCCAGCGCGGCCGCCCCGGTCCGGACGCAGCGGTCGGCCTGGCGCGCCTGGGCGGGGTCGAGCGAGGCGGCGGCCAGGGCGGCCGCGTCCAGCACCGCGCCCGCCGTCGTCACCCAGGAGCGCCCGACGCGGGGAGAGCGGAGGAAGAGGACGCCCGCCAGGGTGCCGTGGCTCTCGCCGATGTCGGCGAACCAGGGGATCCACTCGCCCCAGAGCGACGGCAGGTGCTCGGCACCCGACGCACGGGCGAAGGCAACCAGGATCGCCGGTCCGCTCTCCGTTTCTCCCAGGTGGGCTTCGAGCGTCGAGATCGCCTTCTCGCGGGTGAGGAAGGCGCTGTGGATCGTCGGCAGGTAGCCGATCAACAGCGCCGAGATGGTGGTCGCGATCAGCGCCTCGAGGACCGAAAGGATCGTCTCCCGGAGTTGGTCGAACGACGGCGAGCCGAGGGTCGAGATCGATAGCCCGCTGTCGACCAGCGCCTGGACAACCGAGCGGTCGCCGAGCGACCAGAAGAGGGCGGCGAACCCGACCGCGGCCAGCCCGATCGTCGCGCCGTAGACGGCCAGCAGGCAGACGGGGGCATAGAGCCCCGCCAGGACCTCCCGCGGCCGCCCGGCCGGGAGCAGCCCGCGCGTCGCCTCGAAGAGCCGCTGGAGACTCCGGAAGACGACCCGGCTGACGAGGTGGGGCCCGGTGCCGGGGAGCATGAAAGTCCGGATCGCCGAGCCGAAGGCGAACCCGACGATGCCGACCCCGAGCAGGAACGCCAGCAGGCTCGCCAGCACGGCGCCATCTCCTCTCGCACCGACGAATCCCCCGTCGCCGGCCCCCCGCCACTCACGATCGCCTCCGGCTCGGTAGGATACCGGCGAGGCAACGCGGCGGGTGGTCCTCCCCTATCCCCCCAAGGCCGACGGGGAGCGGAAGCGGTCGGGGAGCGCGCCGCCGGGGCAGCGGTCCCCCGCTGCCGCCGCGGCAGCAGCGGGAGAGAGGGGGCGAGGGAAGGCGTCGGTCGCTCGCGTTCCCTCCGGTACCTCCCCTTGTTGACCGTGCAAGTGAGCGAGCAGGCGACGCCGAGGGCCGGCGGTTGCTCCCGAGGCTGTTCGGTCTGGGTACGGGAAAGGACGGCGCGTGGCGACGTTTCTGGCGAAGAACGCCGAGGTGTTGGTGACGATGGACGGCGAGCGGCGGGAGCTGCGCAACGCCGGCCTCTTCGCCCGCGACGGCGTCATCGAGCGGGTTGGCCCGAGCGTGGACCTGCCGGAGACGGCCGACACCGTGCTGGACTGCGCCGGCCAGATCCTGCTGCCGGGGCTGGTCAACTGCCACCACCACCTCGACCAGGTCCTGACCCGTAACCTGCCGGTCGGCCAGAACACCAACCTCTTCCCCTGGCTGAAGGCCCACTACCGGGTTTGGGCGGCCAAAACCCCGACCGACCTGCGGACCGCCGTCCTCGTCGGCTGCGCCGAGCTGGCGCGCTCCGGCTGCACGACGGTCTTCGACCAGACCTACATCTGGAAGAACGGCTGCACGCTCGACGACGAGATCGCGGCTGCCCGCGAGATCGGCGTCCGCTTCGCCGTTTCCCGCGGCAGCATGTCGCTCGGCGAGTCCCGGGGCGGGCTGCCGCCGGACGACTGCGTCGAGGACGAAGCGGCGATCCTGGCCGACTCCCTGCGGGTCATCCAGCGCTACCACGACCCGAGCCCCGGCTCGATGCTCCAGGTCGTGCTGGCCCCCTGCTCGCCCTTCTCGGTCACGGCCGACCTGATGCGGGAGTCGGCCGCCCTCGCCCGCGAGCACGGCGTCCGCCTCCACACCCACCTCTGCGAGACGCTCGACGAGGAACGGTTCACCCTCGGCCGGTTCGGGCTGCGCCCCGTCGCCTACATGGAGACCCTCGGCTGGGTCGGCGACGACGTCTGGTACGCCCACGCCGTCCACGTCGACGACGACGAGGTCCGCCGCTTCGCCCGGGCCGGCGCGGGCGTCTGCCACTGCCCGTCGTCCAACATGCGCCTCGCCTCCGGCATCGCCCCGATCAAGAAGTACATCGATGCCGGGGTGAAAACGGGCCTCGGCGTCGACGGCTCGGCCAGCAACGACGGGAGCAACCTGCTGGGCGAGGTGCGGCAGGCGATGCTGCTGGCGCGGCTGAGGATGGGGCTGCTGCCGCCGGAGGGGCCACGGACGGTCCTCTCCACCTCCGACCCGCTCCGTGCCGACGAGTGGATGACCGCCCGCCAGGCGATCGAGATCGGGACCCGGGGCGGCGCCGCCGTCCTCGGCCGGAACGACATCGGGTCGCTGGAGCCAGGCAAGCAGGCCGACTTCTTCACCCTCGACCTGAGCGAGATCGGCTACGCCGGTGGCCAGAGCGACCCCGTCGCCGCCGTCGTCTTCTGCGCCCCGACGCTCGCCCGCTCCACCGTCGTCGGCGGCCGGGTCGTCGTCGCCGACGGCCGGGTCGCCACGCTCGACATGGAGCCGGTCGTCCGCGAGCACAACGCCAACGCGGCCCGTCTGGCGGCGGTCTCGGCGTAGCCCCGCCAGCGGCCAGGCAAACGACGGACGGCCCGGCGGCATCGTGCCGCCGGGCCGTCCCCAACTTGCCGGTTTTGCCACTCTGTGGTGCATCCAGCCCGATTCGTCGGGTTGACGGATGCCGTTCTAAGGGCCTTTTTGGAGGTTGCCTATTTGATGCGGCCACCCGGCTCGCCCCGGGCCCAGCCCCATTCATTGGGCTTCGTTGCCTCAGCCCGAGGATTCATCTCGGGTCCCGGCCGCCGCCGGGGGCCGCAGAAATAAAGCAACCGCCATCAGGGTTCTGCCCCGCTTCAGCCCGGCCATCGATGGCCGGGCTCGGCGGCGCAGCCGCCAGTCGGGACCCGACAGATGATGTTGGACGCACCACTTAGCTCGGCATCGAGGTCCGCCGGCTGCCGGCGGCCGCGGTGCCGGAGGCGGCCACCCCCTAGTCGCCCGTTGCTCCGGTGCCGGCGACCGGGTTCGGCCCGGTGGCGGCGGGCGGCGTCGGCTGCATGGCTGTCCCGTGCAGCAGCGGGGTCACCGGGGGCGCCATCCCCACGTCGCTGGTCAGGGGCTTCGGCTCGGCGAGGTACTGGAACTCGCCCAGGCCGTCCGGGGTCGGCCCCTGCGCCCATTGACCCTGCTGGCTGTCGGTGCCGGCCGAGCAGTTCCAGAAGGCGTGGGCCTGGTCCATCCGGACCCGCTCCAGCGGCATCGTGCCGGGGACGATGAACTGCTCCAGCCCCTCGGCCTGGAGGTCCGCGATCGCGGCCGCCCACTGGTTCTGGTGCATGATGTCGCGGGCGAGGTTGAACGAGAGCATGTCGCGGACACCGCGGTCCTCGGTCATCTCGTAGAGCCGGCCGACCTGGAGGTTGCCCTGCGACTCGGCCATCAGGTTCCAGCGGAAGTCGGCCAGCAGGTTGCCGCTGGCGGCGATGTAGTTGCCGTTCCAGGGGAACCCCATGCTGTCCTTCGGGGTCGCCCCCAGGCCGCTGACGATGGCGTGCTGGGGGTTCATGCCGGCGACGATCGCGTCGCGCGTGTCCGTCCCGCCCATCACGGCGCCGACGACCGGGTTCGCGGCGATGCCGTCCTCCTGGGCCTTGAGGGGCGCCCCCTCGAGCAGACGGGCGATCATGACCGAGAGCATCTCGACGTGGGCGATCTCCTCGGTCCCGATGTCGAGCAGCATGTCCTTGTACTTTTGCGGGCCCCGGCAGTTCCAGCCCTGGAAGAGATAGGCCATCATCACCGTCATCTCGCCCATCTGGCCGCCCAGAATCTCCTGGAGCTTCTTGGCGTAGACGGGATCCGGCCGCTCCGGCATCGCTTGGTACTGCAATTCCTTGACGTGGTAGAACATTAGCCCTCTCCTGTCCTCGATCCCAGCGCGATCTCCGACCGGAAGCGACCGTTGGCCGCCTCGTCGGTGCCCCGTGCTAGCATCGGGCACCGACGATCGAGACGCGGCGCAACATCCGTGCCAGGTACTAGGGGGGAGTATCGTTGCGGTACTCGTTCGAGGATGGCCGCCTCTATCTCCACCGGACGCGGGAAGAAAAGGACGACCTGCAGCGGCGGCTGCGGCGGATCGAGGGCCAGGCTCGGGGTCTGCAGCAGATGATCGAGGACGACCGCCACTGCCTCGACGACGTGCAGCAGCTCAACGCCCTGACCGCCGCCGCCCGCGAGGTTGCGCTGCTGGTCATCGCCAGCCACCTCGAAACGTGCGTGGAGTTCGCGGTCGAGGCTCAGGACGGGCAGGTGGCGGTGCAGGAGATGGTGAGCTGCCTGCGCGCGGCCATGCGCCAAACCGGATGACGGCGGCCAGGGGCCACGGCTGGGGTGCGGCCGCGCCGACGTGATTGGGCAGACTGCCAGCGAGCCGAGCCGGCGGCGGAGCCCATTGGGTGGCGGCCCCTGCCATGCCGGGTGGGTCGTCTCCGGACGGGACGAACCTGCCTCGCCGCAGGTCCGGGGGTCCGGGCGGTCGGCTTACGAGACCCGCGAAAACAGGAACAGGAAGAGCGCGTAGAGCGCGACGACGATCGCCCCCCCGACGAGGGAGGTCCGCTCCCCCGCGCCCGGAGCAGGCCGCAGCCACCAGCCGAACCGCTCGCTTACCAACGGCACCAACCGGCTGAGGATGAGGGTGCCGGCGGCGTTGGAGACGAAGAGCGACAGCCAGAACGGCATCCCCAGGCGCTGGCCCAGCAGCGGGGTCCCCACCAGCAGCCCGAAGAGGAAGACGACCGGGTAGAGCGCCAGCAGGACCAGCATGTTCTGCTTCCAGGCCGCCGGCGGCGGCCCCGTCCCGGCACCGACCCGGAACCACTGGTCGAACCCGGTGCGGACGACGCGGACATGGGACTCGTCGGTAAAGGCGCCCGCCTCGGCGAGCAGCGCCGACCGCTCGGGGGAGGCTATCCAACCATTGAGGTGCTCCTCGGAGTCGAACTTCAGGATCGCCACCCAGTCGTCCTGGACGCCCGGGATCGGGGGCATCAGCTTGCACCCCTGGAACCCCGGGGCGTGCGCCTGGGCGGCGGCGATCCGCTGCTCCCATGCCCGGTAGGCGGCCTCGGCGCCGGGTTTGAGCCGGGTCGAGATGACCGCCGAGACCGGGGCCGGCGGTCGCCCTTCCTGGCCGTCGGCGACGAGGTGGATGTCGTCGTGGCCGACCAGCATCGGCTGGGCGGCCTCGACCAGCCGCTGCCGTTCGTCGGAGCGGAGCCAGGCGAGCGCCGCCGCCTCGCCCGCGAAGCGCTGGAGGATGACCCAGTCGACCTGGGTCGGGGGGTCGGGCGGGATCACCTCGCGGTCGACGAACCCAGGGAAGGCGCCGACCGCCCGATCGACCTGCTCCTGCCAGCGGGCGAAGGCCTCCTCCGCCTCCGCCCGGACCCGCGTCTGGGTGACGAGGGTCACCCCGGAACCGATGGCCGGCGCGGCGCTGGTTGAGGCCACGGCCCTTCCCTTCCACGATCGCGACGACCGCGACCCCCGCACGACCAACTCGCGGGCCGTTCCCCCCGCTGCCTTCCCGGAGGCACGGGGTGGCGCCCCGATCTCGCCTCGGGCAGCCGCTCTCGACATCTCGGACCCGCTTACGCTACACCCCGCGGCGGCGTTGTCAAGCGCCTCACCCGCCGTCCAGAGAGCGGAGCACCTGCTCCGCCGCCCCCACAGTCGACGTCCGGACGGCGGAGCGCGAACACCGCTTCAGGGAACGGGGAGCGAACGCCTTGCTCCTGGCCGATTCCCTCGCATCGGTCACTTGTGTCGACACCACGCCGGGTGTACCGTTCTGGCAGAGAACAGATGGAGGCCGGCAAGGCGCCACCCCATGGGGTGCCACGTCTCGGTCATCGCGTACCGTCGACGGGACGGTCACCGGAGCACGGTCCGCGCTCCGGTGACCGCCGCGTTCCGGCGAGGCGGCCCCGGGCCAGGCTGCGCTGCGGTCGATCGGCACGGGTTCCATCCGGGACGCCCCGGACCCGACGAGAGCAACGGGAGAAGGCAAGCGGTGAACCTCAACACCATCACCGAGATCCGCCGCGCCAACCCCGGCGCCGCTCCCGAGTGGCGGGCCGGCGACGCCTGGCTGGCCGGGGGGACGTGGCTCTTCTCGGAGCCCCAGCCCGAGCTGACCCGGCTCGTCGACCTTGCCGGATTCGCTTGGACGCCGCTGGAGCCGAGCGAGGCCGGCCTGCGGATCGCCGCGACCTGCACCATCGCCCAGCTCGTCGCGTTCGAGCCGCCCCCCGCCTGGACGGCGGCGCCCCTGATCGTCCAGTGCTGCAACGCGTTCCTCGCCTCGTTCAAGATCTGGAACGCGGCAACCGTCGGCGGCAACATCTGCATGGCCCTGCCGGCCGGGCCGATGACCTCGCTCGCCGTCGGCCTCGAGGGCACCTACGAGATCTGGACGGCGGACGGCACGGTGCGCACGGTCGATGCGGCGGCCTTCGCTACCGGCAACCACCAGAACGTGCTCCAACCCGGCGAGGTGCTCCGGGCGATCGACCTGCCGGCGGCGGCGCTCCGCAAGCAAACCGCCTTCCGCCGGATGTCGCTGACCCACCTCGGCCGCTCGGCCGTCCTCCTGATCGGCACCCTCGACCGCGGCGACGGCGGCTTCATGCTCTCCGTCACCGCCTCGACCGTCCGCCCGATCCGCCTCGCCTTCCCGGCGGTCCCCGACGCCGCCGCGCTGCGGGACCGGCTCCACGAGGCGATCCCGGACGGCCTCTACCACGACGACGTCCACGGGGCGCCGCCCTACCGCAAGCACTTGACGTTCCGGTTCGCGGA
>CADCWF010000067.1 GCA_902806345.1 uncultured Thermomicrobiales bacterium
TTGCGGCCGTCCGCATCGTCGCCCACCGGCGGCGCCGAGACGATCGCGCCGTAGATTCCGCGCAAGTCCGGCTCCTCCGGGTGGACGACGTCGACCTCGCGCTCGACGGCGCGCTTGACCTCCATCCCGAGCCGGGCCAGGTCGCCGACCCGACCGGGAACGACCTCGACTCCGAGCGCCGCCGCATCGACCAGGGCGTAGAACGCACCGCCGTAGGAGACGGTCACGTCGAGGGCACCGACGCCCGTCCGGATGCGGACCGAGTCGGCGGCGACGAACGCCGGCACGTTGCGGAAGGCGACCTGCTCGACGCGGCCGCCGCCGACCGTCGCGGTCGCCGTGATCGGCCCGGCCGGGGCATCGTAAACGATCGTGGTCTCCGGTTGCGTGGCCTGGTACATCCCCGTCTCGATCAGGCTCGTCGTCAGGGCGATGATGCCATGGCCGCACATGGAGCTGTACCCCTCGTTGGTCAGGAACAGCACCCCGTAGTCGGCGCCCGGGGTGACGGGCGGGGTGAGGACCGCGCCGTACATGTCGGCGTGGCCGCGCGGCTCGAAGAGGAGTGCCCGCCGCAGCGCGTCGTGGTGCTCCGCCATGAACCGGCGGCGTTCCAGCATCGTGGCTCCGGCCAGCGGCGGTACGCCCGCCGTGAAGATCCGCAGCGGCTCGCCCGCAGCGTGCGCGTCGATCGTCGAGACGACCCGATCGAACCGCATCGATTCGCCCTCCACCATCCCGTCCGCTGCCCCGAGCGACCTATACTACGCGGGTCTCATGCCCTCCCCGCGCCCTCGTTGTCGAACCGGAGCACCGTCGTGTCCAGCACCAGTTCCACCGCCGAACGGCCACCTGCCGACGTAGACGCGACCGACCCGGCGTTCCCGGTCGAGCCCGCCGCGACGACGGACGAAGCGGCCACCCTGCCGCCGAAACTCCAGGCCCGCCTTGCGGCCTGGTACCGCCTTTCCGGCCAGTTCGACCGCGCCGACACCCTGCTCGACGAGATGACCGGCCGCGGCTCGACCGCTGCCCTCCTGGACGAGCGGATTGCCCTGGCGCTCGCTCGGCGCGATGCGGCCGCCGTGCGGACGCTCGCGGCTGATCGCCTGGCGAGCTACCCCGCCCCGTCGGCCAAGGCCGCGTTCGCCCGGGCGCTCGTGGAGCTGGGGGACCTCGAGGAAGCGGCCCGCATCGTCGAGGAGCTCCTCGAAGAAGCGCCCGACCTGCAAACGGTCCAAGCGGTCGCCGCCGAGCTCGCCCTCCAGGTCGGCGATCCCAGCGACGCCCACGACCGGTGCCAGCGGGAGCTCGCGGCCGACCCCTCGCGCGTCGCCCCCCGCCTCCTGGAAGCCCGCGTCTTGTTGCTTGGCGGCGACCCGGAGGCGGCCCGCCGCTCCCTCGATCTCGCACTCGGAGCCGCGAGCCTCACCTCGAATCAGTTAGGGGCCGCGGCCGGACTGGCCGACCTCCTCGGCCAGCCGACCCGCGCCCAATCGTTGCGGCTCCGTGCCTCCCGGCACGAGGCGGCCCGGGCCGCGCAGCTCGCGACCGAGATCGACGCCGCGTTGGGCCGGGAACCCGAGGGGGTGGCTTCGCCGAAGCGGGACCACGACTCCCCGACGCCGCCGAGGTCCAACGGCGCAACCACCTTGCCGGAATCCGTCGCGGTCGCCAAGGTTCAGACGCCCCTCGAGACGATCACGCCAGCTGACGACGTGTCGCCGACCGATCCGCGCGTCCTCGAGACGCTCTCCCGCGTCTTCGGCCACGACGGCCTCCGCCCCGGCCAGGCGGCGGTCATCGAGCGCGTCCTGGCTGGTCGAGACACCCTCGCCATCCTGCCGACCGGCGCCGGCAAGTCGCTCACCTTCCAGTTGCCGAGCCTCCTGCTGGAGGGGGTGACGCTCGTCCTCTCGCCCCTGATCGCCCTGATGAAGGACCAGGCCGAGGGGTTGCCGCCGGAACTGCGCGACCAGACCGCCGTACTCAACTCGACCCTCTCGGCGGCGGACCAGCGGCGGACGCTCGACGGGATCGCGAACGGAGACTACCGCCTCGTCTACGCTGCGCCGGAGCGCCTCCGCCAGGGCAGCTTCCTCCACGCCCTGCGCCAAGGTAACGTTGCCCTCGTTACCATCGACGAGGCCCACTGCATCTCCCTCTGGGGTCACGACTTCCGACCCGACTACCTGACGGTGCCGTGGGCGTTGCCGGAACTCGGCAATCCGCCGGTGCTGGCCATCACGGCGACGGCGACGCAGGAGACCGCGGCGTCGATCGAGACAGTCCTCGGCCGCGAGCTCGACGTGGTCCGGACTAGCTCGTTCCGGCCGAACCTTTTCTACGCCGCCGAGAAGCAGGCCAACCGGGAAGGCAAGGTCAAGCGCCTGATCGCGCTCTGCCGCGAAACGCCTGGGCCCGGCATCGTCTACGTCTCCTCCCGGCGCGACGCCGAAACCCTCGCCGGCATCCTCCGTGACAACGGCGTCCGGGCCGTTCCGTACCATGCTGGCCTGGAGCCGGGGATCCGCTCCCGTCACCAGGAGCGGTTCATGGCCGGTCAGGAGAGGGTGGTCGTCGCGACCGTCGCCTTCGGGATGGGCGTCGACAAGCGAGATGTCCGGTTCCTCGTCCACTTCTCCCCCTCCACCTCGCTCGAGGCCTACGCCCAGGAGTCGGGTCGCGGCGGCCGGGACGGCCAGCCGTCGCGCTGCACCCTGCTTTTCACCTCGGCCGACCGCACCAGCGCGGCCCGGCTGGCCAAACGCGACGCGATGGCGATCGAGACCCTGCGCGAGATCTACCGCTGCCTGAGCCGCCATGCAGTCGGCCCGTGGGCGATCTTCGATCCGTCGGCGATCGTCCTCTCACCCCCGTCCGGCGCCACTGCTGACGATACGCCGGACCCCCGGATCGGCCTTGGTCTCCTGGATCAGGCAAGCCTCGTGCGGCGCCACCCGAACGTCGCTGCGGACTACACCCTCCCCTCCTTGCTGCTCGACCTCGCGGTCGGGGACGATGCGACTGAGGAGGAACGCCTCCTCTGGCAACGGTTGGTGGAATGGGCGCGTGGCCGAAGCGACGACAACGACCGGATCCGCCTCCAGACCGCCGTCGCCTGTGCCGCCCTCGGCATCGCCCCGGAGCGGCTGGCGGCGCTGCTCGAGGCCCGCGCCGGCGAGACGCTGGACGAAGGGCCCCGGCTCCCCTGCTACGAGCTGCTGCCCGCGGGCGAGGATGCCAGTCGTCGGATGAGCGCCGTCCTCGCCGCCGCCGAGCGCCGGGCAAACGGGCGCGTCGAGCGGATGATGGCCTACGCCGAAGGCGTCCGTTGCCGCCACCTCGCGATCGCCGAACACCTCGGCGAGCGCCTCGACCCGTGCGGCGTCGCCTGCGATGTCTGCACCAATGCGATCACCCGCGGCGGCGTCCGCGGCAGCGAGCGAACCACCACCTCGGCGGCAGACGCCCGCGCCCTCCTCGACGCTCTGGCGACGGTCCCGTTCCGGATCGGCAAGCCGGGTTTGGTCAAGCTGCTCGCGGGGTCGGCGGAGAGCCGGATTCAGGCGGATCGCTCGCCCCTGTTCGGGGCGCTCTCCGGGGTCCGCAAGTCGGCGATCGAGCGGCTGGTCGACGACCTCCTGGCCGCGGGGGTGTTGCGTGCCGACCAGGACGGCGAGTACCGGATCCTGGCCCTGACCCCGGAGGCGCGCCACGTTTCGGACGACGAGCTGACCGAGGCGCTTACTCGTCCCGCCGCCTCGCCTCCGGGCGTTTCGCCTCGCGGTGGCCGCGTGATCTCCGACGCCATCGACGAGGTGGACGAGGCACTACTCGCGCGGCTCCTTGATTGGCGACGGGAGCGAGCGGCCGCAGACGCGGTGCCGGCCTACGTCGTGGCGCCGAACGCCGCGCTGGAAGGGGTCGCGCGGCTCCGGCCCACCTCGCCGGAAGCGCTGGAGCGGGTCCCGGGGTTCGGACCCGGCCGGGTCGAGCGCTATCGGGACGAGGTGCTGGCCATCGTAGCCGGGAGCGAGTAGCAATCTGCCCGTGCCCCCAACGCGGGCAACGGTCCACGGGGTCGCCTGCCGGTGGAGGTTTACCGGTGGGCGGACCGGGCCTGCGTAGCCAAGGACGGTTCGTCCTCACCCACCGGTAACCGAGCGGCATCCGTCGTCGCCACAACCACGGCGACCAGGATCAGTCCGCCGCCGACGAGCAGTCCCGGCGTCGGCTGTTCGCCCAGCGCCACCCAAGCGATGGCGACCGCGACGACCGGGGTGAGATAGGTGGTCATCGACGCCTGACTCGGGGACAAAGCGCGAAGCCCCCAACCGAACAGGATGAAGCCGAGTACGAGCGAGACCAGCGAGCTGAAGAGAATCGCTGCCAAGCCGGCACCGTCCAGGCCAGCAATCCGGTCTCGCCGGTCGGCATCGAAGAGCAGCGGCGGCGCCAGCATCGCGGCCCCGACGAACATCCCGACCGCCGCCAGGGGCACCGCCTGGTGACGGGCGAGCATCGGTTTGGCGAGCACCGTGTAGGCCGCCCAGGCGAGCGGCGCGAGCGCCAGGATCGCCGCTGCGACCGCCACCTCCGCTGTCACGAGCGCGCCCTGCCCCCTGCCCCAGAGGACCAGCAGCGCGAGCCCGGCCGTCGCCAGCCCCAACGACCCGGCCACCCGAGCCGACGCCCGCTCGATGCCGGCGGCGACGGCGAAGGCGGCGGTGAAGATCGGGCTGCTGCTCACGATCAGGCTGGAGAGCGAGGCCGGGAGAAGCCGTTGGCCGGTGACCGTCGCGAGGTTGAACACGGCGACCCCGAGCAGGCCGAGCAGACCTACCCGCCCCCATTCAGCCCGCGAGAGTTGCGGTATCCGATCCCCTGTCAGGATCAGGACCAGGGCGAACCCGACCGCGGCGATCGCGGTCCGCACGGAGGCGATGTCGAGTGGTTCGAGACGGTCGAGGAGCACCCGCATCGCGGTGAAATTGGCCCCCCAAACGACACTGACGCCGAGGAGCGCGAGCTGACCGGCGAGGACCCGCGACACCCAACCCTCCCCGCTTCCACCCTCGTCGTCACCCGTGCGGCCAGCCTGATACCGATGCCGACGGGCACGCGGGTGTCAGTCTCGGAGAAGCCACCAAAGGCTACAAGAGGAGGGGGCCGGATGCCATCGCCGGGGAGCGGCCGGTTTCGGCTGAGTTTGGCACGGGTCGCACCGCGAGACGCGGTGCCTGTTCGATCCTGGCCCGCCGCGGCGCCGTGCTAGACTCGCCGCTACCGTTCCCGAACCGCGGGCGCGGCCCAAGTGACTTGGGGGCGGATGGGGCCCGGTGGCCTCCCCGGTCTTCAAAACCGCGTGGGCGTCGGCGACCCCGGCGCCGGTGGGTTCGACTCCCATGCGCCCTCGCCATCCGATAACGGCTTGGTAGAGCCAAAACGACGGCCGGGGCGCAATCCGCTCCCCGGCCGTCTTCGCGTCTAGCGGGTGCCCTGACCGCAAAGCTGACCGCAAAACGTCTCGGTCACGCCCCGAGCGCGCGGTCCATCGCCGCCGCCGCCTCCTCGTGGAGCACGGGGACCAGGTGGGAGTACGTGTCGAGCGTCAGCGTGATCGACGCGTGGCCGAGCATCTCGCTGACCACCTTCGGGTGGACGCCCTGCCGGAGCGCGAGCGTCGCCGCCGTGTGCCGGAGGTCGGGGAAACGGATCGGGGCGAGACCCGCGCGCTTGACGGCCGCGTAGAAGGTCTCGCGCACCCAGCCGGGGTCGAGCGGACCACCGTTTCCGGTGCAGAACACCAGGTCGAGGCCGCGCCACTCGCGGCCGGCGGCCAGGCGGACGAACGCCTGCCGGTCTTGGTGGGCCCGCAGGGCGGCGACGGCAATCGCACCGAGCACGAGCGGCCGCCGGCCACGGGCGGACTTCGGCTCGACGAAGACGAGACCGGCCTCCTTCTGCCGCTGGAGCGATCGCCGGACTTCGAGGCGCCCCCGGTCCAGGCCGATGTCGGCCCAACGCAGCCCCAGCAGCTCGCCCTGGCGCATCCCCGTGGTGATCGCCAGGGTGTAGAGGGCGTAGGCCGGTTGGTCGCGGTTCGCATCGAGGAAGGCAATGGCCTGCTCCTGCGACAGCACCCTCATCTCCGCCTTCTTGGCCCGCGGGGACACCGCCCCATCGCACGGGTTTCGCGGGATCATCCCCCACCTTACCGCCTGATCCAGGGCCCGGTGCAGGCAGCGGTGGGTGTGGTGGACGCTCCGGGCCGTCAGCCCTGACACCTCTAGGGCGGCGTAGAGCCCTTGGACGTCGAGGGGAGATAGTTTCGCAATTTGCCTCCGCCCGATCCGTGGCGCGATCCGAACCCGCACGATCGACTCGTAGCCTTCCCAGGTCTTGGGCTTGACCGAGGGACGGACGGCGGCGTCGAGCCACTGCTGGAGGAATGCGGCGACCGTCATCGAGCCGGCGGCGAAATCGACGCCGGAGTCAAGGTCGCGGATCGCCGCCTTCAGCTTCTCTTGGGCCTCCTTGCGGGTCCTGGCGTAGATGCTCTTGCGCTGGTTGTGCGGGAGTGTGATCTGCGCCTCCCACCGACCGTCGGCACGGTGCTTGATCGTCCCCTCGTGGCGGCCTCGGCGCTTCGTTGCCATCCCCTGGTCCTCCCACGCTGCTCATCAAACGTCGATCCGCGAACAGCCGTTCGCGCTTGACGGATTGCTCTCGCTCGTAGTTTCCGGCGCGGAGGGGTCGCGCTCATCGCCAAGCTCGCCATGTAAGGGGTCAGCGGCGAGGTCTGGCTCGCAATCTCCCTCTGCGTACCTCTGCGTAGTACCTGCTTCTCTTCCGAGCAGATCGTGGTGTTTCCGGTACCTCAGGTCAGCGGTGTACTGTTCGGGTTCGCCCGGCTTTGACTGGCTGCGACTGGTCTAGCTCGAACATTGCGATCCACCGGCCGTCGCTTTGCCATGGGACGATGCCGCTTTCACTGTGGCCCCTACACGTCGCCGTCGGTCCCACCTGGCGCCTCGCGGCCCCCGATCGTCGAGGCGGACCGCCCCCTCAAGCCCTCGGCCTTCAGTTTGGCGTAGCGCCGCCGCTCGCTCTCGCGGTTCGCCTCCCGTTTGGCGTCGCGCCGGCACGCCTCGGTGCAAAAGCGCTGCCGGTCGCCCCGCGGCTGGCGCTCCCCCGTCGCCGGGGCGGCGGTCCCGCAGCGGGAACAGCGGAACAGGCCCCGGGGCGACGCGGCCGCCTCCACCAGCTCCCCGACGAGGCCGGGGAACAGGCCGTGGCGCGGCGGGGCGTCGGCGACTTGGCCCCGGACCCGCGCCGGGTCGGCCACGACCAGCCCCAGGCGGGGGTTCCCCGGGGCCCCGGCCAGGAGGGCGGGGCGGAGGCCGGCCGCGTCGACGAGCCGGTCGAGCGCCCGGCGCAGGTCCTCGTCCTGGGACGCGATGAGGGCGGGGCGGGCCTCCGGCGTGGAGGCGCCAAGGCGGTGCATGCTCCGATAGACCCCGAACTCGTCGCGGTCGGGGCCAGCGAGGGCCTCTTCCAGCCCGTCCGGGGTGGCCCTCAGCGGCTCGACCGCCGCCTCGGTCCAGTCGCCGAGGGCGCCGGGGTCGCCGGCCCGCAGGTCGTGGGCGAGCGACAGCAGGGCGCGGAACCGGCCCGCGAGGTGGCGCCAGGCGGCGAGCGGCTCCCAATACGGCCCCGAGGCCGGCGTCGGCTCTGGTCGTCCGCTGCCCGAGCGCCGGCTGGCCGGTTGCTCCCAGAAGCGGTCCGCCGGGCCGAGGGGGGACGCCGACCCAAGGGGACCGGTGATTGCCCGCTCGCGCCCCCCCAGGACGCCCCGGGCCCGGGCGAACGCGAGGATCTCCTCGTCGGTCGCCTCCCGGAGGCGGACGAAGGCCGGGAGCAGGCCGCCCCCGGTCGGGGCGCGCCAGTCGGTCCCCGGCGGCCACTCCAGCCGCCGTGGCCCGGGCGGACCCGCCAACCGGAGCTCTGTCCCCCGCGCCGCCTCGCCCGGCCCCGGCTCGGCGGCCACCGTCACCCCCTCCACCACGCCCCCCACCCGCGCCCGTGGACCCCACCGGCTTGCGCGCTGTGCTTATAATATACTGGTCCATGATACCAGATGGACGCCGTCGGACGATACCGGATTCGCCGCCGGGCTGCTCGGCCCGGACCACGACGGAGGCACCCGTGACCGTCGCTCCGCTGCTTTACACGCCCGAGGAGGCCGCCGAGCTGCTCCGGCTGGGCCGCTCCCGCATCTACGAATTGCTCGCGTCGGGCCAACTCCCGTCCCTCACGATCGGGCGGTCGCGGCGGATCCCCGCCGACGCCCTCCGCGCCTGGGTCGAGGCCCAAACCGGGACCAGGGCCCCAAAGCGGGACGAGGAGCCGGCGTAGGCCGGTCCCCGGGAGCACGGGCGTCCCGCCCCTGCGGGGCCCCCTCAGTCTATCGCGGGCGGTCGGTGGCGTGGATGCCCGACGAGGACGCAGCGCCGGCATGGGGGCGGGACGGTCGGGCGAGGAGGACCCGAGGCAGGGCAGGCCTAGGGCACGGATTCTGTTCTCACGACATTTACCATTGACGCACAGGTTGAATCGGGATATGGTAGTGCCGTGGGCCTCCGCTCCTTCCCCACCTCCGTCGCCGACGAGGCCCGCTTCGCCGGCTACCGGGAGTGGGTGGAGGCCCAGGTGCGGGCCGCCCCGCCCCGTTTTGACCGAGGGGACGACTAGGCCAACCATGGTGGCCGGGGATCAACCCCTGCCGCCGTGAACGGCCCGCCCAAGGCCCACCGACCCGCCCGCCA
>CADCWF010000068.1 GCA_902806345.1 uncultured Thermomicrobiales bacterium
GCGGCAGTATGAGGTGACCGTCGAGGTCGGGACCGCCCGAATCGCGCTGGTGACGCCAGACGGCGACGACCCGATCGGGACGCCGGTGACGATCTCGACGCCGATCGACCGGCTGCTGCTGTTCGACGGGGTGAGCGGGGTCCGCTTCGACCTCCCCCGTCCGGCCTCCGCCAACGGGGCGACCGGCACCCTCGCGGCAGTGACAGGGGGCGGACATGGCTGATCGGCGCGACCCGGGCCTGACGCTGGACCGGCTCGAGAAGGTATTCCACCGCCGCGGCCAGGAACCGGTGGTCGCCGTCGGCGGGATCGATCTGGTCGTTGGCCAGGGGGAGCTGCTCGGCCTACTCGGGCCGTCCGGCTGCGGCAAGTCGACCACCCTCCGGATGATCGCCGGGTTGGAGGAGCCGACCGGTGGCGACATCCGGATTGGCGCTCGCTCGCTCGTCGGCCTGCCGCCCCACCAGCGCGACGTCGCCGTCGCGTTCGAGAACTACGCCCTCTACCCGCCGCTGACCGTGGAGGAGAACATCGCCTTCGGGATGCGCGCGCGCAAGGAAGCCAACGCGGCGGCGCGGGCGCGGGAGGTGGCCGAGCGGCTCGGCATCTCCGCGCTCCTCGGGCGCAAGCCCGGCGGCCTCTCGTCCGGCCAGAAGCAGGCGGTCAGCCTGGCCCGGGCGATCGTCCGCAAGCCGTCGGTGCTGCTGCTCGACGAGCCGCTCTCGCACTTGGACGCCGCCGAACGAGACTCGACGCGGCGCGAGCTGAAGCGGCTCCAGAAAGAAACCGGCTACACCACCGTCCTCGTCACCCACGACCAGCAGGAGGCGCTCTCGCTGGCCGACCGCATCGCGGTGATGAACGCCGGCGCGCTCCAGCAGGTGGGCACCGCCGAGGAGGTCTACGACCACCCGGCCAACCTGTTCGTCGCCGATTTCGTCGGCGAACCGCGGATGAACCTCCTGCCGGGGCGGTTGCAGCCGGGCACCGATGGGGCGTCGACCATGGTGCTCTCGGACGCGGTGCGGGTGGTGCTGCCCGGTGCCGTCGGCCTCGGGGAGCAGCCGGTCACCCTCGGCATCCGCCCGCAAGACGTGCGGATAGTGCCGCCGGCGGAGCCTGGCGCGGTGGCGGCGACCGTCTTCGCCTACGAGCCGCTCCAGGAGTTTGGGCGGCTGACGGTGCTCCTCCCCGGCGTGGAGCAGCGGCTCGTGATCGAGACCCACCACGACTACTGGGCGGCCGGCGGCGACGCCGTCGGTCTCCGGTTCGATCCCGCCCGCACCCACCTGTTCGACGGCACGAGCGGAGCACGACTCGCATGGGATTACCGCCCGGGGGGACCCCCGTCCCGACCCTCGTCGCCGGCGACCGTTTCGTCCTGAACCGCCTGCTGCGGGCGGCGCTGGAGGAGCGGGCGCCGGGTCGGCTGGCGTTCGCGGAGCACGAATTCGCCTGGCCGATCGAGCCGTTCGGCCCGGTCGCCGAGGTCCAGGAGGCGTCCGGCAGCGAAGCCGAGACGATTGCCCTGCTGCCGGGGATCGAGGTGGTCGTCACCGAGATGGCGCCGCTGACGCGGGCCGTCCTCGACTCGGCGGCGGCCGCCGCGCTCAAGCTGGTGGTGGTCTGCCGCGGCGGACCGGTCAACGTCAACCTGGAGGTGGCCACGGCACGCGGCATCCCCGTCTGCTTTACGCCCGCCCGCAACGCGACTGCCACCGCCGAGTACACGGTCGGGCTGCTGCTGGCCGCGATGCGGAGGCTCGCCCACGGCCACGCGGAGTTGGGCCGTGGGACGTGGCGCGGCGACTACTACGCCTACGACGAGGCCGGGTCCGAGCTGGAGGGAAAGACGGTCGGCCTGATCGGCTTCGGCGCCGTCGGCAGCCGGGTGGCACGGGTTCTGAGCGCCTTCGGCGCCGGGGTGCTGGTGGCCGACCCCTACGTCGATCCCACCCAGGTCGAGGCCGTCGGCGGCCGCGTCGTAGAGTTGCGCGACCTGCTGCCGCGCGCCGACGCCGTCAGCCTGCATGCCCGGCTGACGCCGGAGACGCGGCACATCCTGGACCGCGCCGCGATCGCCAAACTGCCCCGTGGGGCCGTCCTCGTCAACGGCGCCCGCGGCGGCCTGCTCGACTACGAGGCCCTCTGCGACGCCCTGGATTCGGGGCACCTCCGGGCGGCGGCGCTCGACGTCTACGACCCCGAGCCGCCGCCGCCTGGGTCCCGCCTCTTCTCGACGCCGAACCTGACCCTCTCGCCGCACATCGCCGGGGCCAGCCGGGAGACGGCGGAGCGGGCGGCGGCGATGGCCGCCGAGGAGGTCGGGCGCTGGCTCGACGGCGAACCGCTCCGATTCGTCGCCAACCAGGCGGCGCTGGGGTGAGCCGGGAACTGAGGGGCGACTCGGCTCACCAGCGCGGGCGGTCCCGCTTCTGTCGCACCTGTCGCACCTGTCGCAACTCTGGGGGCTTGGTGAGGTTGAGACAGTATCGGCAGGGACGCCGACACGACCGCGGGACGGCGGACGGGCGGCGCGGCTGACTGTTCCGCAACCCGCCATAGAGGGGCCGGGCTGACGTCACGACGGACCTTGATCGGCTCTGAGGACCGGAGGCGTCGCCATCGGCATCGAGAACGTGTCCTCCACGAGCACCGGGTTGAAACGTGGAAGAACCTTCGAGGGCCATGAAGAGTTGCGGCGCTCATCGGGCGGAGAACCATCGAAGCGGCGCCGAAGGATCTTTCTTCGACTCGGGGAGTCGTCAGACGGAGGGCGTGCCTGCGGCAGGAGATCCTTAACGTCGTTCGGGATGACGGCGGAGGTGGGCAGAGCACCCGGAGTCTGGGTCTCCCGCGACCACGGGTATCCTGCGTCGGCTTCGGTGAGCCGCCGAGGCCAGCTTGAGCCGCGGCCGGCTTGGTGGGCTCATCGTCGGCGCCCCTTCGACCGGGGCGACCGGCCGTCGTCCGGTCATGACGAGGAGGGGGCAGGTGCTGATCGGGCTGGATGCCGGCACGTCCGTCGTCAAGGCGGTTGCCTTCGCTCCCGATGGCGAGGTGCTGAGGGTCGCGGCGCGGCCGACGGAGACGCGGACACCCGCCCCGGGGCACGCCGAGCAGGATGTCGAAGCGGTCATCGCCGCCGCGGCCGCGACGCTGCGCGAGGCGGCTAGCGGCGAGGCGCCGGAGTTGGTCGGCGTCACCGCCCAGGGGGACGGCGTCTGGTTGCTCGACGGCGACGGCCGGCCGGTCCGGCCCGCCATCCTCTGGTGCGATGCCCGCGCGGCCGGCGTGGTCGACCGCTGGATGGAGGACGGCACGGCCGAGTGGGTCTACCGCCGCTCAGGCAACATGCTCTTCCCCGGCGCGGCGGCGCCCGTGCTGGCCCACCTCCAGGCGCATGAACCGGCAGCCCTCGCCGCGGCAGCGACGGCGGGCTACTGCAAGGACGCGATCGCCCAGCGTCTGACTGGGGTCCGTGCGACGGACGTCTCCGACGCCTCGCTGCCGTTCTTCGACACCCGCGCCCGCCGCTACGACCCGACCCTGCTCGACCTCTACGGCCTCGGCCGCCTGACGCACCTTCTGGCCCCGGTCGACCCCTCCCCCGCTCCGCTCCGACCGGTGACGGCGGCGGGGGCGGCGGTCTCCGGGTTGCCGATCGGGACGCCCATCCACGCTGGGCCGTTCGACCTCTGCGCGACGGCGATCGGGGCCGGCCTGGAGCGCCCCGGCGACGCCCTGGTCATTGTCGGCACGACGCTGGGCTGCGGGGTGCTGACCGACCGGGTCGAGACCGGGGGCGTCGCGGCCGGGATGCTCCTCTGCATGCCCCGCCCCGACCGTTGGCTGCGGGTGATGCCGGCGATGGTCGGCACGCCGTCGGTCGAGTGGCTGCTGGCGCTGACCGGAACCCGGCGGGAGGAGATCGACGCGCTGCTGGACGAATCGCCGCCCGGCGCCAACGGCGTCGTCTGCCTGCCGCTCCTGTCGCCGGCGGGCGAACGGGCGCCCTTCGTCGACCCGGCGGCCCGCGGCCAGTTCGTCGGGCTCAGCCTGGAGTCGACCCGGGCCGACCTGTTGCGGGCGCTCTGCGAGGGCGTCGCCTACGCCGCCCGTCACTGCTTGGAGGCGGCGGGACTGGGCGCGTCCGGCCGGGTCGTCCTCGGCGGCGGCGGGGTCCGCTCCCAGGGCTGGCGGCAGATCCTGGCCGACGTCCTGGGGCGGCCGGTGCTGCTCGCCCGGCAGCCCGAGACGGGCGCCCGCGGCGCCGCGATGGCGGCTCTGGACGCCGCCGGCTCGGACTACGACCGGGAGGAGTGGACCCGCCCCGACGGCGTCGTCGAGCCAGACGCGGCGACCGCCGCCCGCTACGACGCGGGCTACGTCTTCTACCGGGACCGACTGGAGGCGGCGCGCGGCAACTGGCGCGGTCCCGGTTGATCCCGGCCGGTTCCCGCGGTGCGGTCCGGTTTCCCCGTGCGCTACGATGGCGGCTCCCGGGCCGACCTCGGCCAAAGGAGACGACCATGGCCACGACCGTTCGCCTGACCGCCGACGACCTCGCCACGCTCCCCGACGACGGCTGGCGGTACGAACTGATCCGCGGGGAGTTGGAACGGATGCCACCAGACAATGCCGGACACGGGAACGTTACCCAACAACTCCTTCTCCCACTCCTGCCCTTCGTCCACTCCCAACGGTTGGGGACCGTGTGGGTAAATGTCGGGTTCACGTTGGAGCACGATCCGGACACCGTCTTGGGTCCCGATGTCAGCTTTGTCCGGGCTGATCGCCTGCCGGTGGATGACCGACCCGCATTCCCGACCATGGCGCCCGATCTCGCGGTCGAGATCCTCTCGCCGTTCAACAGGGCCGGCGAAATGGCACGGAAACTCGTCATCTACCTCGCGGCGGGTGTTCCCCTCGTCTGGTTCATCGACAAGCGCACACGATCCGTTGCCGTTCACACGTCGACGGGCGCCGCCCTGCTCACCGAGGGCGACACCCTCGACGGGGGCGACGTGCTGCCCGGCTTCGCCATCCCGGTGGCCGACCTCTTCGCCTGAAGCAAAGGGCGTGGCAACTGGAGACGGCCTTCGGCAACCAGCTCGCGCCGTGGCACGACTTCTACACGCTGGCCGGCACGGCCGTCGCGACGCTGATGGGCCTGCTCTTCGTCGCCCTCTCGCTCAACCCGGCGGTGATGGCCGACAGTGGTCCGGTCGGACTCCCTGCCTGGGCCGGGCAGACGATGAGCAACCTGATCGCCCTGCTGATCGTCTCGCTCTTCTGCCTGATGCCCGACCTCGACCACCCGACGCTGGCGCTCGCCCTGGCGGTCGTCGGCCTCCAGGGCCTGGTCCGCGGCGTGATCCGGCTGGCCACCGCCCTCCGCGCCCACGAACCCGGCGAGACCGGTCACCTGCTCTGGCGGCTTGTGTTGCCGATCTCCGCCTACGCCATCGCGATCGGCTGCGCCCTGGCGTTCGGCGCGGTCGACTGGGTCGACTGGTTGGTCGTCGCCGTCTTCCTGCTCATCTCCAGTGACGCCGGGGCGACCTGGGCGCTGCTGCTGGAGATGGGCAAGCGGGCGAAGACGGAGTCGTGAGTCGTGAGTCGTGAGTCGTGAGTCGGGGAGAACGCCGCACCCGACGCCGCGATTTCACAAAGGACCACCTACGACTCACGACTCACGACTCGCCGTCAGACGCTCGGCGTCGCCGCGCCGCCTTCGGCGGGGAAGACGGTGTCGGCGAGTTGGGCCTCGACGTCGGCCAGGTTGTCCGGGGTGACCAGGATCGTCGGCACCGAGGTCTCGGCCTCGACCGCCTCGCCACGGAGGTGCGCCAGGCCGACCTCCATCGCGATCCGGCCCATCAGCACCGGCTGCTGCATCGAAGCCGCGACGAGCTTGCCCTGGCGGATCAGCTCGACGCTCTCCGGGCTGCCGTCGAAGGAGGCAAAGACGAGGTCCTCGGCCCGGCCGGACTCCTCGATCGCGGTCAGGGCGCCGAGGGCCGCCTCGTCGTGCTGGGTGAAGAAGCCGCAGATGTCCGGGTTGGCGCTGAGGAGGTCGGAGGTCTGGGTCTGGGCCTCGGCCCGGGTGTAGTCCTCGCTCTGGAGGAACTGGACGATCTCGCCGCCGCCCTCCTCGATGGCGCGGGTGATGCCGCGGGTCCGGTTCTGGCCGTTGAGGCGGGCCTGGGAGATGGTGACCATGGCGATGTCGCCGCCTTCGCAGCCGTTCTCCGCCATCTTCTCGACCAGCACCTGGCCGGCCTCGTAGGCGCCCTGCTCGTTGGTCGAGATGACGAAGGAGACGTACTCGCCCTCGTCGGTGCCGATGTCGGCGATGACGACCGGGACGTTGTTCTCCTGGGCCAGCTCCAGCACCGTCGGCGCCGAGGAGGAGTCGGTCGGCGAGAGGATGATCAGGGCGACGCCGGCGGTGATCGCGTCCTGGGCGTTCTGGAGCTGGGTGCCGGCGTCGTTGCGGGAGTCGTAGTCGGTGACGGTGATGCTGGCGCCGGACTCGGCGGCGTCGCGCTCGGCCTGCTGCTTGATGCCGTCGGAGAGGTACTTCCAGAAGGGCACGTTCAGGCCCGGCGTCAGGTAGGCGACCTGGTACGTTTCGTCCTGGGCGAGCGCCGCCCGCTGGCCGAGAGCGAGCGCGGGCAGCGCCAAACCGGCGGCCGCGAGCTTGACGGTCTCGCGGCGGGAGCGGCGGCCGGCGAGCAGCGCGGCGGCGGGGTGATCGCGGCGGGCAGGGGTCATCGATCTCTTCTCCTCGGGGTGCGTCGTTGAACCGGGGGCGCGCCTGCGCCGGGGCGCGATTGTCGCAGAGCGGCGATGCCGCTGCCCGTGCCCGAAGCGTGCTCCCCGGCGTCGGGGCACCCGTCTCGGCCAGGACTGACCCGCACGCGGCACGCGCTATCCTCGTCTGGGAACGGTCCGTGTCTGGGAACGGTCCGTTCGGTGGAGCTTGGTCCATTGGTCCAACGGATGCCGTCGCGGCACGCCCCCGAGCGCGGATGGAGGAGACTGGATGGGCAGGCAGGCGGGTCGGGTCGAGCACCTCAACCCGGAGGGGTTGTCGCGGAATCCGGCCTTCTCCAACGTAATCGTCGTCTCCGGCAACGCCAAAACGGTCTACGTCGGCGGCCAGGACTCGGTCGACGCCGAGGGCAACGTCGTCGGCGTCGGCGACATCGGCGCCCAGAGCGAGCAGGTGATGGGGAACGTGCAGACCGCCCTCGCCGCGGCCGGCGCCGACCTGGGGGACGTCGTCAGGTGGACCGTGCTGATCGTCGCCGGTCAGCCCCTGGGGCCGGGCTTCGCCGCCTTCCAGAAGGCGTGGGGCGATCGGCCCAACCCGCCGACGGTGACAGCGGCCTTCGTCTCGGCGCTGGCCCACCCCGACTTCCTGGTCGAGATCGACGCGATAGCGGTCATCCCTGGGACGGGGTGAACCGCGCAGCCGGCGGACTTGCCCGGACATACTCGAACAACATTGACGATCAGATCGCCTCCACGATCGGAGTAGCCCGGAGGGCGGTCACCACCGTTCATCTGGCATGCAAGCATCTGGGTGGTCTTCGCAATCGCCACCCCGCTTCGACTCACGGACCGGCTTGCCGATCGGGCGGCCCACTGTTCGACCGCGGCGGAGGGCACCCGACCCACGATCCGGGCGGGTGCCCCGTTTCCCGATCCGCGGGTTCGGCCGGGCGCCGCGGCACACGACGCCGAGAGTTGGGACCAGCGAGCCGCTCGGCAGGGATGGCCTCACTGGCGCCGTCGGCAGGGAAGATGACGCGACCGGGTCTCGCCGCCGGCGCCCTACTCCTCGGGCGTTCCCGCCGCCGCCGGAGGTGTCGGCCGCGGCGGCAAGGGGCTCGGATCCCGTTCCGGTCGGGTCCCGCGCTTGCCCCACTTGGGCTTCGGCCGTTCGCCGTTATAGACCCCCCGGCTCTCTTCGAACCGGCGGGGGGGCGTCGCGTCTCTGGTCACTCGGTTCGTTGATGTCTCGGACCGCAACATCGGACTCCTCCGGTCTCCCCAGGAACTGGATGTAGGCGATGACGTCCTGGGCAATCCAGATTCCTTCCGATTCGGCGACCGGCTCAAGAACGTTGCCGGCCTCATCGAGCCGCCACACCTGCTGGAACTATACGTCCGCCCGGTTGGGGTCGAGCGAAGCGAAGGAGAGGCGGCCGAACAGACCGGCGATCTCGCCGCCGCCATCCTTCAGCCGCACCTTGACCCAACTGCCTTCCGGCTGCTCCATCGCGTAGTCCCACGCGCTCGGCGTGCGGTCGACGTAGCCGAGCCCGATCCGGTCCAGGATCGTCTCGACCGGCCCGACCTGGACCAGCCAGCCCACGAAGAGTCCCAGCGCGACCGGGAACAGGAGGCAAACCGCCCCGGCCCAGAGAAAGGTTTCGCCCTGGTGCTGCCGCAGTTGGCCGTCCAGGTAGTAGCCGAGGATGCGGCCCGTCCAGAGTGGGAAGGCCAGCGCCTGGAGGACGGTGCCGTAGGTGATGATCGTCAGCAGGAGGCGGAGGTCGATTGCCTCCGGCACGTGGGCGATCAACCGCCGCGCGACTTGCGTGAAGATGTAGCCCGGCGAGAGGACCAGGGCGATGATGACCAGGGCCTCGATCGTCGCCGGCTGCATCCCGTCCCCGCCCCCCTCCCGCGGCCCCGGAGCGCCCCGCCTCCCCGCCTCCCCGCCTCCGTAGCTACGCCCGCCGGCGGGAGAGGCGTTCGACCAGCACCGAGAG
>CADCWF010000069.1 GCA_902806345.1 uncultured Thermomicrobiales bacterium
CACTGGGCCCTGATCCGATCGCTGTTCCCGACCGAGAGCCGGGGCCGGCCGTGGCGGGACCACCGCACGCTGGTCAACGCGGTGCTCTGGGCCCTGTTCAGCGGCGCGCCGTGGCGGGACCTGCCCGAGCGGTACGGGCCGTGGCCGACCGCGTACCCGCGCTGGGACGGGCTGGGCGAAAAACGAGTCGTGCGAGCAGCCATGCGAACCCCTTTGTTTCATCGACCTGCGGCGCCAACGGCACAGGCGACCGTGTGCTGAACTGGTCAGACCCGGCTAGCATAGGGTGCCCCCGAAAGCGGTGTCAACGGGATCCGCTACGCACGTGGGGTCGTTCGGTCGTGGGGGGAGTGGGGCGATATCGGCGGGACGGACACCCCCAAGGTCGGGCTGCCGCTCCTATGGATAGCGATAGTCGCCGCGATGCCCGCCCGGCGATTGCCCCGAAACTGCCGCCACCTCCTCCCCGCCGTGCTGGCGCTGGCGAGGGCCGCGATGCCCCGCGGCGCGGGCAGCCCGTACGCCATCGCCCCGTAGAGCCGGTTCCCACTGCCCGAGGCGGTGGCCGCTCGGATTCGCGCGGGCGGCGCCTCCGGTCGACTCGACCCTGCATGCGGTCGTCCGAGGCACTGACGCCGCGGCGGCAGACCAGAGCGGCGATCGGGTGGAGACCCTGAGGCTGGCAGCCTCGGATGCTCTGGCCGGCGACCTCCACGGACCCGGCGTCCGCCAATTGGCGGAGGTCGAGCGGGTCTGGGTGCGCCGGGGGTAACGGACTAGGTCCATGCGCTACCCGGTCACCGGCCTCGGGCTGAGGGTGCCGCCGGAAGCCCCGAGGGTGCGGACACATCGGGCAGGCGAGAGCTGGCCGCACTCGGGTGGGGCGCCGGGGCGATGGGCGAAGACGCTCGCCGTGCCCTCACCACTACGGCGCCCCGGGTGCTAGCGGACTTGTGCCGCGCGGCCCTCGACCTGAGGCAGCGGGCCGCGCTCGGCAGCGTCGCGGCCGCCCACCCCTCCCACGCCCGGCGGCCTGGCCCCGCCCACCACCTCCTCGGTCTCATCCTGTGACAACCGAAGGACCCTGCGCGAAAACGGGGTACGGCCGCCGCCACCTCATCCTGTACGGTACGCTTGGCGGCTGTGGGAATGCGCGTCGAGGGAATTCAATAGTTCGACGGCGACGAAGGGGTCCGAGGTGTATTCCCAGATGATGGACGTTGACTCCAACAACCTCGTCGACGAGTTCGACAGCTTGGACGGGTGCTTACCGCCGTCGGGGACGCATTCGGGCGATTCGACCCAGCGTGGATCGACGGGCTTGCCCTGGCCGAAACAGACGTCGACGGAGGAGTCCACGTCCTCGGCATCGGCGACGAGCTCCTACGCCTCGAGCAGGCAGCATCCCCTGCCCGGCTGGCCGGGTAACACCCGGATGGCCTCGCCGGCGTGACCCTCCTCATCCAGGCCGCCAACGTCGCCTACGCCCACGGCGGCAACCGCGTCCTCGACGGCGCCTCGCTCGAGGTGAAGTCCGGCGACCGCCTCGCCCTGATCGGCGCCAACGGCTCGGGCAAGAGCACCCTCTTCCGGCTGCTCGCCCGCGAGCTAGTGCCCCAGGCCGGAGCTATCACCGTCGCCCGCGGGGTGACGATCGGGATGCTCGCCCAGGAGTCGGCGCTGGATCCCGCCTCGACCGTCCACGACGCCGTTGCCCTCGCCGCCGGGGACCCGACCGCGCTCGAAGCCCAGGTCGCCGAGCTGGAGCGCCGGATGGGCGAGGCGACCGACGACGCCGAGCTGACCGCCGTCCTCGATGCCTACGCCGTTGCCCTGGAGCGGCTGGAGCGCGGCGGCGACGCCGCCGGCGAGGGCGAGGCCGACGTCGTCCTGGCCGGTCTTGGCATCCCACGGGCGCGGTGGGACGAGCCGATCGGCCGCCTCAGCGGCGGCGAGAAGAAGCTGGTCGGGCTGGCCCGGCTGCTGCTCGAGGCGCCGGACGTGCTGCTGCTCGACGAACCGGACAACCACCTCGACTTCGCCGGCAAGGCCTGGCTGGAGGGGCGCGTCCGCGACCACGGCCGGCGCGGCGCGGTGGCGCTCATCTCCCACGACCGCCGCTTCCTCGACCGCACCGCCACCCGCATCCTCGAGCTGGAGCGCGGCACGATCGAGGGCTACCCCGGCGGCTACGCCGCCTTCCAGGAGGCCAAGCGGCTCAAGCGCGAGCGGGCGGCCGAGCTGCGCGAGCTGGAGGAGCGGGAGTTCAAGAAGCTCAAGGCCAGCGCCGAGCAGCTCACCCAGTGGGCCAGACAGAACCCGAAGTTCGCCTCACGCGCCGAGAACATGCGGCGCAAACTGGCCGAGGAGCGGGAGCGTCTGGAGCGGACCCCGGCCCCGGTCCTCCGGCAACGGGGGATCGCGGTCGAGTTCGGTGCCGAGCGCGGCTCGACCCAGGTGCTCGTGGCGTCCGGGGTCGCCAAGGCCTACGGCGAGCGGGCGGTGTTCGCCCCGTTCGACTTGGTCATCCGTCACGGCGAGGGGGTCGGCCTGGTCGGCCCCAACGGCGCCGGCAAGACGACGCTGTTCAAGACGATCCTGGGCGAGGAGGAGCCGACCGCCGGCACGCTGCGTCTCGGGCCATCGGTCGTCGTCGGCTACTACGCCCAGGAGCAGGAGACGCTGGACCCGGATTCCACTCCGCTGGAGACGGTTCGCCGGCTGAAGCCGATGACCGAGCAGGCGGCGATCGGCTTCCTGGGGGCGTACCTGTTCGACCGCGGGGACATGCTGAACCGGATCGGCCGCCTCAGCGGGGGCGAACGGAGCCGACTCCAGATCGCCTGCCTGATTCTGAAGGGCGCCAACTTCCTGCTGCTCGACGAGCCGACCAACAACCTCGACATCGCCTCGATCGACGCCCTGGAGGAAGCCCTCCTCGCCTTCCTCGACTCCGGCCAGGGGTCGCTGCTGACGATCTCCCACGACCGGGCCTTCCTCGACGCGGTCTGCGGCCGGATCGTCGAGCTGGAGGGCGGCGAGGTCCGCGACTACCCCGGGGGCTTTTCGTTCTATGAGGCAAACCGGGGCGCGGGGGCGCTGCGGACGGTCCAGGCGCCCGCGATGCCGCAGGGCGCCGCCAAGCGGGGCGGCAGGATCAAGACCAGGGCCCCGATTCGGTAGCGCGGGCCGCATCCGATCGCGGCCGTGCTGGCCACGGCCAAGGCGGCGGCAGCACAAACCCGGCGGGCGGCCAGAAGCGGTGCTGCTTGGGTCGCCGTCGCCCCGCGCCGCCCGCGCCCACCGCGCCGCGGTCCTGCCCGTTCCCGTGGGCCGTCGTGGCGACTACTGCCCGCCTCCGGCGGCCCCGGCAGACCACGATAGGATGTTGTTGGGGTGGTCCCGAACGGCACCACCGGGAGGCGCACCGGGCTGTCGCGGTGGAAGTCTGGCAACGAGGAGGTAACGATGCCCTACGTGACGGTCGGTCAGGAGAACTCGGCGGCGATCGAGCTTCACTACGAGGACCACGGCTCCGGTCGCCCGGTCGTGCTCATCCACGGCTTCCCCCTCAGCGGCCGCTCCTGGGAGAAGCAGATCCCGGCCTTGCTGGATGCCGGCTACCGGACGATCGCCTACGACCGCCGCGGCTTCGGCAAGTCCAGCCAGCCGACCGTCGGCTACGACTACGACACCTTCGCCGCCGACCTGGATTCGCTGATGACCGGGCTCGACCTGCGCGAGGTCACGCTCGTCGGCTTCTCCATGGGCACCGGCGAGGTGGCGCGCTACATGGGGACCTACGGCTCGGAACGGGTTGCCCAAGCCGCGTTCCTGGCCTCGATCCCACCGTTCCTGCCGAAGTCGGACGACCACCCGAACGGGGTCGACGGAAGCGTCTTCGATGGGATCATGGCGGCCATCCGGCAGGACCGCCTCGCCTACCTGACCGCGTTCTACGACGCCTTCTACAACCTCGACGAGTTCCTCGGCAGCCGCATCAGCGACGAGGTGGTCCGCGACAGCTGGAACGTGGCGGCCGGCGCCTCCCCCGTCGGCACGCTGGCCTGCGTCCCTACCTGGCTGACCGACTTCCGGGGCGACCTACCCAAGGTCGACGTGCCGGCGCTGGTGCTGCACGGAGACGCCGACCGCATCCTGCCGATCTCGGCGACCGGCGGGCAGCACCTAGCCGACGCCCTTCCCGGCAGCCAACTCGTCGTCGTCGACGGCGCCCCGCACGGCCTGCTCTGGACGCACGCCGAGGAGGTCAACCGGGCGCTGCTGGACTTTTTGGGGCAGGTCTGACTCGAGGATTCCCGAGGAGGCGCGGCTTCGTTTGCCGACGACGCCACACCCGGAGGTCGGTTCTGACGCGACCCCTGCGCTGAGGAGTAGCCCGTCCCGCCTGTACGACGCTACTGGTGGGTTCGAGCGGCTCCCTGGCAAAGACGAACGCGATGCGGTGCTCGGTTCCCAGGCCAAGGAGCCAGGGACACCGTCGAGGCCTTGAGCCACGCTGACGGGGTAGACCCCCGGTTCGTCACGATCGCGTGGGTGGGGATAAAACACGTCGACCACACCGAGGACGCGCTGACCGCGTCCGGTCCGCTATTCCACTCCGGCCCGCCCCAGCACCAGGCTGGCGTTGATGCCGCCGAAGCCGAAGGCGTTGGTGAGGGCGTGGTCTACCTGCTCGGCGCGGCCGCCGGGGCCGATCACATCGAGGTCGCAGGCCGGGTCCTTGTCGACGAGGTTGACGGTGCCCGGCAGGTGACCGCGCTCCAGCGCCAGGGCGGTGATCGCCGCCTCGAAGGCGCCGGTGGCACCGAGGGCGTGGGCGTGGGCGCCTTTGGTGGAGGAGACGGCCACCCGGTCGGCGTGCTCGCCTAGCGCCAGCCGGATCGCCCGGCACTCGGTGCTGTCGTTGAGGACGGTGCTGGAGCCGTGGGCGTTGACGTAGCCGACCGCCTCCGCCGGCAGCCCGGCGTTCTTCAGGGCGCCGGCCATTGCCCGCGCCGCCTGGGCGCCGTCCGGCCGGGGGGCGGTCATGTGGTGGGCATCGTTGGTCGTCGCGTAGCCCAGCAGCTCGGCGTAGACGTGGGCTCCCCGCCGCTCGGCCCGCTCCCACTCCTCCAGCACCAGCATCGTGCCGCCCTCGGCCATCACGAAGCCGTCGCGCCCCGCGTCGAACGGGCGGGAAGCCGTGGCCGGGTCGTCATTGCGGCCGGTCAAGACCCGGATGATCGCGAAGGCACCGAAGGTGAGCGGCGCCAGCGGTGCCTCGATCCCTCCGGCCAGCATCACCTCCGCCTCGCCGGCGCGGATCAGCCGCGCCGCCTCGCCGATCGCGATCACGGCGGAGGCGCAGGAGTTGGCGTTGGCGACGCTGGCACCGGTGATCCCCAGCTCGATCGCGATGTTGCACGAGGAGGCGCCGCCGAAGACGGAGAGCGCCAGCAGGGGGCTGACGGCGCGGATGCCCTTGTGGACGAAGACTTCGTGCTGCGCCTCGGCGAACTCGATGCCGCCGAGGGCGGAGCCGGTGTAGATGCCGATGCCGTCGCCGGCGACCTCCTCCGGCCGCAGCCCGGCATCCGCCAGCGCCATCAGCGAGCAGGCCAAGCCGAGCTGGGAGAAGCGGTCCAGCTTGTGGGCCTTTTTCGGGGTCATGAAGTCGAGCGGCTCGAAGACCGCCTCGGCGGCGACCCGGCAAGAGAATTGGGTGGGGTCGAAGCGGGTGATCGGGCGGACGGCCGAATCGCCCCGGAGGATGCCGTCCCACAGCCCGTCGACGCCGTTGCCGATCGGGGTGATCGGGCCGATCCCGGTGATCGCGACCCGCCGGCCGACGGGTCGAGCGGGCAAGTGCCCGTTCATCGGTCCGTCTCCCTCGGCACCACCGCCGCTTCGACCGGGGCCGGGGCCGTCCCCGCCGCGTCCGTTGCTCCGGTCGTCCCCGTCTCGCGCTCGACGATCTCCTTGATCGTCCGCAGCGTCAGGCCGGCGATGTGGCCGACGAACTGGGGGCCGATGACCTTGTCGGCGATCAGCGCGCCGGCCGGGGTCGGCCCGACCAGCGGCCATTGCAGGTCGAGCTCGTGCCAGATGCGGACGCGGACGCCCTCCTGAGATGGCTCGAACACCCAACCGACCTCCATCCCCCTGGTTGGTCCCCAGATGTGGTGGTAGCGGATCTCGGGGACAGGGCCGGAACGGTCGATGGTCTGGACGGCCCGCCACTTGACCGGCCACGCACCGCGGCGGGCGGCCATCTCGACGACCTTGCGGTCGCCGCCGCCGGAGAGCAGGGTGACCCAGCGGTAGTGGGGCAGGACGCGCGGCCAGTCTTCGATGTCGGCCGCAAGCCCGACGATGCGATCGAGCGGCCCCCGGATGACGACGGTGTTCTCGGTGTGCATCGACCTCCCCGCCGCTGCCGTCGCCGGCACGATGGCACGCGGCGGAGTGTAGCGGCGGTCCGGCCCCGATGGGAAGTGGCGCGGGAAACGGGCACCACACAACCGGGCAGGGGGTCACGGCGGAGACGTGTGCCAGCAGCCGGGTGGGGTCGGCTCCGACGGTCAACTGAGGCGGTTGCAGCGCGGTCTCCCGGGAAGCGGCTTTTCCAGGAGGAGCATCGCCTCCCCCCGAGCCGCACGATGCCGATCGGCAAGAACCCGGCCCGCTCATGGTAGGCCGTGAGGCCGGCGTTCGCGGCGAGGCAGTCGAGCCGAAGGAACCGTCGACCCCTGGCCGCCGCCTCGCGCTCTGCCCAGGCCAGCACGGCTGCGCCGATCCCATGCCCGGCCAGGTCGCGCCGGACGGCCAGGCTGTGGACGTAGGCGGCGTCTCCCTCGTCGCGCCCGCCCCAGAAGCGGCGGTCGGTCCAAAGCAGCCGGACGACGGCCACCGCCTCGCCGTCGCGCCGGGCCACCCAAACCTCGCCCGCCGCGATCCGGTCGGCGACCCATGGCGCGACGAACGGCCGCGCCCATTGGTCGATGCCGCGCCGGACGAGCCAAGCTCGAGCCTCCTCCAGGATCACCCGAACGGTCTCGGCATCGGCCGCCCCCGCCGGCTCCAAGACGACCGGCGACTGATGTCCTGTCATCGTGATTACGGCCGCAAGAGCCGGGCCAGGAAGAGCGGCGAGAGCGCCCGCTGGGCGGGCTCGAAGCTGCCGAGGACCCCGGCCAGGGTGCGGGCCACCCCCGGTCGGCTGGCGAGGCGGGGTGCGGCGTAGTCCATCAGCACCGGGGAGAGGATGAAGCCCTGGACGAGCCAGGCCACCTGCCGTTTGGCCCAGAAGGCGCGCCGCCGCGCCGCTCGGTAGGGCACAAGCGCCGCGGCCGAGACATCCCCCGCCCGGAGCGCCGCAGACGCGATCGGCGCCGCCAGCAGGGCGCCGCGCAGCGCATCGGCGACGCCGTCGCCGGTGAAGGGGTCGAGGAAGCCCGCCGCGTCCCCCACCAGCAGGTAGCCGGAGCCGGCGGCCCGCCGCGTCCGGTGCGCCATCGGGCCGACGCCGCGGATCGGGCCGACCCGCTCGGCTCCGGCCAGCTTCTCGGCCACGGCCGGCATCTGGGCCAGGCCTGCCTCGAAATAGTCCGCCAGCGAGCCCGGTTTGGTCGCGACGGCCGCGGCGTCGCTGACGAAGGCGACATTGGTCAGGCCCTCTTCCAGCGGGGCGAGGCCGGCGTAGCCGTGGGCGTGGACGTGCATCTCGCCCCAGGCGTCGAGGCCGCGGGCGCCGCGGTAGTGGGCGACGAGCCCGGTCCGCCGGAGGAGCCGGTTCTCGATGTCCAGGCCAAGTGCCCGGGAGACGATCGAGGCTCGACCGTCGGCGCCGACGACCAGCGGCGCCCGGAGTTCTTCGCGGACGCCGTCGACCGTCGCCGCGACGCCGACGACGCGGCCCCGCTCGACGCGGACATCCCGGACGTGGGAGTGCTGCCGCACCTCGACCCCGGCGGCCACCGCCCGCTCGAGCAGCAGCGCGTCGAGCTTGCGGCGGGTCAACCCGATCGCCCGGCGGCCCGCCTCGGCGGCGTGGAAGTCGGCGAGGAACGCGGCGCCGGCGGGCGCGTGGACCTGCATCGCCGCGACCGCGTGGGCACCGAGCGCGGCGATCTCGCCGGCGAGGCCGAGGGCGCCCAGGAGGCGGGTGCCCTCCGGGTTGACGTAGTCGGAGCACGCCTTGTGTCGAGGGAAGGCGGTCTTGTCGAGCAGCAGCACGCGGTGGCCGCGCTCGGCCAGCAGCGCGGCGAGGGTGCTGCCCGCCGGCCCGCCCCCGACCACGATTGCCTCCGCGTCGTCCGTGGGGCCCGGTGGCATGCGGTTTACCATGGCATCAGGCTCGGGTTGCGTCGATTGGTTGGCGCCCTGCCGAAACGCATCTGCATGGGCCGCCACTCGCTGTTCGTTATGCCCTGCTTCCCTTCAATCGACACGGCCGCCGTGGGCGCGGGCCTCGTGCCCGCTGGCGGCGCTACCTGCCGCGGTTGTCGCCATCGATGGGCGGGTTGTGGCCTCGCGGGCCAGCGGCGGGCTTGGGGGCCGCCCCTCCGAACGCCACCACCAGGGTCCAAGGTCGTCGAACGTGGACCCGTGTTGCCGACGCACTGGTTGTTTCCACTGACCAGACTCATCCCAAGCCCCCCTCCCCCGGCGGCCGCGTCCAGACGGCGGCCATCCGGAAGAGCGGGTAGCGCTCCACCCGCGCCCCCGCCACGCCCGCCGCCATCAGCAGCGCCCGCAATTC
>CADCWF010000070.1 GCA_902806345.1 uncultured Thermomicrobiales bacterium
GCCCACGTCAGCGAGCGCGAGCGCGACTACGCCGCGGCCACCCACCGCGTCCTGGTCCTCGGCGCCGGCTTCGGCGGCCTGGCCGTCGCCCTCGGGCTGGATCGCCGACTCCACGGGCGCGACGGGGTCAGCGTCCTGGCGGTCGACCGCGGCAACGCGCTGCTCTTCACGCCGCTGCTCTGGACCGTCGCCGACGGCCGGGCCGGCCCGGGCGACGTCGTTGTCCCGGTCCGCGCCTTCCAGCGGGGGCGCCGCTTCCACCTGCTCCACGCCGAGGTGGAAGCGATCGACTTGGAGCGGCGAGAGGTTGCCACCTCGGCCGGGCCGCGCCCCTACGACACCCTGGTGATCGCCCTCGGCAGCACCACCGCCGTGCCGGACCTGCCCGGCCTGCGCGAGCATGCCCGCGTCTTCCACTCGGCGGCCGACGCGGTCGGCCTCCGCAACGGTCTGATCGACGCCGTCGAGGCGGCCCACCAGACGGACGACCCGGCCGAGCGCCGCGCCTGGCTGACCTTCGTCGTCGGCGGCGGCGGCGACACCGGCGTCGAGCTGGCGGCGACGATCCGCGACTACCTCGCCGCCGGCCTCCTCGCTGAGTACCCGTGGCTGGCGACGGAGCCGCCGCGGGTGGTCGTCGTCGGCCGGGCCGAGCGGCTGCTGCCGATGTCCGACCCGGCCACCTCGGACCGGGTCCGGCGGGCCCTGGAGGAGGGGGAAATCGAGGTCCTGACCGGGGCGGCGGTCGAGTCCGTCGACGAGCGGACGGTGCGCACCTCACGGGGGGAGATCCCGGCCCGGACGCTCTTCTGGGCGGCCGGGATCACGGCGCCGCCGGTCGTCCGGGCGCTGCCGGTCGGGCACGCCCCGAACGGGGCGCTGATGGTCGACGACCGGCTGCGGCTGCCGGGGTACCCGGAGGTCTATGCCATCGGCGACGCCGCCTGGGCCTACGACGCCGAGACCGGTGCCCCGGTGCCGCCGACCGCCCAGGCGGCGGGCCACCAGGGCGGCTACGTGGCCGGGGCCATCGCGGCCGGGCTCGCCGGGAGGGAGGCGGCGCCCTTCCGCTTCGCGCCGAAGGGCCACCTGGCCCTGCTCGGCCACCGGACGGGCGTCGCCCGGGTGGGGCGATGGACGTTCGGCGGGCTGCCGGCCTGGCTGCTCTGGCACGGCTACTACCTGTCCCGGATCCCCTCCTGGCGGAATCGCCTCCGCCTCGCTGCCGACTGGGGGCTCGCCGCCGTCGCCGGCCGTGAGACCGGGCAGTTGGAGCTCGGGCAAGGGAGGAGCGCCCTCACCCCCAACCCCGCTCCTGCCGCGGCAGGAGACGGGAGCACGGGTGCCCCCTGATTCCGGGTCCGCGCGGGCGACCGGCGTCTACGCCGGCCGCCCGCTCTCGCCTTTCTGAGCCCGCGGGCGAAGCATCGCTCTTCGGCTCGGCCAACCACGGGCGAAACGCCGCCGCGGCGGGTTTTCGAACGTGTTTCACGACCGCCCAACGGGTCCGCTCCGTCGTCATCCCGAGCTTGCCGAGGGATCCCGCGGGGCCATCGATCCGCCGAGGACGGGATCCCTCGACGAGCCCGGGATGAGGGGTTGGACGGCCGGCACGGGTTGCGAAAGGTGCTCTCATTCTGAATCCGATCGCCGATGGTCGGATCAAGCGTCGACGGCGAGCTCCCCGTCGATCAGCCAGCGGCCGTCGACCTCCGTGTAGGTGCGGAAGACGGTCTCGTCGGCGACCACGAACGAGTCGCCGCGGGGCCGACCCCCATGGCCCGTCGGCCCCCGCCACTCCACGACGGCGCCGACCCGGCCGTCCCGCAGCAGGCCGACATCCCGGACCACGACGCCGGCGATACCCGGCACGTCTGCGGCGGCGCCCTCCCCGAAGTAGACGGCCGGGTCGCCGACGCCGGCGAACAGGTCTGCGACCTCGCCCGGGGCGACGCTCTCGGCGACGGCGCCCGCGGTCTGGAGCGCCAGCCAGCGCGGGTAGTCGAAGGCGTTGAGGCACCCCGCGAGCTCGCGCTCCAGCGCGACGATCGCGGCCACCGTGGCGCGATCGGCCGGCTCGCCCGCGGGCAGATCGGCCGCGGAAGCGGCGGCTCCCGGCCCCGGCCCGGTTTCGGACACGATCCGCTCGACCTCCGCCTGGGTCCGCGGCTCAACTCGGCAAGGTGCCGGGCGGCGCTCGTCGGCCGGGTCGGCCGGGACCTCCGCCCCGCGCCGGGCCTCCGCAACCACGAAGCCGCGTTGGTCGTCCACGGCCACGCCGGCGCGGCGGTCCTCGACGATGACCGCGTCGCGCCGGTCCTCGACGGAGATCGCGTCGCGTCGCCCGTCCGCGGGGCGGGCGGTGCCTTCCCTGGTGACGGCCCACCGTCGCCCCTCCGGCCCGAGCGCGACGAGCAGCAGGACGAGCGGCTCGTCGCCGTCGTTGCGGAGGGCGCCGATGCCGTTCGCCTCGCCGAAGACCGAGCCGCCGGCCCGGACCGAGGCCGTTCCACCCGGGGAGAGCTCGCTGAACCGCTGCCGCGTCGTCACCCCGCCGGCCTCGCGGATGGTGATGCCCTCGCCCTCCGCCTGGACGGGCTGCCGCCGCTGGCCGCCCTCGATCGTCTCCGGCGGCGAGGTGACGGTCACCCCGCGGCCGATGGCGTCGACGGTGAGCGTGCCCGCCTCGACCGCGACGAGCACGGGGTAGGGGAACGGGTAGGCGAACGCGGCCCCCGGCCGCAGGGTGGCTCGGGTGAGCGCGACTTGCCCCAGCGGTAACCGGCCCGGGAGCTCGGTGACGTCGGCCAGGTCCTCGACGGCGACGCCGGGGGAAGGCTCGTTGGCCGTGGCGACCGAGCCGGCGACCGGGGTGTCCACGGCGGATGCCGAGCCGGCGAGCGGAGTGGCGGCCGGTGCCGGGCTGCTGCCGGCGTCAGCGGCCGGTGGGTCGGTCGGGCGGGGGACGGCGCGCTGCGAGCCGTCCACACCCGGTCTCGCGAACTCCTCCGGGGCGGGGGGAACGAGGCGGTCGTAGACGGTGTCGCCCAGCTCGAGCTCGTCCGCGTTGACCCGGAGGATCGGGCCGGCACGCCCCGTGCCGCCGCCCCGGCCCCACGCCTGGAAAACGTAGGTGCCAACCAAGTCGCGGTGGTCGACCGGGCGCCAGGCGCCGTGGAAGGTCTGGCCGGTGGCGTCGGTCAGGAGGGCGGTGCCGTCGGCGTGAAAAAATACGTGGTTGCCCCGGTTGCGCCGCTCGGCCCACGCGCCGACGATCAAATCGGTCGCCCCCGTGGTCGGCCCCGATCCCGGCGGCGAGTCGGTCGCGTCCGACCCGGAGGCGCCGGCCTCATCGATGGGGTCGAGGTCCGAGGCACGCACCCAACCGACGAGCCCGCCATCCGTGGCGACGTTCAGCCACGCCTCGCCCTCGGCGTCGGTGACCGCTTCTCCGAGGGACGCGACCGGCTCTCCGGGGGAGAGCACCGCCAGGATCGGCGACGCGGTCGTCGGCTCGGCCTGCAGGTTCATGCTCTGCGACGGGTTGACGACGTGGGTGGGCCGAAACGCCTCGGCCGCGACGGGCGTCGCCACCTGGGCTATGGCTCGCGGGGTGACGATGGCGGATCCGCCGCCGGTGGCGCCCATGGCGCCGATGAGCGCCAACGCCAGCGCGACCATCGCCGCGATCGGCGCAATCCTGGCCTGCATGCCGAAGCCTCCTCGCGGCCCGTTCCCCGCGTCCCGTCCCGGCCTCCCCTCCCCACGCTGCCAGAGTCGGAGGGCCGGGTCAACCGGGCGCGGTTGTGATGCCCTGTCTTGCCAGGTTCGAGGGGGAGGGACGGAGAGGATGCCGGCAGGACGGCTGCTGTCCGGTGTGCCTGCGGCTGTCCTCGCTCGGGTGCCCCGTCGCGCTCGCCGCCGGTGCGGCCGGCGGGACGTGCTATCGTGCCCGCCGGGCAGGGGGCGGCCACGGGGAGGCCGCTAGGAGGGGCACGTGGGCGGACGGCGGGGACGGGGACGGGGCGCGGCGGCTGGGCTGGCGGGAGCGGCGCTGGCGGCCCTGCTCGGCGTGGTCGCCACGGGGATGGCGCAGGACGCCGCCGAGACGCCGCCGGCGCGGCCGGTCGAGATCGTCACCGGCGCCTGCGACGACCCGGGCGAGCCGGTGGCGGAGCTGACCGAGGCGACCTTCCCGGTCGGCGACCGGGTCGGTCAGGAGGGCGCGACCGTCTCCGAGACCTCCTTCACCGGTGTCGACCTGCTCCTCGACGACCTGCTGGCCGAGCCCCACGCCGTCGTCGTCCGCCCCTCCGCGGAGGAACCTGACGACATCCTCGCCTGCGGCGAGATCGGCGGCGTCTTCGACGAGCTCGGCGCGGTCGTCATCGGGCTCGGCGCGGCGGGCGGCTCCGGTTACGCCGGGATCGCCTTCCTCTCGCCGGACGACGAGAACGGCCAGACGAACGTCTCGGTCTTCATCGCCCCTGAGGGGGGCGGCGGCCGGACCCGGCGGGCTGCCGCGGACGAGGCGGCCCGCCCGGACGCCGCGGTGCGGTCGACGACCGTCGTCGCCTCCGACGGGACGCCGGTGGTGGTGCCGGTGGCGAGCGTGCCGCAGCCGACGCCGCGGCCGACCTCGACCCCGCTGCCGACCGCGACGCCGACCCCGCCGCCGACCGCCGGCGCGATCGACGTGGTCGTCTACGAGGGCGGCATCGAGATGCCGGAGCGGCTGGTGGCGGCGCCCGCGGTCTTCACGATCACCAACGACGGGACCGAGCCGCACGGCTTCGTGATGGCCAACGAGCTCTACGTCTTCAGCCTGGACGCGCCGCTGGCGCCGGGCGAGACGGGCACCCTCTCGGTCAACCTGCCGCCCGGCCTCTACACCGTCTCCTGCCCGGAGGAGGAGGGCGCCCACGCGGCGGAGGGGGAGCAGCTCACGGTTGAGGTAGTGGAGGAGTAGCAACAGGCACCTCGACTGCGGAGGCAGTGCCCGATGGTTCCGACCGCCGCCGACCACCCCGACGCCGTTGCCACCGCCATCGTCGTCCTGACCGAAGGGAACGGTCTCCCGCCGCTGCGGCGTTGTTCGTCCGATTTCGGCAAGGTGGCCGGGGGAGTCAGCCCTCGCTCCGCTCGGGATGACGACGGTGACCGGGACTCCAGTGCCGATCACCGCGACCAACGGTCGGCCGCATCTCCGCGGCCGCCGGTGAACGGGGATCCGTTGTCGTCGGAAGGCACTCGAGCCGGCTCGATGTGGCCCAGCGAGGGACATCGCGCCCCTACTCCGACATCGCCGCCAGACCCAGTCGGAGCGAGGCCGCGAGGCGGGGCAGCAGGTCGCTCAGCTCCATCGCGTACCAGGCGGCGGCGCCGCCGCGGCCCCGCTCGAAGGCGTCGCAGCACGCCTTGTGGGTGAAGAAGGCGAACCGGCGGCCGGGGCCCGGACCGTCGCCGTCGGCCTGCCAGTGGTAGTTGCCGTCGCGGGCGTCGCGGATCGGCTCGCCGCACTCGTCGCAGACGATCAGCGGGGTGAGGAAGCCATCGGCGGTATCGATCTTGACGGGCATCGGGCGCTCTCCAAGAGAACGGATGTTCTCATGCTGGGAGCGCAGTGTAGCACTTGCGAGGCGGGAGGCGGGGGGAGAACGACGGGCGGAGGCCCGATGCATGGAGCCATCGTTCGGCCGCACTCCGTGTCTGGACGGTCCGGCCTGCCGAAACGCGGGCGCGGCTCGGCTTGGGCGAGCATCAGGGTCGGGCGGAGAGCGGGCGGAGGGCGGACGACGGCGATAGATGCCGCTGGGTTGGCAGACTGTCGCCATTGCCGAGGTTGGCCGAGCGTGGTCGAGCGGCACCGAGGGAGGGGAGGCGATGTCGGCACCGAGGAATGGTCCGATCCATCCCGATTCCGGCGAGACGGTAAGCCTGGGCGGCCTGGGCGTCGTCTTCAAGCTCTCGGGCGCCGACACCGGCGGTGCCTTCTCGATCGTCGAGCACCCGCTGCGGCCGGGCGCCCTCGCGGCGCCGCCGCACACCCATTCCCGCGAAGACGAGATCTCGCTCGTGTTGGACGGGGAGATCGGCGTCCTCGTCGGGGACGCGGTGTTCACCGCCACCAAGGGTGCCTACGTCGTCAAGCCGCGCGGGGTGCCGCACACCTTCTGGAACGCCGGTGCCGACCCCGCCCGCGTCCAGGAGATCATCACGCCGGCCGGCTTCGAGGCGTACTTCCGCGACGTGGCCGCGGTCCTGGCCGCGAGCCAGGAACCGGACATCCCGCGCCTGATCGCGATCGCCACTCGGTACGGGGTGACGATGCACATGGAGCGCGTCCCGGCGGTGATGCAGGAGCACGGGGTTCGACTCTGAGCACCGCGACGGTGTCGTGAACAGGGCGGGGGCCGGCGCGCCGGCGTCGCACCCGTCGTCTGCCCCGCCGGTTGACCCGTCGATCGAGCGCACTCGCGCCCGGCCGGCCGGTGCCGGCGGACAAGCGAATCGGCCGGTCCGTGGCCCTGCAGGCTCCCGGATGTCGATTTCGACCGAACCCCCACGACCAGATGCAGAGGTTGCCGATCGACAACCAGGACGCACGGGCGTACGCCCGAGAGGAGCACGACGTGGCGCAGAAAATCTCTCCGTTCCTGTGGTTCGACGGCAACGCCGAGGAGGCGGCGACCTTCTACGTGTCGGTCTTCCCGGACTCCGAGGTCACGGCGGTCAGCCGCTACGGCGAGGCCGGGCCGGGGCCGGCGGGGTCGGCCATGGTCGTCTCGTTCAAGCTCGACGGGCAGGAGTTCTCGGCGCTCAACGGCGGCCCCCAGTTCACCTTCAGCGAGGCCGTCTCGTTCCTCATCTCGTGCGGGTCGCAGGCGGAGGTCGACCACTACTGGGAGACGCTCTCCGAGGGCGGCGAGCCCGGACCCTGCGGCTGGCTGAAGGACCGCTTCGGCCTGTCGTGGCAGGTGGTCCCGACGGTGCTGCCGGAGCTGCTGCAGGACCCGGACCGGGAGAAGGCGAACCGGGTCATGCAGGCGATGATGGGCATGGGCAAGCTCGACATCGCCGGGCTGGAGCGGGCCTCCGCAGGGACGTAGCGCGAGACCGGCCCACCGGGCGGGTGGGGGACGGGCGGCCCGCACCGACCCTCGCCCTCATCCCCACGCCCACGCACCGCGCGAGGGGGAACGTCGCGTTCCGACTCTCCGACTCCCCGCCTCATACGAAATCCGCCTGGATGCTTCTGCTTCCGGTCAGGCAAAAGCCCCCTCTCTGCTCGGGGACCCGCGCATCGGGCCGGGTACCCGCGGAGCGGGTGGCGGTTGGGGGTGAGGGCCGCCCGTCCGGTAGCGGATCTGTTTATCCGGATTCCGCCTCAGTTGTACTCCCCCGCCGTCAGCCGCCCGATCGCCTCGTGGGCGGCGTTGTGGCCGGGGGCGCCCATCACGCAGCCGCCCGGCCAGGCGCCGCTGCCGCACAGGTACAGGCCGTGGATCGGGCCTTCGTACGACGAGGAGCCGGGGACCGGGCGGAGGTCGAACGCCTGCTCCGGCACCAGCTCGCCCTGGAAGATGTGGCCGCCGGTCAGCCCGAAGCGGGCCTCCACGTCCGGCGGCGCCAGCACCTGGGCCGTGATCTCGGCCCCGGCCATGTTCGGCGCGAAGTGGGCGAAGCGCTCGAAGATGTGCCGGCCGATCTCGTCGCGCCGCTCGTCCCAGGTCCCCTCCGCCAGCTCGTAGGGGAAGAACTGGGTGAAGATGCTGATCGTGTGCTTGCCGGCGGGCGCCAGGGTGCGGTCGACCGCGCTCTGGGCGTGGATCGACAAGAAGGGCCAGTCGGCCGGGCGGCCCTGGCGGGCGTCCTCGTAGGCGCGCTGGAGGTACTCGATCGTGGGGCCGATGTGGACGCCGCCCCCCTGGCCGAACGCGTAGTCGCGCTTGGCGAGCGCCTTGTACTCCGGCAGGCGGTCGGAGGCGAAGTTGATCTTGACCACCGGCGAGGTCATCTGGATGTTGCGGATGTCGGCGACGTACTCCGACGGCAGGTCCTGGGGGTCGACCAGCTTCAGGTAGGTCCGCTTCGGGTCGGCGTTGGAGAGGACGATCCGGGCGCGGAACTCCTCGCCGTCCTTCGTCACGGCGCCGGTGGCCTGGCCGCCGGCGGTGCAGATCTGGCCGACCTCCGTGCCGGGGCGGATGTCGACGCCGAGGCCGAGGGCGACCCGTTTCAGGGCCTGGGTGAAGCTTCCCATCGCCCCGCGGAGGTAGGCCCAGGCGCCGCGCTTGCCGGTCGCCATCCCCATCGCGTGGTAGAGCTTGACGTAGCCGGTGCCGGCGTCCCGCGGGCCGCGGAAGGTGCCGATCAGGCCGAGGGCGCAGGAGGCGGCCTGCATGATGTCCGACTCGAAGAAGTACTCGGCGGAGTCGGCGGCCGAGCCGAGGACGAAGAACTTGAAGACGCGGTCGTCGCCGGGTTGGTCGAACGCCGCGGCGAACTCGGCGAAGGTCGGCGGCTGCCGCAGGATGAACCGGTCCATGATCTCGCAGGCGCGCTCGATCATCGCGTCGTAGTGGGGGTAGGCGCGGGCGTCGGCCGGCGAGAAGCGGGCGATCTCTTTGACGAGGTCGTCCATGTCCTCCCAGAAGACGATGCCGTCCTCGCCGTCCAGGAAGGGGGCGAAGGAGCGCGGGTTCCGCTTGATCAGCTCGACGCCGTTGTTGAGCAGGTC
>CADCWF010000071.1 GCA_902806345.1 uncultured Thermomicrobiales bacterium
CGAGCAGGCGCGCCGCCGCTTCACCCCGACCGGCCTCCCCGGCCAGGGCCGCGAGCTGGCCGAGCGTGGCCGCGAGGTCCAAGAGGTCGGGGTCGTCCCCGCGCGCTTCGAGGCTCTCGCGGTACGCCGCCGCCGCGCCCCGGCGGTCGCCCGACGCGTGGAGGGTCAGCCCGAGGTTGGTCAGCGCGTACCCGACCCCGAGCGCGTTGCGGGCCGCCCGGAAGCGCGCCAGGGCGTCCCCGAACAGCGCCGCCGCGCGCGGGAAGTCGCCGGCGACGTGGGCCTCGATGCCGAGGCGCTGCAGCGCCCACGGCAGCACCCGTCCTTCGCCCAGCTCGCGGCACCGCGCCACCAGCCCCTCCGCCAGGGCCGTCGCCTCGGCGTGCGCCCCCCGCTGGTTGGCCGCGTGCGACAGGAACAGCAGCGCCTCGACCTCCCGAGCGGGGTTCGGGTTCGCCCGGGCGAGCGCGAGCAAGTCGCCGGCGAGGCCAGCGGCGCGCCCGTTGTCTCCCTCGTGCGCGGCCAGGCAGCTGGATCCCCGGAGCAGGCGCATGCGCGCCTCCGACGAGGCCGGGGCGAGCCCCCAGGCCCGGCCCAACCACTCCCGCGCCTCCCCGTGGCGACCGCCGTAGAGCCAGGGCAGGGCAACCGCGCCCACCAAGCGGGCCAGTCCTTCCCGGTCCCCGCGGGCGTCGAGCCACGAGAGCGCGGCGCGGAGGTTGCCCTGCTCGGTGGCCGCCCGCCCTGACCGCCCCCGGGCGCCCGACCCCAGGAACTCCACCGCCTCGGCGTCGCCGATCCGAAGGCACCACTCGGCGTGTGCCTCCCTGGCCACCTCTCCCTCGCCGCTGTCCTCCAGCCGCTCCAAACCGTACTCGCGCACCGTCTCCAGCATCAGGTAGCGCGGCTCCCCGTCCGGGCCGTCCTCCTGCCGCAGCAGGCTCTTGTCCACCAGCGAGGCGACGCCCTCGAAGGGGTCTGTGCCGGGGACGCCCGGTCCGCTCGCGACCGCCTGGGCGGCCTCCAGCGTGAACCCGCCGACGAACACGGCGAGGCGGCGGAACAGCGCCTGCTCCTCCGCCGCCAGCAGGTCGTGGCTCCAGGCGATGGCGTCGCGCATGGTCCGCTGACGGGCCGGCGCGTCGCGGGGGCCGTCGGTGAGCAGCGCCAGCGAGCGGTCGAGGCGGGCCACCAGCACCGCCGGTGGGAAGGCCCGGGAGCGGGCGGCGGCGAGCTCGATCGCCAGCGGCAGCCCGCCGAGGCGGCGGACGACCTCCGCCACGGCCGGGGCGTTCTCGTCCGTAAGCGCGAACGCGGGAGCGGCGGCGCGGGCCCGGCGGACGAACAGCCCCACCGCCGGCACCGCGACAAGGGCGTCCGCCGGCAGCGGACGGCACGGGTCGGGGACCGGGAGCGGCGGGACCGGCCAGACCTGCTCGGCCGACAGGCGGAGGGGCTCGCGGCTGGTGGCCAGGACCCGCAGCCGTGGGCAGGCGGCCACCAGGCCGGCGAGGAAGGGAGCGGCGGGGAGGACGTGCTCGCAGTTGTCGAGGACGAGGAGCAGCCCCCGGCCGCGGAGAACGGCGGCGAGGCGGTCCCAAGGGGGGGCGTCCGCTGCCTCGCGGTCCCCGACGGCGGCGGCGATGGCGGTCGGCACCAGGCCCGGGTCGGGGACGGGGGCGAGGTCGACGAAGGCGGCACCGTCGGCGAAGCGGTCGGCGACCGCGTGCGCCACCTCCAGGGCCAGCCGGGTCTTGCCGACGCCGCCGGGGCCGATCAGGGTGACGAGCCGGACCCCGGGGTCGCGCAGCAGGGCGGCGACGGCCGCGATCTCGTCGGATCGCCCGACCAGCGGCGTAGGCGGAGCCGGCAGGCGCGGGAGGGGGTTCTGGTCGGCGGCGTCGGCGCCCATGGCGGCCCTCGCGTCGGGGACGGTCGGCGTCGCGATGATGGCGAACGCCGCCCCGTCGGTCAACCGGTCCCGCCCTCCCCCGTGGCCGAGGAGGGTGTGGGGACCATCCCGCGCCGCGGCCGGCGAGGCCGCCACGAGCCGCGGCGATCCCCCGAGGCTCGATCGCGTCGGCTCTAGCCGGGATGCCGACGCGTCCCCTTCGCGCCGCGCCTGCACCATCTTGCGGCACAGTCGTTACCACAGGGGGGGCACCAACTTGCGCTGCCCGTCCCCTCGACGGTGGCCGCGGGGGAGGGCCCCGCCGCGGCCCGTTCGACGCCTGCGCGACCCCGCTCCGATGGGCGCACGTGGTCGAGGAGGGTGGCGTGCGAGCCGAGTCGGATCCGACGGTCGTCGCCGCCTGGCCCGGCTACGTCCTCGTCGAGCCGAGCCCCGGCTCGCCCGCCGACTGGCGGGTCCCCGCCGGCGCGATCGCCGGCCGCGAGGGCGCGGCGCTCGTCCTGGCCGTCGAGCGCGCCGAGGCCGAGCGCAGGGGATGGCGGGAGCGCCCCCCGGGCGGCCCAGACCAACCGGCGTGAGGGGGAGGCATCCCGCCCGGGAGCGCCGCCGGCGGCCGCCGAGCCGGACGCCGGGGTGCACCACGCGACGGAAAGGGCGCACGACGGAGACGGCGGGTCTCGGGTGCGAGCGAGGGCCCGGCGTGCCGGCACCACCGCCGGGGAGCGGCGGGCACGCCGACGGGTCGGGACCGGGGAAGCCCGATCGGTCCTCCAAGACCGTCGACAACGGGAGGAACGTGGGGGTTGGCGGTCGGTGGCACCGCGGTTGCGCGTTCGGACGGCGCCGGGGGCTTCCCGACGACCGGAACCGACGCCGAAGGGGTGCCGCATGAGCACGGGGGACCAGAGCTCCGGGCGGGAGACGACCATCGTCGACAACGAGGTCTACAACCTGATCGCGACGCTGGCGTCGAAGCTACAGGGGCTGGCCGCCTACCAGAAGTACGAGCAGGACGGCCAGGCGAACGACCCGCTCTGGCAGGAGCTCCGCGAGCAGGACCGGCAGGCGGTGCGTCGCCTGATGCAGCAGCTGGACCAGTTCGCGCAGGCGGGCCGGCTGCGGGCTCAGTAGGGGGGCGGCGCCCCGAGGACCGGACGGTCCAGAGCGGCAAGGCCGCGCCCCCATCCGCACGCCGGCGGCGGTCTCCCATGGCCCGTGCGCCCCCGGCCCGGCCGCGCTGGTCTGGCCCGACCCCGTCGTCCGCCCGCTCGCCCGGCGGCACCCCGGCGGCCCGCTCCCCGCCGATCTCGCTTCCCTCGCGTCCCGACGCCGGAGCGCAAGGAGGAACGACATGGCCGAGCACGACGAACCGGAGGGCGCCGATCCAACCGCCCAGGACGCCACGGTCGCGGGGGCCGTCGCCGCCCAACGCGCCGCGGACGCCGGGGCGCGGTCCGGCCGCTACGTCGACGACGCGATCGGGGTCGACCGGGGTCGGACCGCGGAGCGAACCGCGGGTCCCTCCGCCGACCCGGCGGTCGACCCGGGGCCCGACGAACCGGAGGGGCCGCTACGGCGTACCTCCGACGACGCCGTGCGGGCGCTGATGGCGGCCGTCGCCGACGACGTCGCCGCCGCCGTCGCCCCGCTCCGCGACGAGATCGACGCCCTCAAGGCCCAGCACGCGTCGGAGACTGCAATCTTCGCCGAGCGGCTCGCCGACCAGGACCGGTGGATCGCCGAGCTGGGCGGCCGCGTCAGGGACCTGGAGCAGCAGGCGCCGGGGAACCGGTAGGGCCGGGAGCCGGCCTCGCCAGAGTCCCGTGATCCGCGGGAGGCGTCGGCGCCGGCCGGCGGCGGCATCGCGAAGCGGCGGGGCAGGCGCACGGGGCCCCGGGCAATCGGGCGCGGGGCCCGGCTCCGTTTGGACACGGCCGCCCCTCCGACCGGCCGGATCGCCCCCGCCCCGGACGCGGCGTCGCCGACGCGTGGGGCGGCCGTTTGCGATGCCCGCGCGGCCGTCGACCACCCACCTCGACGCGGTTTTGGCCCCCCCTGGGCGGCCCCGTTGGGGATGTCCGGACGGGGTTACGGGGGCGGGGCGGTTTCGCTGGGGGTCCCACCGCCCACCGACGGGACGGGCCAGCGGCTCCCCCCGACCGTCCGCATAGGCGCTCCGGCCGGCCCGGTCCGGAGCGCCGCCGGAGCGGTCTTCGGAGCGCAGTTCTCCGCACGGATGAGCCGATTCCGGGGTTTGGAGCGCTCCGAACGCCACTTTCCGGCCGGAGCGCAACCGCACCCGTTGCGATGCTTCCGGGTCCCCCACCGACGTCCAATGCTCTCCTCCGAATCGACCTCTCCAGCCCCTCCCGGCGTCCCTCCCATCCCGGCCCGTCGCGCCCGCGGGTTCGGCGTCCGTCGTGCCCGGGCCCTTCCAAAGCCGCCTGTGGTGTCCTCGACGGTCGGTCCCGTCTCGGCGTCGGCTCGGGCCGGGCTCGGGGTCGCGGGGGGCGCGGGGACGGACGACGGCGTCGCAGCCGGCCCCGAGGGGGGGCAAGACTGGGGGGAGCGCGATCCGGAGGGGCGCCCCCCGTGTGCGCGGGACGCACAAGCGGCGGGGGACTCTGGGGGCGGACGGCGTACCGGAGGTGTCCACGACAGGGGTAGTTTGCCTGGGGCCCACGCTCGCTGGAGCTCGCTCGCCACCAAGGGACCGGGTCCGCCGGCAGCGGGGCTCGACTTCCCCGCGCATGCACGCCCGCCCGAGCACGGGCGCCCGCCCGAGCGCGTTCCCCCGGGGGTGTCGTCCCCGCTGCGCGTGGGGATCCCCTGCCCCGGGTGGGGCCCGGAAGTCGCGGCACTTTGCCGCGGCCGGGCCCGATCCCCCCGAGGGCGGGAGGTTTCCTCATGGGCGCGACGACGAGCGCGAGCGACCTGCACCGGCTGGCCGACGAGGCGATCCGCCGCGGTATCCGCCTGTTCAAGGTGCCCTCGACCGCCGAGTGGTACGCGAGCAGCGCGACCGATCCGGCCTTGTTGCACCGGGTCACGGCGTTCTCCTGCGACTGCCGCGGCTTTATGCACTGGCAGAGATGCAGCCACAACTCGTTGCTCTTGGCCGAGATCGGCTACCTGCCCGACCTGCCGGACCCGGAGCCGGACCCGGCCGGCCCGGCGTTGCTGCCCCCGACGTCCGAGGAGCCCGACCCGTGGGACGCGCCGGCCCCGGTGTCCCCGGTCGCGGTCCCGGCCAACGTGCTCCGCTTCCCCGACCCGGGGGAGCGGCGGGAGGCGCTGGCGGCGGCGGTCGACGGGGCGGTCGAGCGCCTCGCCGGGCAGCTGGCCGAGGGCTTCACCGCGGAGTTCCGGGGGCTCCTGTCGTTCATGGGGCGGTTCCACAAGTACTCGGCGCGCAACTGCGTCTTGATCCTGAGCCAGTGCCCGCAGGCGACGCTGGTCGCCGGCCACCGCCGGTGGGCCGAGCTCGGCTACAAGGTCCGCAAGGGCGAGAAGGCCCTGTGGATCTGGGCGCCCATGACCCGCAAGGGGCAGGACCCGGCGACGGGCGAGCCGGTCGAGGAGGTCGCTGGCTTCCGCCCGGCGCCCGTCTTCGACGCGTGCCAGCTCGCGGACCTCGACGAGAAGCCCCTGCCGACGGCGGAGCGGCGGCTGCCGGACGACTGTCGGGAGCTCTACCTCGCGGCTCGCGACCGTGTGGTTGCCTGGGGGATCCGGGTCGAGGAGCGGCCGCTGCCGCCGGGGGTCGACGGGGAGTCGCGCGGCGGCGTGATCCTGCTCCGCCCCGGCCTCGACTCCCGGACCCGGCTGCTCGTCCTGCTGCACGAACTCTGTCACGAGCTCGCGCATCATGGGGGAGAGCAGGAGGCGAAGCCGGTCGGGCAGCGGGAGTTGGAGGCGGAGAGTGTCGCGTTCGTTGTCGCGGCGGCGCTCGGGATCGACGGCGGGTTCGCCCGGGACTACCTGCTCAGCTACAAGATCACGGCGGACGATCTGCGGGCGTCGCTCGGGACGATCCGGCAGCTGGTCCGGCGGGTGCTGGCGGTCGTCGGGGACGTGGCGGAGGGGGAGGCTCTGGCCCCGGCGGCGTAGGCGGGAGGCGGGGGGAGCTTGTGCTCCCCCCGCCGTCTCTCGTTAGCACCACGCGCTTGCCCTAGTCCGCTGTTACGTGCGGACTCGCTGCGTCGGCTCTGTGTCGCCGGGCTCTGGTGTTCCCGCCGGCTCGATGTAGGCGATGGCCCGGTAGGGGTAGACCTGGCGGACGACGTCCACCACCAGGACGGCCCCGCGCTCGGCCCCGGTCGCCTCCAGCGCCCGGTCGGCGACGCCCGCGAGCACCCCCTCGAGCTCCCACGGAGCCGGCGCCCGGACGGCGAGGCCCGCGACGGCGAGCCGGCGCCCCGCGGGCCCCGACCCCATGTGGACCACGTCCTCGTGCCCCGGGTTCCTCCAGTACCGCTCGACGATGCGGCGCGTCGTCGCGAAGCGCCGCTCGAACCGCTCCTGCTCGTGGCGCGGGACGTCGAGGAGCACCAGGGCCAGCTCGGTCCACCGGTCCGGGTGACGTTCTTCGACGCGGGCGAGGACGTCGCGCCACCACTTCGTCAGCCGCAGCCGTGGCCGGGGAGGGCTGGCTCCCGTCGTCCGCCGCATCAGGTACGGCTCCAGGCGCAGAGCCTCGCCCGCCAACAACAGGCGCGTGCCGTCGAACTTGGCCGTGTCGACGGCGAAGCCGGTGTCGAGGTAGAACGCGAGCAGGTCCAGCTCCGACCCCGCGTAGGCGGCGTTCCGCTCGAACTCGCCGCGGCGGACCAGGTAGTGGAGCCGTTGGCACTGGCCGTCGAGGACCTCGAGGACGCTCTCCAGGTCGACGAGGGAGAGGGTGGGCACGAGCTCGGCCTCGGGCCCCACGAACCCCGCCTCGCGCAGGCCCGGCCAGCGGGAGTAGACCCGCCCGAGCTGGTCGAGCGTCACGGCGAGGCAGACGGTCTCCCGCGCCGGCCGGGCGTCGACCTCGTTCACCGCGCCGCGCCTGGTCGCGAAGCGGTGGGGCCCCGGGTGCTCGCGCAGGAACGCGGCGAACCGCTGGGCTTGCTCCGCCGGCTCCGCCAGCAGCCGGCGGACCGCCCTTGCGAGGCCGTCGGGGCTGCCCCGGAGGGTCGGGTCGCCGACCGACCCGGCCTTGGCCTCGACGACGACCAGGTGGGACCCGAGCGCGACGAGCAGGTCGTTCTCGTAGACGGTCGCCGGGTCGCCCGGCGGGCTCCACAGGCTGCCGCGGTAGACCCGCGCCGACGGGAAAGCCGTCGCGAAGAGGCGCTCGACCTCGTCCTCCAGGTAGAGCGCCCGGCGGTCGTGGTACCGCCCGAGCAAGCCGGGGATGCCCTCGACGAGCGACTCCGCGAGCTCGAGGCAGAAGCTCTGCAGGAGGCCGAAGACCGGGAGGAACGAGCGTCCGTCCTCGAGCCGGACGAAGGGGCGCCGCCAGACCGGGTTGCCCAGGAAGAGGTGCTCCGGATCCCCGTCCGCGAGGTCGCCGAACGACAGCGACCAGGCCGCGACGACCGCCGCGAGCCGCTCCGGGTCGACGGCGGCCGGGTAGGCGGCGGCGAAGTCGCCGGGGCCGAGCGCGTAGACCTCGGGGAGCCGCAGGTTGAGGTCGGCAAGGAGGAACTCCTTGAGCTCGGCCAGGCTGGGGCTGTGCCCGAGCGCGGCGAAGACCGCCTCCAGATCGTCCGCCGTCCCCACCGGGTCCGGGTAGGCCCGGAGGTGGGCGTCCAGGGCGGCCCGCGCCGTCCTGGCCTCGACGACCGGCCGGAGCCGCTCGAAGTGCCGGCGGACGCGCCGGCCCACCTCGGCCAGCAGGTTGCGGAGCATCGCCACCAGGTGGCCCACCCGGACGCCGGCCGCCGCCTCGATGTCGTCGTCGAGCGGCGCGAAGAGCTCGGCGACGATGCGCCAGGTCTGATCCGGGTAGCCCCAGTTCCGGACGGCCTGGGTGTGGACACGCATCTGTTCCTGGACCCAGAGGCGCCTTTGGCCCTCGTCGGTGGGCTGGGGGGCGGCGCGCCGGAGGGAGAAGGCGAGGGCGGCCCGGTCGAGCCGCTCGAGGAACGGGACGAGGTCGGGGAACGACGGCATCCAGGCGAACGCCGAGCGGTCGTGCCGGAGGGCGAGCGCCTGGAGCAGCTCGGCGTGGTGCTGCCGGACGTCGGGGAAGCCGCGGGGCGGGCGGCGGGCGTCCGACTCCGCCGTGAGGGCGTAGAACGACAGGTGGGCGAGCAGCGACAGCGGCTCGTAGGCCAGCAGGCCCCGCTGGACGGCGGCGAAGTCCTCGTCGAACCGCCGCCCTGCTTCCTCCGCGACCGCGCCGGCGATCCCGGCCCGCTCCTCCGGCGAGAGGCCGGCGAACGGCGAGGCGACCGCCACGAGGGCCGCGGGACGGGCGGGCCGCCGCTGGCCCGGGTTTAGGTTCCTGCCGGCGCCCGCCCGGCGCTTGCCCCGCTTCTTCGACACGGCCGCCGTCCCTCCCGCGGCGAGTCTAGCCCGCCGAGGCGGGCGCCCCGGGGCGCCCGCGCTCCGCCCCGGCCGCGGATGGCGCATGCGGTCCGGGCATGCGCGTTGCCGCACGCCCGGGGGATGGGCGGCGCGTCGTTCGCACAGCAGGTCCGCTCGCTCCTCCCCCCGTCGGGCGCGCCACCCCCGAGTCCCG
>CADCWF010000072.1 GCA_902806345.1 uncultured Thermomicrobiales bacterium
AACGGGATTTCGCGCTGCTCTGGGCCGCCGGCTTCGTCTCGGTCGCCGGCGACTTCGCCCTCATCGCCGCCCTGCCGCTGCACGCCTACGCGCTGACCGGCTCCGCCATCGCCGCCGGCGGCGTCCTCGCCTCGACCCTGGTGCCCAGCATCCTGCTCGGCTCGGTCGCCGGCGTCTTCGTCGACCGCTGGGACCGGAAGCGGACCATGGTAGCCGCCGACCTCCTCCGCGCCGCCCTCCTCCTGCCGCTGCTCGCCGTCGGCTCGGTCGATCTCCTCTGGCTCCTCTACGCCGTGCGGGCCGCGGTCGGCACCACCGGGCTGTTCTTCAACCCGGCCGAGAACGCCCTCCTGCCGCGCCTCGTTGGCGACGAGCACCTGGTCGCGGCGAACGCCCTGAACTCCCTCAACAACAACCTGCGACGGCTCGTCGGACCGGCGGTCGGCGGGGTGCTCTACGCCTGGGTCGGGATCGCCGGCGTCGCCCTCGCCGACGCCGCGACGTTCCTCGTCTCCGGTCTCCTGGTGGCGCTCATCCGTGCCGATGCCCGGCCCGACCCCGGCGACCCCGTCGCCTCCGGCACGGGGGTCTTCCGGCGGACGTTCGGGGAGTGGCGGGACGGCCTGCGTCTGGTGCGGCGGGATCCGGTGCTGCGGACGGTCTTCCTCGCCCTCGGCCTCGGGATGGCCGCCGACGGCACGTTCGGCGTCGGGTTCGCCCCGCTCGCCATCGACGTCCTCGAGGCCGGCGCGACCGGGGCGGGGCTGCTGCTCTCGGCCCAGGCGGTCGGCGGCCTGGTCGCCGGCGCCCTGGTCGCGGCCGTCGCGAAGCGGGTGCCGCCCCGGCTCCTCTTCGGCGGCGGCCTCGTCGGGCTCGGCCTGGCGGACCTCGGCCTCGCCAACGCCGGCACCCTGGCGCCGCCTGGCGCGGTCGCCCTGGCCGTCGCCGCGGGGTTCCTGGTCCTGGCCGGCTTCCCCGCCGTGGCCCTCGACGCCGCCGGCACCGGGCTGGTCCAGACGCGGACGGACGACACCTACCGGGGCCGTGTCTTCGGCGCGATGGGGGCCCTCGTCAGCCTCGCGATCCTGGTCGGGGTCGTCGTCGGGGGACCGGCCGTCGAGGCCTTCGGCGTCGTCCCGGTGATGAGCGCCGGCGCCGCGATGTGGATCGTCGGCGGGGCGTTCGCCCTGATCCGGCTCCCGTCGGGCCGCCCGCCCGGCTCACCGGCCGAGGCGGGGAAGATCGAGGCGGCCCACTCCGAATCCGGGTGATCGATGGACCGCTCGTGGTGCGTCCCGGTTGATTCGCGATATCCGCTGCCATCGTGCTCAGCCCCGTTCACGGGGCTGCGTTTCCTCAGCCCGGTGCTTCAGCGCCGGGCTCGGCGGCGCAGCCGTCGAACCAGACCCGACGCACCGCTAGAGCGTCGACATCTCCCCGCGGGACGGCGCCGCCGGCAGCCCCCGCCGCAGCTCGTCCAGCGCCGCCCGGAACGCCGGTTCCGGCGCCAACTGGCCGGGGGTGAGGGGTTCGCCCTGGGCCAGGTGGTGCTTGCGGAAGGCGAGGTCGGCGGCGGTCTCGAAGAAGCGCTGCTGGCGGCGGCGCCCCTCGCGCCCGCCGGCGCTCGACGCCGCATCCAGCGCCCGCCGCAGCAGGCCGAACTCGGTCACCGTCGCGTACTCCGTCGGGGTGAGGGCGCCCAGCTCCACCTCCGGCCGCAGCTGATCCCGCAGGATGGCCAACTCGCGGCGGCGGGAGAGCCGGGCGACGACATAGAGCAGCAGCACCGCCGGCAGCACGACGACGAGCCCCAATGGCAGCAGCGTCTCCAGGAACCCGGCGTCCGAGTCCGCCCCGGCCGAGAGGTAGACGGCGCCGCCGTTCCAGAGGGCGTGGAGCACCACGGCCAGGAGCCAGCCGAGGAATGGCACCACGAACCGGAGCACGCCACGCCGGTAGCGGCCCCGCGCCCAACCGATCGCCGCCCCGGTGAACCCGGTGTAGACGGCGTGGCCCCAGCCGCCGATGACGGCCCGGCCGACGAAGAGGAGGCCGAGCCCGGCGAGGCCGTCCTCCAGGTAGGCGCCCCCGAAGTAGAGGATGTTCTCCGTGAAGGCGAAGCCGAGCCCGATCAGGGCCCCGTAGATCAGCCCGTCCAGGGTGTTGTCCAGCTCCCGCCGGTAGCCGAGCGTGAGGGCGACGAGGCCCAGCCCCTTGAAGGTCTCCTCGACCAGCGGGGCGCCGAGGACGACGCTGGCAACGCCGCCGAGATCGCTCGAGCCGAGCGCCTCGGACAGGGCGAACTCGAAGGCGAGGCCGCCGAGCACGCTGAAGACGACCGCGCCGATCGCCCCCCAGGCGAAGGCCGCCGCCAGCGCCCGTGGCGGCTCCTGCTCGTAGCGGTCGAGGCGGATCACGATCGATGCGTAGATGACCGCCGGGATGAGCGCGGCCACGGTGCTGAGCACGAGCCCGGTGGTGTTGGGCACCGAGCCGACGACCAGCAGCAGCGTGCAGCCCAGCAGGAGGAGGACCACCGCCCCGATCGCCAACCGCGCCAGAAGGGGGGGCCCGGGCGGCCGCTCGGCCGCGGCCGGCACCGAGCGGGAGACCCACCGCGGCGGTTCTCCCGATCCAGGACCGGTCGATCGGCCGCCGCGTTCCGCGGGGACGTCGTCGCCGTCCGCGCCGTCCCGCCCCCCCGTCTCCGCCACGCCGCGCCCCCCGCCGTTCCGCCGTCCCGGCCGCAGGATACCCCGCGGGGCGGCGATCCGTGACCGCGAGATGCGGCTTCGGACGCGGGCGCCGTCGCCCACCCCCTGCCCCGATCCCACTGACGGCGGCCGGGTACGGCGGCCGACGGGTGGCGTCCGCCGTCGCCGCGGGCGAGAATCGACGCATCGGGTCGTTCGCCGCGCCACCGGTCGAACAGCGGGTGCCGTCCCGGGATGGACGCCGCGACCGGCCGGTCCCAGCCGGATGCTCGGGCTGTGTCGCCGCGGGCCGAGGACGTGTCCTCGGGTTGCGCCCGAGCGGCGTCCGCATCAAGTGAAGCAAACGCCACGAGAGGCCCACCGCATGACCGAGCCGATCCAGCTCCCGACCGACCTCCTCTACCAGCGCGACAGCGGGATCGAGGCGTTCGACGCGGTCGTCACCGCCGTCGCCGCCGAGGGCCGCGCGGTCGCCCTCGACCGCACCGCCTTCTACCCCGGCGGCGGCGGCCAGCCCCACGACATCGGCCGCCTCGTCGCGCCGGACGGGACGGCCTGGCCGGTCGCCTCCGTCCGCAAGGAGGGGCACATCGTCTGGCACGCGCTCGGCGGCGAGGAGGCCCTGCCCGGGGTGGGCACGGCGCTGCGCGGCGAGCTCGACCAGGAGCTCCGCCGGAAGCTGATGCGGACCCACACCGCCCTCCACGTCCTCTGCGGCGTCGTCTTCCGCGACTACGGCGCCCTGGTCACGGGCGGCAACATGGGGCCGGACCGGGCGCGGATGGACTTCGAGATGGACAGCGCCGACTTCACCCCCGAGCGGGTCGCCGAGATCGAGCGGCGGGCCAACGAGGAGATCGCCGCCGGCCGCGAGGTCCGGGTCCGGATCCTGCCGCGCGAGGAGGCGTTCGCCATCCCGGACCTGATCCGGACCAAGGTCAACCTGCTGCCCGAGGGCATCGCCGAGGTGCGGACGGTCGAGATCGTCGGTCTCGACCTCCAGGCCGACGGCGGCACCCACGTCGCCAACACCCGCGAGGTCGGCGGCCTCCGCGTCGTCGGCACGCGCTCAAAGGGCAAGGCCAACAAGCGGCTGGAGATCGAACTGGTCGATCCGTCCTAGCGTCGGCCGAGGATGCGGCTACACTGGCCGCCACGAGAATCCGAGACGACGTCGGGGCGTGGGCGGTCAGCCGTCGCCCCCGTTCGCCACGACCGGCAGGTAACCGATGACGCACGCGCTCGACCGACCCCTCAGCCAGATCAGGCAGACGCGGCAGATCCGCCCGTCGCGCCGGATTGCCCCCTTCGCCGAGTCGGTCTGGCTCGTCATCGACGGCCTCTCGGCGCAGCGCCCGGACGCCATCTACTACGGCAGCGGCGCCCCCGCCCGCGAGCTGATCCCGGTCGACCGCCTGCGCGAGGCCTCGGCCGCCGCCTGGGGCGACGGCGCGGGCGCCCTCGGCTACGGCGAGACCGACGGCTACGCCCCGCTGCGGGAGTTGATCGCCGCCCGGATGGCGGTGCTCGGCGCCCCGGCCGACCCGGCCGAGATCCTGGTCGTCAACGGCAGCCAGGAGGGGATGGACGTCGTCGCTCGGGCGCTGCTCGAACCGGGCGACATCGTCCTCGTCGAGGGGCCGACCTTCCCCGAGGCGGTCCGCCTCTTCGCCTCCTACGAGGCGGAGGTGGTCGGGATGCCGATGGACGCCGAGGGGATCGTCGTCGACGAACTGCCGGCGCTGCTTGATGCCCTGCTCCAACCGCCGAAGTTCATCTACGCCATCCCGACCTTCCAGAACCCGACCGGGGTGACGATGCCGGCGGCGCGGCGGCAGGCCCTGGCCGACCTCGCCCGCGACCGCGGCATCCTCCTCGTCGAGGACGACCCCTACAGCGCCTTCCGCTACGACGGCGAGGACGTGCCGCCGCTGCGCGCCTACGCCCCCGACTCGGTCTACCTGGGGACCTTCTCGAAGACGCTCGCCCCCGGCCTCCGCGTCGGCTGGATCGCCGCCCCGCGCCCGCTCTACGACCACCTCTTCGCGGTCAAGGAGTGCCTCAACATCTCCAACGACCGGGTCATGATGCGGACCGTCCACCGCGCCGCCGACGGCTTCCTGGACGACCACATCGCCCAGGTCCGCGACGCCTACCGCAGCCGCCGGGACGCGCTGCTTGGGGCGATGGAGGAGTACCTGCCGCCCCGCGCCACCTGGGTCCGCCCCGAGGGCGGCTTCTTCGTCTGGATCGACCTCGAGGAGGAGGCAGACACCGACGCCCTCCTCGAGCGCGCCGCCGCCGGCGGCGTCATCTACCTGCCCGGCTCCTGGTTCTTCCCCGGCCGCACCAAGAAGAACGGCCTCCGCCTCTCCTTCTCGGCCCTGCCCGAGGAGAAGCTGATCGAGGGGATGCGCCGGCTGGGCCAGGTGCTGGCGACGGGGTGACCTTGGACCGCCGCACCTACACCGTCCTCTTGGAACCCGACGCGGAGCGGGGCGGGTTCACCACCACCGTTCCTGTGATCCCCGAGGTGGTAACCGAAGGCGACGACGATGCGCACGCCCTGGCGATGATGCGAGAGGCGATCGGGCTCTACCTGCGATACGCCGTCGAGAAGGGGGTCCCTCTTCCCGTCGAGCCGGAATTCTTCCGGCTTGCCGTCGTCGATGTCTCGTTGGGAGTGCTCGCCACCGCCGAATCGGCTCGGGCGCGTTCGCATTCGCTCAAGTTGTCGCGGCGGTAAGCGAGGGGAACCGTCGCGGCGAATCCCGGTGCCTGGGTCCGCAACGCCGGTGTATGGGCGAGATGCACTTCATCGCCCGTCATGGGACGATTATCGGTGTCGCTTGCTGGGGCAAAGCATTCGCCTCGGCGATGCTTTGTATCGCCCAGCCTCGACGACGACGGGGGGACCTGGCGTGAACGAGGTGAGCGAGGTCCGGGATATCGTCGTCGTCGCGGCCAGAGGGGCCTATCCAATCTATCTGAAGTATTCGATCTATTTTTGCCAACCGGGACGGTCGATCCGACCAGTGGATCGGCTCGGCTTTTACACCGGCAACGAGATCAAACGGGAGTTTCCGAGGATCATCGCCCGACGCAACGATTTGGGCTGGGATCGGGCAACGATCCAAATGTTTGGCGCTTCAGGGGTTGCCGACGATCTGGCGATGGCATCCGCTATGGCACGAATCCTCAGCGATGGGGTGCTGCCGGAAGGGGCGACCGACCAGCTCTTCCTGCTGACGCCGCCTCGCCATCCGGAAACCCTCGTCCTGGATGCGCCGATCCTCAACACGAGTAGGAGTGCGAGCGGTCGACGCATCGCCTGGACGCAGGGCCAGCGCTACCTCTCCACCGCCGTCCTGACGACAAACCCGGAGACCACCGATTACCTGCGCCTGGTCGACCGGCCCATGGTCGAAGACGACCGCCCTCCACCAGATGCAACGAACCGGCCAGTCCGAAGGGGAGTTAAGCAGCGAGAGGTCTCGCTGATGGCCGGACCCGCTCCGTCTGCACCAACAGGATGGCGTGCCCAGCTTCGGGAGCTGCACGAGGCCTCGCTGGCGGTGGATTGGGAGACCCACCTCGCCGCGCTCAACGTCCGCCTCGACCTGACCGGCGAGCATGCACTTTCCACTACGGACGTGGGTCTCCCGCCAGCTTGGTTCAACGGCGACATCGAGGCCATCCGGGAGGGAGCATGGACCTTGGTCGTTTCCCTCAATCCGGGGAAGCCGCCGGCCGGGTTCTACGGAGACGACCTTCGCCGTGACAACGGCTGGGACTTCTGGCGGCGTCACAACGAGGGTCGTTGGTGGTACCGGCGGTTCTTCGGCCCGCTCGTCCGGGTTGCCGCAATGGCGCTGGGAGAGACAGTCGAGGCGGCCGATGAGCCACACTACGCGACCGAGCGGATGGTATTCGTCGAGCTCTGCCCCTTCGCCTCGCGCCGCTTCGCGTTGTCGGATCAAACCGTTGCCGCACTAGCTCGCGACGATCGGGGCTTCCAGACTGCCGCCCGCTTCCGCCGAATCCTGATGGAGGAGGGGCGACCGGCGCTCGTTCTAGTCAACGGTACCGCGGCGATCCGGGATGCCGAGGCCGTCGACGGCGACCGACTGAGCTGGGAGCAGGTGAGCTACCAGTCGCCGATCGTTTCCCGCTCGGATGCCCGGCCGAAGCGGTTGTGGCATATGCAGGGTTCCTACGCCACCATGCATGGGGTGACCCCGGTCGTCGGATTCCCGTTCCTCAAGAAGCCGGCCACCCACAACGCGACCGCCGAGATCGAGAACCTTGGTCTGCGCATTCAGGCCTTTCTCGCATCTATGGCAGGGAAAGCAGAGGCGTAGGCCCGCGTACCGATAGCCGGCCATATCGCGCGATCAGATCGCCAGCACCCCCCGCCGCGTCGCCAGCGTCACCGCCTCCGTCCGGCTGCCGGCCCCCAGCTTGCCCAGCAGCGAGCCGACGTGGAACTTGGCTGTGTGCTCGGAGATGCCCAGCTCGCGGGCGATCGCCTTGTTCGGCAGCCCCTCCGCCACCAGCGCCAGCACCTCCAGCTCCCGCGCCGTCAGCGACTCGCCGGGGGCGCCGCCGGAGGCCGGCACCGGCACGTGGCCGTGGACCCGCGCCACCCCCGCCACCTCGGGGTCGATCACCACCAGTCCCGCCCGCACGGCCCAGACCGCGGCGACCAACGCCGGCCCGTCCGCGTCCGGCGGCAGGTAGGCGACCGGGCCGCCGGCGAGCCCGGGGCCCTGGATCGCCGGGTCCGCCCCGAGCAGCACCTGGGGCACCGCCGGGTACGCCTCGGCCAGTTCCTCCGCCGTCCGGTCGTAGCCGCCGGAGAGGTCGGCGACGACGACGTCCGGCGCCGGGTCCGGCCCCCCCGGCGGCGACTGCGGCCGCAGCGGCCGGATCCGCGGGTCGCCGCCGAGCAGGGCCATCAGCCCCGCCCGCGTCGCCGGGTAGGCCGCGGCGACGAGGACGGCGATCGCATCGCCGCCCTCGCCCTCGCCGTGGCCCGACCCGAGACCGATGCTCACGCGCGCTCCGTCGGCACGACCGTGAACGAGCGCGGCTCGCCGCCCCGCAGAACTTCCAGCTCGATCGCGGCGCCGGGCTGCAGCCGCAGCAGCGCCCCCGGCAGCGTCTCCTGGTCGGTCACCGGCGTCCCGCCGACGCGGACGACCACGTCGCCGACGATCAGCCCGGCCCGGTCCGCCGGCGCCCCCTCGGCGATCTCGGTCAGGAGGAACCCGGCTGGGTGGTCGGCCCGGCGGAGGAGGACGACCTGGCCGGAGACGCCGATGAAGCCCTGGGCGCTGCCCGGCCGGTCGCCCGCCACGAAGTGCTCGACCGCCAAACTCGGCACCGCCAGCGAGAGGTCGCCGCTGACCATCGTGTTGATCCCGATCACCCGGCCCGCCGCGTCGAGCAGCGGCCCGCCCGAGTTGCCCGGCAGCAGCGTCACGTCGGCCTGGATCCAGTCGCCCGTCCGAGGCCCCTCGCTGGTGGTTGCCTGACCGGAGGCGACGACGACGCCGACCGTCGCCGCGTGCCGGTAGCCGACCGGGTGGCCGACGGCGATCGCGAGCTGCCCCGGCACGACCGTCGCCGAGTCGCCGACCTCGATCGCCGGCAACTCCTCGGCCGCGACCTTGACCACCGCCAGGTCCCGATCCGGGTGGCGGGCGGCGACGATCCCGGTGAAGTGCCGCTCGTCGGCCGTCCAGACGTCGACCCGGTCGCCCCGAACGACGTGCCGGTTGGTGACGATGACGCCGTCCGAACGCCAGATAACGCCGGCCCCGTTGCCGCCGCCCCGCTGCCCGAGGGAAACAACCGACGGCGCCACCCGGGCGACGAGGTCGGCCAACGCCG
>CADCWF010000073.1 GCA_902806345.1 uncultured Thermomicrobiales bacterium
GTCGAGCGGGAGGTAGGCGCCGCCAGCCTTGAGGACGCCGACCATGGCGACGACCAGCGCCGGACTCGGCTCCAGGCAGAGCCCGACGACGACGTCCCGATCGACACCGAGCCGGCGGAGCCGGTGGGCAAGCCGGTTCGCCCGGCGGTTCAGCTCGCCGTAGGTCAGGGTCTCGTCGTCGCCGACGGCCGCCACGGTCCCGGGCGTCTGCGCCGCCCGGGCCTCGAACAGGGCGTAGACCGTGCGGTGCTCCGGGGCCGGGCAGGGGGCGGCGTTCCACTCGACAAGGAGCTGGTGGCGCTCCGGCGGTGTCAGTACCGGCAGGGCCGAGAGGGGACGGTCGGGGTCGCCCACCGCGGCGTTGAGCAGCGTCCGGAAGTGCCCGGCGAACCGCTCCATGTCGTCGTCGGCGAATGCCTGGGCGTCATAGTCGAGCCGACCCTGGAGCCCAGATTCCATGGCTCGGACACCGAGCATGAGACCGAACTGCACCGTCTCGGGGGTGATGTCGAGCCGATCGACCGAGAGTCCGGGCAGGGCCAGCGGGGTCCGCGGCGTGTTGTGCAGAGCGAACGCCAGCGAGCTCAGCGGCGGCTGGCCGTCCCGCCGGTCGGGCTGGACCGCCGCGACGACCCGGGCGAACGGCGCCTCCTGGTGGGCGAAGGCGTCGAGCGCGACCGTGCGGACCCGCCCCAGCAGCTCCCGGAAGGTGGGGTCGCCACTCAGGTCGGTGCGGAGCACGAGCGTGTTGACGAAGAAGCCGATGAGGTCCTCGGTTTCAAGCCGGGACCGTCCGGCGATCGGCGAGGCGACCGCGATGTCGTCGCGGTCGGTATAACGAGCGAGCAGCGCCTGGAACGCCGCCAGCAGCGCCATGTAGCGGGTGCATCCCTCCCGCCTGGCGAGCTCCCGCAGCCGGGCGGCGAGCGGTGGCGGGATCGGCACGTCCCGACTTCCGCCCCGCCCCGCCCCCTCGGCCGGGTGGGCGGTCATCGTCGGCAGCCGCGTCGGCTCCAGCCCGGCCAGGCGTCGGCGCCAATAGGCGACCGCCCCGTCGAACTCGCCCCGACCGAGCCGCTCGTGCTGCCAGAGTGCGTAGTCCCCGTACCCGATCGGCGGCTCCGTTAGGGGCGCCGGAGCACCGCCTGCAAAGGCGGCGTAGAGGGCTCCCAGTTCCCCCAGGAGCACGCCGATCGACCAGCCGTCGATGACGAGGTGGTGCGCCGTCAGCACCAGCACGTGGTCGCGGGGGGCGAGACGGAAGAGACGGGCGCGGACGAGCGGACCGGCCGCAAGGTCGAACCGGCGTCGGATCTCCTCCGTCACGCGGAGCCGGACGTACTCGTCCAGGTCGCCGGCAAACGCCTCGCGCATGCGTTTGTTGATGCCCTCGACCGGCAGCTCGAACCCGGCGTCCGGCCGCACGGTCTGGACCGGCTCGCCCCCGACCTCGGCGAAGGTCGTCCGCAGCGCCTCGTGGCGGCGCACGATCTCGGCGAGGCCCCGCTCGAGTGCCCGTACGTCGAGGTCGCCCCGCAGTCGGAACGCGAGGGGGACGGCGTGGACGCTGGTGTCGGGGTGAAGCCGCTCCAGGAACCAGAGGCGCTCCTGTGCCGGTGCCAGCGGGACGGGCGCCCCCGGGTCGGGGCGACGCGGAATCCGGGCGTCGCCCGGTGCACCCGGCGCGCCCTCCCGGATCCGCCGCTGGAGCCAGGCCTGTTGCTCCGGCGACAGGTCGCCGCGCCGCTCGGCCGGGTTCCGGTCACTCACCACCGCTCACCTCGTCGATCGGTCCCCGCAACCCCGCCGCGAGATCGAACCCGGCTTGGGCCGCAACGGGGACGCTCTTGTCCGCTTGATGCAGCAGCATACCGTCAAGGACGCCAGCCATCGCCGTCACCGTCCCCGCCTCGAAGAACATCGCCACCGAGAGGTCGAATCGGAGGGCGTCCCGCAGCCGGGCGACGATCCGGGCGGCCTGGAGGGAATCCCCGCCGAGGTCCTCGATCCCGAGGACCGCCGCCCACGCCTCCGCGACCGCCGTCTCCAGCGGAGCCTCGGGGAGTCGCCCGCGAGGACGGTCGGGCCAGCTGGGAGCGGACGGGGCAACGCCGAGGAGCTCCGCTAGCGAAGGTCGCCTGATCTTGCCGTTCGGCCCAGTCGGGATCGCCGCGACGACAACGATCCGGCGAGGCACCTTGGCCGGAGCGAGCCGCTCGGCGACGAACCGGCGGAGCGTGGCCTCGTCGATGTGCCACCCGTCGCAGGGGACGACTGCCGCCGCGACCGCCTGGCCGAGGCGCTCGTCCGGGACGGGGAAGACCACAGCCTGGGCGACCCCGGAGTGGGAGAGGAGGGCCTCCTCGACCTCGCGCGGGGCGATCTTCTCGCCCCCCCGGTTGATGAGGTCGGCGAGGCGCCCGGTGACGAAGAGATAGCCGTCCTCGTCCAGGAATCCCACGTCGCCGGTCCGAAACCAGCCATCGCCGGTGAAGGCGGCGGTGGTCGCGGCGGGGTCGCGGTCGTAGCCCGCGAAGACACCCGGACCGCGGACGGCAACCTCGCCCGCCTCCCCCTGGGGCAGCGTCGATCCCCCGTCGTCCTGGATGCGGATCTCGGGACCGAGCGACAGACCCACCGAGCCGGGTTTGCGCGGCAGCGGGGGCAGCGGCGAGCTCGCGATCTGCTGGGCTTCGGTCATGCCGTACGCATCGATAACGGGAGCCCCGAGCGCGGCTTCCAGCTCGGCCAGGAGGCCCGGCGCGGAGATTGCCGCGCTCGACCGGACAAACCGGAACCGGTGGCGCCCGAGCCGCTCCGGCTCCTCCTCGATCTGCTCCAGCAGCGAGCGCAAGACGGTTGGGACCGTGGCCGTCCAGGTTGGCGAGAACTCCTCGATCCAGGCGAAGACGAGCGCCGGATCGTAGCCACGGGTGCACACCATGGAGCCACCCGTGGTCAGCGCCGCGAGCAGCGAGTTCAACCCCTGGGAATGGACCATCGAGGCGACGTTCAGGCTCCGATCGGTGGGGCGCAGCGCGAACCAGACAGCACCGAGCCGAGCCACCTCGCAGACCATCCGGTGGCCCCGGGGCACGCGCTTGGGGACCCCGGTGGTGCTCGACGTATGCAGGATGTAGGCGACATCATCGGGCCGAGCGAACCCACCGCGGTCGGCCCATCCCCCGACATCGCCGCGCAGCACAAAGGCGCCCGCCGCGCCGGGCGCCGGCGCCAGCTCGATCACCGGCAGGTCCCTGGCGGCTCGCCGTGGCCCGCCGTCGGCCTCGGCGAGGACGACGAGCGCGTCGGGGCGCAAGCCGGCGAGGCGTGCGGCCAGATCGTCCACCGGCGCATCGAAGGCGAGCGGCGCCGAGGTCGCGCCGCCGGCGACGGCGAGGATCGCGACGGCCAGCTCGGGGCCGTCGGGGAGCGCGAGCGCGACCCGGTCGCCGCGTCCCAACCCGGCGTCGTTGAGCGCCTGCACCGTCCGCTCGATCTGCACCAGCAGGGCGCCGTAGGAGAGCGGGGAACGGCCCGGCGCCAGGATCGCCGGGGCGTCGGGCGTCCGCTCGGCCCAGTACCGGACGACGTCGGGCAAGGTCGCGACGTGCGTCCCGGGGGGTCCGCCGCCACCGAAGGCGACGGGATCAACCTGCGTCACGAGGCACCTACCGCCGACACCGGAGCCTGTTCCACTTCGCGGAGCAGCGCGTCCTCGACGACGGCGGCCATCGCCGCCACCGTCGGCGCCTCGAAGAACACCGCGACCGAGAGGTCGAGCCGGAGGGTAGCGGCGAGCCGGGTGATGATCCGGGTGGCCAGGATCGAATCCCCACCCAACGACAGGAAGTCGTCCTCGGCGCCGACCGGGTCCAGACCGAGCACCTCGGCCCAGATCCCGGCCACCAGCCGCTCCGTGGCCGTCCGTGGGGCGGTGGTCGTCCCCCCCGACGGCGCGGCCGGCTTCGCCTCCGTCGCGTGGCCGAGCAGCGCAGCGAGACCGGTCCGTACCAACTTGCCGGTCGGACCCGTCGGCAGCGCATCAACGACGACGATCCGCCGTGGCACCTTGAATGCCGCCAGGCGCTCGGCGACGAACCGGCGCAGCTCGATCTCGGTCACGGCCGAGCCGGGGTGGAGGATCACCGCCGCTGCCACCTCCTCACCGAGGCGGGGGTCGGGCACGCCGAACGCGAGCGCCTGGGCGACGGCCGGGTGGGTGAGCAGCGCCTCGTCGACCTCACGCGGGGCGACCTTCTCGCCGCCGCGGTTGATCAACTCCTTGAGGCGCCCGGTGACGAAGAGGTAGCCGTCGCGATCGAGGTACCCGACATCGCCGGTGCGGAACCAGCCGTCGGCCGTGAAGGCGGCCGCCGTCGCCTCGGGGTCGCCATCGTAGCCACGGACGACGTTCGCGTTGCGGACCTGGATCTCGCCCTCGGTTCCGGCGGGAAGGACCCGGCCGGCTTCGTCGCTGAGGCGAATCTCGGCGCCAATCGAGACGCCGGCCGAACCGGGTTTGCGGGCAGCCGGAGGGAAGGGCGTCATCGCGAGGATCGATGTCTCGGTCATGCCGTACCCGTCGATCACCGGCGCCCCGAAGGCCGCTTCGATCTCGTCGCGGAGCGCCTGCGACAGGGAGGCCGAGGAGCAACGGACGAACCGCAGGGGTCGGCGCGCGATGAGTTCGCGGTAGGTCGAGACCCGGTCGAGGATCGCCCGCTGCATGGTCGGCACCGCCGAAAACCAGGTCGGTGAGAACGCGTCGAGCCAGCCGAAGAAGCGGGGGGCGTCGAACCCCGGGGTGCGGACGATGCTCGCACCGGCCGTCAGCGTCGCCAGCAACTCGCCAACGAGCCCCTGGACGTGGAACATCGGCATCACGGCCAGGAGACGGTCGGCGGGGCCAAGCGCCAGAGCAACCGTCATATCGAACGCGGTGGTGCAGACGTTGGCGTGCGTGAGCGGGATGCGCTTCGGCCGCGCCGTGGTGCCGGAGGTCTGGAGCAGCAGGGCGAGGTCGTCCGGCCGCGGCGGATCGACGTCGGGACTCCGGTCGAGGGGGTCGCCCCGGAGCGCAAACCGGCCCGTCTCGTTGCCAGGCGACGGCACGACCTCGATCGCGGCGACGCCCTGACCGTGGGCAACGGACCGGGCCGGGGTGTCCGCCTCGGCGGCGAGGAGGAGTGCAGTCGCCCCGAGGCCGGCGAGGGCGCCGGCGAACTCGTCGGCGGTGAGCGCCGGGTTGAGCGGCGCCGCCGCCGCGACCTGGGTGCTGGCGAGGAACGCGACCGCCATCTCCGGTCCATCGGGGAGGACGATGGCGATCCGGTCACCCCGGCCGAGTCCGAGCCCCTTCAACGCCTCGGCGGTGCGGTCGACCCGCTCGGCCAAGCCTCGGTAGGTGACGCTGGCGCGGTTCGGGGCGAGCAGGGCGACGGCGTCCGGCGTCGCCGTCGCGGCGCGGCGGAGCACCGCGGGAACCGTCGTCGGAGGAGTACGAACCACCATCGCCACCAGCGCCCCGCCGAGCGGCCCGGGCCGTCAGCGACGAGTACAAAGCGGACCAGGGCCGCGGCCGCCGTGCTCGCAGCCTTCGGACACGTGCGCCGAGTCTGATTCGGATGCGCACCGAATGTTGCCCGACCATGATAGGGGATGCTGATGAACCGCCGATGAACGGACGGTCGGCGAAGCGCCCGCCGGCCCCGGCTGATGGCCCGCGCTCGTTCCACGCCCGGGCATTCGTACGAGGCCAAGGTGGTGGGGCGCCGGACGGGAGGTGACGCAACGAGCGGTCCCCTCCCCCCGAGTGCTGGTCGGCGGAAGCAGGTGGTTGCGGGGAAGCGGCCGGCAGACGGTGCGTCCTCACCCCTTGGCCCTACGCTGGGGTGCTCTCCTAACCGGGGCAGGAACGGGAGAGATCGGCCCGGAAAACTCACTTCCGTGCCGACCCTCACCCTTGTTGCACGGAATCCGGGTTAACAGGTCCAGTACCGGGCGGCCGGCCCCCGCCCCCGACCGCCGCCCGCTCCGCGGGCATCCGGCCCGAGGCGCGGGTCCCCGAGCAGCGCGGGGGCCCGTGCCCACCCGGTAGCAGAAGGATTCGCGCGGATCTCGTACCACTCGATCGGCGAAGAAGGGGAAAGAACGGGCAACTCGCGACTTCTTCCGGCGAGGCATCCTGCAGAGCGTCGAGCGCGAGGATGGGGGGTAAGGGCTGGTGACGGGATCAGCCCGGATAGGACGCCGCGACCGCCTCGAACCGGGAGCGGACCGGCGCCGCCAGTCACGCCGGCAGCAGGTCGGTGGGGAAGCCGAGCGGCCCGTGCAGGAACGTCGGCAGCAGCACCGGGGCGATCGCCGGCGGATGGAGGCCGCGCTCCCGGCCTCCAAGAACGACCCAGCGGCCGACGAACGGGTCGAACGCCAAGACGGGGAGCCAAGCCACCGTCGCCCCCAGTGGGTGGCGAGCAGTCCGGTGACGCCGGCCGCGCCGCCCGACGCGGCGAGAACCTCGCCGAGCCGCGGCAGCACCGGCAGCGCGCCGGGCGCCGTCGACGGCACGACGATTCAGGGCAACCCCACGATCCGCCGGTTCACCCGCACCACGGCGCCAGGATCATCGGCGCCCAGACGGGCACGACCAGCGCCGGCGGGAGCGAGACGAGCGTCTCGACCGTCACCGGACACCCCCGACGCCGGCCCCGCGAGCGGCGGGCAGGACGACCGCCCCGGCGGCGACGACCGCGGCGACGCCCAACGCGCCGAACGCGCCGAGGGTGACCCCGTCCGGGTTGACGATCGACTGGGCGCGCAGCGCCTGCCAGGTCAGCAGCAGCGCCAGCCCGATCCACGCCAGCCCGGCGACGACGACGAGGGCGGTCCGCCGCCCCTCGGGCAGCCACCGCGGGGCGAACCGCGCCAGCGCCAGGGCGAGCAGCGGCAGCACCTGCATCGCGTGGAGCCCGACGAAGTGGCCGACCCGGAGGTCCCCGCCCTCGGTGCTCCAGTTGACGACCGGCAACCCGGGGCCGCCGTCGGCGACGCCGACCGCGTGGGCCTGGAGACCGCCGACCATCGGCAGCGCGAGGGCCATCCCGACGGCGGCGCCGAGGATGCCGAGCCGCAGCGCCCAGGCGAGCGACGCGGGGGCTATCCGCTGGCGGAGCAGGAGGACGGCGGTGGCGATGCCGAGCAGCCAGACCACCAGGATCGCGCCGCCCATGATCGAGAAGAGGGCCCCGTCGAGAGCCGTCGCGTCGTTGAAGTGGCTCGTCGTGCCGCGCCCGGCCTGGCCGGCGATGACGACCATCTCGAGGACGAAGGCGAGCGCGGTGCCCCAGGCAACGGCGGCGACCAGCCGCCGGTGCCCCCGGACGAAGGAGAGGAACCAGACCAGGGTCAGGCTGTAGATGCCGATCGAGACGGCGAACTTGGCCGGCTTCAGCCAGGCCGGGGCGCCAGTGATCACCCACGGGTCGGCGAAGATGCCGACGACGAAGGGGATGACCAGGGCCAGGGTGGCGAGGCCGACCAGGGTGAGTGGCGGGTTGGCGGCCCAGGCTCCACGAAGCCGCGCCATTACCCGGGCCGATCGGGGGTACGGAGTGCCGGGGCGATCCGGGGTGGGAACGGCGAGCGACGATGCGGACATGAGGGAGACCTCCGGTTCGGGTGCGGGTGGGGTGAGGCAGGCGCCATCATCACAATCGGGTGGTCGGTCGCGTGTCAACGGGGGCCCGACCGGTGGCGCCTCCCCTCCCCCGCGGCGGTTCGGTTTTGGCTCGGCTTTCGGGTGGGAGCGGCGCCCCGGCGGGGGCACAGGTCCCCGCCCGGCCCCGCTCCCTCGCGAGGGCGGGGGGAGCATCGGGTTGTGCCGAGGGAAATGGCGTTCGACCGGATGATGAATCACGCATCGGCCACCGGGCCGCTTGCCCCGCACCGGGTCAGCGCCGCGGCCCGCTCGTCGAGCTTCGCCGCGAGGCGGGGAAAGTCGGCCGCGACCGACGCCAGGGTGGCATCGTCCGGCGGCGCGGCGGCGGCAAGGCGGGCGTAGTCGGCGAGGAGGTCGGCGGCCGGCACGAGCAGGCGCGTCCGTTCCGGCGCGCCCGGTTCTGCCGCGGCGAGCAACCGGCTGGCGGCGTCCGCAACCGTCGTTCCGCCGTCGCGCGCGGCGCCGGCGGGCAGCCGCTCCGCCGCGCCCCGGAAGCGTCCGAGGAGGGCGGCCGGCTCGGCCGCGGCGATGTCCGACCCCGATCCGCTCCCATCCCACGAGACCGGGGACGGGTGGACCAGGGCGCGGCGGCCGAGGTCGCCGGCAGCCCCGACGAATTGGCCAACGGCGGGGACGAGCATCCAGCCGACCGCGAAGATCATCCAGGACGCCCACGGCGCGAACGCGACGATCGCGGCCCCGGCGAGGGCGGCAGGGCCGAGCAGCCGGAGGGCGCCAGCGGCCCGAATCCGGGGGTCGGCCGCATCGGCGCCGTACGGCCGGAACCAGACCATGCCGCAGGCCGGCCCTTGGGCCCGCTCCTGAGCCGCCACTCCGGGACCGTCTGTCCCCGCGGCGCCGGCGGCCGGGAATGTGTGGTTACGGCGGTGGCACATGGGGGCGGTCCTCCTCGGGGCGTACCGGCGGAGTCGGTGGTAGACTCTCTCCTAACGCTCGTTAGGCGATTTCATCCTAACGATCGTTAGGCGAATCGTCAAGCCCCCCACGGGGCCTGGAGGGCGGTGGTGGCGAAGGCGGGCGGAGCGGCAGGGGCGGGGGCAAGAGCGGCGGTGACGCAGGCAGCGGGGACGGCACCGGCCGCGGCGTCGGCAGCACCGGAGTCTCCGGCGGATGCGGCGCCGACGGATGCGGCGCCAGCGGACGCGCTGGCGCGGCGGCGCAATCCCCACGGCGAAGGCAGCCGCCTGCGCCAGGAGTTGATCGCCGCCGCCGCCCAGCAGCTCGCGGAGGCCGGCGGCGACGACGGCCTCTCGCTGCGCGGAGTGGCCCGCGAGGTCGGCATCGCCGCCCCCTCGGTCTACCTCCACTTCGCGAGCAAGGAGGCCCTGCTGCAGGCGGTGCTGGCCGAGCACTTTCAGACGCTCAAACGCTCCATCCAGGAGGCCGCGGCGCGGGCCGTCGGGCCGGCGGCCAAGCTGCGCGCCGGGTGCCTCGCCTACTGCCGCTTCGCTGAGGAGCAGCCCGGTCCCTACCGGGTCCTCTTTGGGACCCCGCCGCCGCTGCCCGCGTCCGAGCCGGGCCAGGCCAAGCCCGGGATGGACGCCTTCGCCACCCTGGTCGACGGCATCGCCGAGGGCATGGACGCCGGCGTCGTCCCACCCGGCGACCCCTTCGTGGTGGCCACGGGCGTCTGGACCGCGCTCCACGGCGTGGTATCGCTGCGCCGGGCGATGACGGACTTTCCGTGGCCCCCGCTCGCGGCACAGGTCGACGCCATCCTGAGCGGGATGGCCCGCCTCGCCCCCGCCGAGCCCGAGACCACCGCCGCGGCCACACCCGGCGCGGCCGGCTAAACCCGCCGCGGCGGGAGCGGCAGCAGCGCCGCTCCCGCTCCCGCTCGGCCGCGACGCGGGCGGGCCGAAGCGGTACAATCCGCAACCGTGCCGGTCGGGTCCGCCGCGACCGGTTTTGGCGTGCGGGGTTGGGGCGGACGCGCCGGGGGACACGCGACCGACATGGCAGCGGAACAGCCGCTCTGGCTGACGTTCATCGTCGCCTTCATCTTCATGAACGTGCTGCTCATCGGCATGGCCTACATGACCTTGTTCGAGCGCAAGGTGCTGGCCGCGATGCAGGACCGGATGGGGCCGACCCGGACCGGGCCGAAGGGCTTCCTGCAGCCGATCGCTGACGGCATCAAGCTGCTCGGCAAGGAAGACCTGATTCCCGCCGCCGCCGACAAGTGGGTCTTCCGGTTCGCCCCCCTGGTCATCTTCGTCACCGCCATCGTCCGCGTCGCGGTCATCCCCTTCGGCGGCACCATCGAGGTCTTCGGCACCCAGGTCAACCTCTTCGCCGCCGACCTCAACGTCGGCGCCCTCTTCCTGCTCGCCTTCGGCTCGCTCGGCGTCTACGGGATCATCCTCGGCGCCTACGCCTCGGCCAACCGCTACTCGCTGCTCGGCGGCCTCCGGGCGGCCGCCCAGGTCGTCTCCTACGAGATCGTCCTCGGCCTCTCGCTGGTTGGGGTCTTCCTCCTCGCCGGCACCCTCAGCGTCCGCGAGATCATGGAGCGGCAGAGCGTCGACCTCCAGTTCGGACCGCTGGTGCTGCCCAACTGGTACATCCTGTCGCAGCCGCTGGCCTTCGTCATCTTCCTGATCGCTGCCATCGCCGAGACGAACCGGGCGCCCTTCGACCTGCCGGAGGCGGAGACGGAATTGGTCTCCGGCTTCCACACCGAGTACTCGGCATTCCGCTTCTCGTTCTACTTCCTCGGCGAATACATCAACATGATCATCGTCAGCCTCTTCGCCGCGGTCCTCTTCCTCGGCGGCACCGACGGCCCCGGCACCGAGCAGTTCTGGCTCCTCGGCATCGTCTGGCTCTTCGCCAAGGTGATGTTCTTCCTCTTCTTCTACGTCTGGCTCCGGGCCACCCTGCCCCGCTTCCGCTACGACCAGCTGATGGGCATCGCCTGGAAGGTGCTGTTGCCGCTGACGCTGCTCAACATCCTCGTCACCGCGTTCATCCGCCTCGTCGGCAACGGCCAGGTCTTCTAGCGGAAGGGGCGCCCCGATGGCCTGGAACACGCTGATCTTCTACCTGCTGGGGGGGCTCGCCGTCCTCTCGGCGCTGGGGATGGTGGTCGCCTCCAACCCGGTCCACTCCGCCATCTTCCTGATCTTCAGCTTCTTCAACGTCGCCGGCATCTTCGTCATGCTCGGCGCCGAGTTCCTGGCCGCGGTCCAGGTGATCGTCTACGCCGGCGCCATCCTGGTCCTGGTGCTCTTCGTCCTGATGCTGGTCGACCCCGAGGACCTGCCGGAGTTCCACACCGCCCGCCCAGTCCAGCGCACCGTCGGCCTCCTCCTCGGGGCGCTGCTGATGCTGGAGCTCGGCCTGGCGATCCTGACCCGGACGGTCGTCGGCGGCTTCGACCAGGAGCTCTACCCCGGCATCCTCGGCTTCCCCGCCATCCCGGAAAACGTCGCCGCCGTCGGCGGCAACACCCAGGCGGTCGGCAACGTGATCTTCAGCCAGTACGTGCTGGCCTTCGAGGTGATCTCGCTGGTGCTCCTGGTCGGCGTCGTCGGCGCCATCGTCCTGGCCCTGCCGGAACGGCTGGGCGAGCAGGTGCGGCAGCGCACCGGCACGATCTCGCTCGGCCACCCCCGCGGCACGGACCAGGACGGAGACCTGGCGCTGCCGAGCGGACCCCGCGGCGAAACACCGATGCCCGCCACCCCCACCGCCGAGCGCACCGACGAGCCCCTGGACGCTACCCGCGAGCTGATCCTGGTCCGCGACCCCGACCGCTACACGACGATCGGACGGGACCGTTAGGCTCGCGATGCGGTCCGGATCCCGCAGCGCTCGGGGCTAAAGCCGCCGGGCTGAATCCAGGAAGCCCGATCTTCGGGCTGAGACGCACCGGATGGAATCGGACCACCGAGCCGTGGCGAACGGGGAGCAACCGGCGAACGAGGCCCGACGCATTGGCCGCCGGCGGCCGGCACCGGCCACGGTGGCGGAGCACTGAGGGATCGAGGAATCGCATGGGCGAACTGGGCACCAACCACTTCCTGTTCCTGAGCGCGGCGCTCTTCATCATCGGCATGATGGGCGTCCTCGTCCGGCGCAACATCCTGATCATCTTCCTCTGCGTCGAGCTGATGATGACCGCGGTCAACGTCGCGCTGGTCGCCTTCGCCCGCGAGACGCAGACGCTCTACGGCCAGGTCTTCGCGATCTTCACGATCGGTGTCGCCGCCGCGGAGGCCGCGGTCGGCTTCGCCATCATCATGGCCCTCAGTCGCCGCGTCGCCACCGTCGATGTCGACGAGTTCAACACCCTGCGCGACTGACGCCGAGTCGGCGAGTCATGGAGTGGCGTCCCCGAGGCTGCGAACCCGCGTCATCCTGAGCCCGTAGGCGAAGGATCTCTCTCCGACTCTGCTATCGCTCAAGAACGACGCCGCGGCGGCGGGTCCCCGAGTAAAGATTCCTCGCATCGCTGGGATGACGGTGGTTGGTCGGTGCGTTCCGCCCGCCCTCCCGATGCTCTCCGCCCCCGTCTCCCCTCCTCCTCCGCTCCTCGTCTCGACCAAATCCGGCCCCGCGGCGTATAGTAGTGAGGACGCCCCCGCACTCCGACCGATTCGCTCGCCGCGGCGCAGACGGCCCGAGCACCCGCCCGGGTCACGTCCGGCGCCGCCCCGAGGGGCCGCGCATGACCACGATCCCGAACCAACACCAGCACCAGGACCCGGGCAGCCGCCCTCGCCTACACCGCCGCACCCTCGTCTCGGCCGCGGCCGGGCTGATCCTGGCGCCACTGATGCCGGCGCGCCAGGCCCTCGCCCAGGAGGCGCAGGCGCCGGTCGAAGGGGCGGTCGGGGAGATCCCCGGGGCCGGCACGGCCTACTTCGCCGAGACCGGCCACAACCTGGCCGAGCCGTTCCGCTCCCGCTGGGAGCAGGCCGGCGGCACCCTCGTCCTCGGTGCACCGCTCTCCGAGGAGCGCTGGGCGACCGGCGCCGGCGGCGTCCTCCAGACGTTCGAGAAGATCACCCTCCTCTACGACCCCGGGGCGGAAGCCCCGTTCGACGTCCGTGGGCAGCGCCTCGACAAGACGCGCTGGCTCGAGCTGGCGCCGCGCTCCGCCTTCGCCAAGGTGGCCGGCTGCCCAGGCGCCGGCTGTTTCTTCGTCGAGGAGACCGGCCACACCGTCTCCGGCGCCATCGCCGCGTTCTGGCAGGAGCGCGGCGGCGAGGCGCTCTTCGGCAACCCGCTGACCGAGCCCTACCTGGACGATGCCGCCCCCGGCGCCCTGCGGATCCAGCTCTTCGAGAACGGGGTGCTGGAGGAGTACCCGGACGGCGTCCGCCTCCGCCCGCTCGGGCGGCAGCTCGCCGAAGACGGCGGTCTGATGGAAGACCCGGCGTTCAAGCCGGCGCCACCGACTGGGGGTGACTCGTTCCTGGTCAACGCCAGCGACGGCCTCCGCCTCCGGGCCGCCCCCAGCCCGGACGCGGTCGAGGTCGCCCTGCTCGCCGACAACGCCGAGTTCGTCGCGGCCCGGGACGGGGCCGGCGAGTGGGTGGCCGGCTACGCCGACGGCTCCTCGGGGTACGTCGCCGCCTCGTTCCTGAGGGAGCGGCCGCCGCTGCCGCAGCTCGACCCGGCCGACTGGAACCCTGCCATCTGGCAGGGCGCCGCCCTCGGCGAGACCAACGTCCGGGCCGAGCCGACGACCGCCTCCCGGATCGTCGAGACGCTGGACTACGGCAAGGCGCTGGCGGTCGCGGCCTGGGTCAAGGGCGAGGAGGTCTTCGAGGGCGCCGACCTCTGGGCCAAGCTGGACGACGCCCGCTTCGTCTACGCCCGCAACGTCGGCCGCACCGCCCCGGTCCAGCCCCTGCCGCCGCCGCCCGAGGCGCCCGCCTTCGGCCGCTGGATCGACATCAACCTGACCCAGCAGCTGATGACCGCCTACGATGGCCCGGTGGCCCTGCGGACGGTGCCCGTGACGACCGGGATGGCCGGCTGGGAGACGCCGCCCGGGCTCTTCTCGATCCTCAACCGGGTCGCCAACGAGACGATGACCAGCGGCGCCATCGGCGCCGAGAACCACTACCGGCTGGAGGACGTGCTCTTCACCCAATACTTCACCGACCGCGGGCACGCCATCCACTTCGCGTGGTGGCGGACGAAGGAGACGATCGGCCGACCCGGCAGCCACGGCTGCATCAACATCCTGCTGGAAGACGCCCGTTTCTTCTGGGACTTCGCCGACTACGGGACGCCGGTGTTGACGCACTACTAGGGCGTGGGGCGTAGGCTGCCGCGGTGCGTTGCCGCGGGCGCCGGCCCAGGGAGCGGTTGGCGATGGCCGTGGCGAGGGAGTGGCGGGCCGTCGCCCCGCCCGAGGGGGCAACGGAGTACGAGGCCTATTTTCGCGGGACGATGCTGCCGCGGCTGGCCGCCATCCCGGGGTGGCGGAACGGGAGGCTCCTCCGCCGCCAGCTTGGCGACGGGGTCGAGATCGTCGTCATCAACGTCTTCGACTCGATCGAGGCCATCCGGGCGTTCGCCGGAGCGGACCCCGAAGCCGCAGTCATCCCGCCCGAGATTGTCGGGATGCTCTCGGGCTACGAAGAGCGGTGCGCCCTCTACGAGGTGACGGTGGACGCCGACCCCGGGTAACCACCGCCTGCCTGACGCCCCTCGGACGCGAGGGCCTCCCCATCCGTGCCTACGGCCAGGCGAAGATCGTAGCCACTGGCAACTCGAACCCGGGGACGACATCGCCGCCGGAGAGCGCTTCGCCCTCGACGAAGATGCGGGCCGTGCGGTCGGGTGTGTACTCGGTGACAGACCGCAGGAGTGGGTTGGCGACCCAGACGAGGTGGACGCCAGCGGCGAGGTAGCGCTGGACCTTCTCGTCCAACCGTTCCGCTGTATCGCTCGGCGACATCACCTCGACAACCAGGTCCGGCACCACGTGGATGAACCCCTCCCGATCTTCGGGCGGCAGGCGATCCATCTGGACGAAGACGATATCGGGCGCGAGGACGGTGTCGGGGTCGCGCCCAAAGACGAACCCTCCCTCGCCGCCGACCACGCCGAGCGTGGTCCGCTCGGCGTGGATGCTCAGCGGGACGGTGATCCGATTGACCGTCCGCAGGTGCTTCCAGTTTGTCGGCGACATCGGCCGAGGTATCCCTTCGACGAGTTCGGGCCGCTCCTCGTCCGGTAGCCGCAAGAGATCCGCCAATGTCATCGTCCCGGTCGTGGTTGCGGTCATGGAACCCTCCCGTCGGGAAGTGGCAGCCTGCGGAGGTTCCCAGCCTACCACCACGTTCCGCTGGAGCCGACGTCGCCGCCTCGTTCCCGCCGAGGAGTCCCCCCGGCAGGCCATTGCGGATCTGCCCGGCCCAGCTTCTGCATCGCCGGGTGGCGGTGGGTCACGACCGTCTTCGTCGAGAACGCCAGGATGTCGGCCGCCTACGGGGATGGTAGGCGAGCAGAGCGACCACGTTGGCCGCTGCTTCGTTGCACGGACACCGTGCAGACTTCGGCGGTCACCACCAGGGCAGGCACACTCGTCGATCGGACATCAATCAAGGAAGACCGGCCAAGAACCCTATCGAACCGCGTCCGGCGGTAGCCCCGACACCGCCTCGCCTGATGACCGGTGGCGCCATCGGGCGGTGCGCTTGGCCCGGTACGAGCGTTGTGCCATCCTACTGGCGCGATGGCCGGCGAGCCGCCGGCGGATGTTGACCGCGAGCGGGAACGGAACCCGATGCCGGATGGGTCGGGGCGATCCAATGGCGCGTCACCCGGTGTCACCGCTCTGGACGCGGCCCGGCTGTTCGGCGTCCACGAGCGGACGATTCGGCGCGCCATCGGACGCGGGGAGCTGGAGGCGAGCAAGCGGGGCCGCTCCTTCCAGATCACCCCGGAGGCGCTGGACCGTTACCGCCTCCGACGGGCGGATCGGGCGCGGCCCCGATCCGCCCGTTGCTCGCTGCCTCGATCCGAACCCGAGGTGGTCCCGGTGGCGTCGACCTTGCCACCGCTGGCCCCACCCACCTCGTTCGTCGGGCGCGAGCGCGACGTGGCCACGGCGACCGCGCTGCTCGGCAGCGGAGTCCGCCTCCTGACGCTGACCGGTCCCGGCGGGGTCGGCAAGACGAGGCTGGCGATGGCGGTCGCCGCGGCGATGCGCGACCGCTTCCCGGGTGGCGTCCACGTCGTCGAGCTCGCCGCTGTCCGCAACCCGACGGCGCTCCTTGATGCGATTGCCGAGGAGGTCGAAGCGATCGAGACGCGGGACCAGCCGCTCCCGGCGGCCGTCGCCGCTCGGTTGGCCAGCGGCCCCCATCTTCTGGTGCTGGACAACTTCGAGCACCTCCGGCCGGCCGGCCCGACAGTCACCGCGCTGCTCGCCGCCTGCCCGAACCTGGCGGTCCTGGTGACCAGCCGGCTGCGCCTCCGCCTCTCGCCCGAACACGAACTGCCGGTGCCGCCCTTGGCGCTGCCGCCGACGGACGACCTGCCACCCGAGCAGTTCATCGCCTACGGCGCGATCCGCCTGTTCGTCGACCGCGCCCGTGCCGCCGACGGTCGCTTTACCCTCTCGTGCGCCAACGGCTCTACCGTCGCCGCGGTCTGCCGCCGCCTCGACGGGCTTCCGCTGGCGCTGGAACTGGCGGCGGCCCGCCTCCGTGTCCTCTCGCCGGCGGCGCTGGCGGTGCGCTTGACCGACCAACTGGGGCTCCTGAGCGGCGGCCCGGCCGATGCCCCGCCCCGCCTCCGCTCCATGCGGGAGGCGATCGCCTGGTCCTACGACCTGTTGGCGGAACCCGAACAGGCGCTCTTTCGCCGGCTGGCCGTCTTCGCCGGCGGCTTCACCTTCGAGGCGGCGGAAGGCATCGTGGCGGTGGAGGCGGGACCACGCCAGCCGGGCGATACCCCCTCGACGCTCGACCGTCTAACGGCGTTGCTCGACGCCGGGCTCGTGCGGCGGGTCGAGGCGGACGGGGCCGAGCCGCGGTTCGGGCTCCTGGAACCGGTGCGGCAATTCGGCCTGGAACCGCTGGCGGCGAGCGGCGACGAGACGGCCGCCCGCGACGCCCACGCCGCCGTCTTCCTGGCACTGGCGGAGCGGGCCGAGCCGTTCCTGCTCGGGCCGGAGCAGCCGCTCTGGTTCGGCCGGCTGGAGGCCGACCTCGCCAACCTGCACGCCGCGCTCGATTGGCTGCACGAGCGTGGCGACGCCCTCCGGGCGCTCCGACTCGCCGGCGCGCTCGGCCTCCTTTGGACCTGGCCCCCCTACCTGCGGGAAGGGCGCGCCCGGCTGGAGGCGGTGCTGGCGATGCCGGGGACCGACGCCTACCCGGAACCGCTCGCCAAGGCCCGCCACGCGGCCGGCAACGTCGCCCACTGGCAAAGCGACGATGCGGCCGCCGAGGCGTTCTTTGCCGCCGCCCTCGCCGGTTGGCGGGACCTCGGCCACGATCAGGACATCGCCCACGCGCTCCGCAGCCTGGCCAGCCTCGCGCTTGAGCGGGGGGAGCTCGACCGCGCGGAAGGCTTGCTCGTCGAGTGCCGACCGATCTTCGAGCGGTTGGCCGACACCCAAGGCCTGGGGTTCGTGTTGATGACCCTCGGCCTGATCGCCTCGGCGCGAGACAACCACGACGCGGCGCTGCACCTGCACGAGGCGTCGCTGGCCGCCTGGGCCTCGGTGCCCGGCGAGGGGTATACGCCAGGCGCCCTGGCCAACATCGGTTGGGAGCACCTGCTGCGACGCGAGCCCATGGCAGCACGCGACCCCTACGCGCGGGTGCTGGAGTACGCCCGGACCGAAGGGGACCAGCGCGCCTACGCCGACGCCATCTCCGGGGCCGCCGGCATCGCCACCGCGCGCGGCGATGCCGTGCTCGCCGTCCATCTCTTCGCCGCCGCCGCGGCGATCCGCGATGAGATCGGCGTCGCCCTCCGCGTGACCACCCAGACCCAGCACGATCGGCTGCTCACCGCGCTCCGCCGCAGGCTCGGCGAGGTCGCCTTTTGGACGGCATGGGCGCAGGGAGGACGGATGCCGACGGCGGCCGCCGCCGCCACGGCCGCCACCCTGCTCCAACCCCCGACGCCTAATCCCGATGGCGACGCCCTTTCGGGGCTCACCAGCCGCGAGCGCGACGTGCTGCGGCTGCTTGCCCAGGGGAGCTCCGACAAGGAGATCCCCGCCGCCCTCTCCGTCTCGCGGCGGACCGCCTCCAAGCACGTCTCCGCGATCCTCGGCAAGCTCGGCGTCCCCTCCCGCGCCGCCGCCGCCGCGCTGGCCGTCCGAGTCGGACTCGTCGCGGCCTGACCCTGCCGCCCCCGCCTCCCCGACCGGGCCGAGCTCGGCGGCGGCCAGGGCCATCGCGGCATCGTTGCACCTCCTTGCCCCCCACCGAGCCCCGGCCGTGATGCGGCGACACCACGCGTCGGCGCACCGGGGCCGGGGAGAGAGACACCGGACACCGGACAAATCCGTCGGTCTCCGACCCCGATCCTGGGAATATTCCCAATAGTCAATCCGGAATTGTCGGCTCACAGTGGTCGTGATCAACCACGCCCATCACGCCCAGGAGGCCGCCGTGGACGGCTCCCGCTTCGATCACCTGGTGCGCTCCCTCACCGCCGTCCGCTCTCGCCGCGGCCTCACCCGGCTGCTCGGTGGGCTCGCCGCCGCTGCCGTCCCCCTGGCCCTCGGCACCGGGGACGCCGTTGCCGGCAGCCGCATCGGCGGCACGCCCTGCACCAGGGACGGGCAGTGCCTGACCAACAGATGCGTCGGCCCGAAGGGGTCCAAGAAGTGCAGCTGCTCGAGCCAGTTCAAGCAGTGCAAACAGCCAGACAACACCTGCAAGCGGGCGAGGTGCCATACCGACACTCAGCGCTGCGTGGTCTCGAATGAGCCGCCGGACGTCGTGGCTTGCACGTTGCCGAACGCAGAGGGGGTCTGCGCCGGCGGCGCTTGCACCGTCAAGGCGTGCGCCGCGGGCTTCGGCAACTGCGACGGCGAGCACGCCAACGGCTGCGAAACCGACACGAACACCAGCGCCCAGCACTGCGGTGCCTGCAACGACCCGTGCGGACCCAACCAGACCTGCGTGGACAAGGTGTGCACCGGCGGCACGACGTGCCCCACCTGCCCGGGGGACAAGGTCTGCAACGAGGCCACCGACGGCTTCTGCAGTTGCCCGGTCGACAAGCCGGTGCAGTGCGAGTTCAACAGCGCGCGCTGCTCGGCCGACCCGAACACCGACTCGAAGCGGTGCGGTTTCCACTGCTACGACTGCGAGTTGAGCTTCGCCCCCGGCTACCGCTGCTGCAACGGTCAGTGCGTGAACGGGTGCGGGCCGAACACCAGCGGCAGTTGCCAGGAGGGCCCGTGCGGCGCGAACTGCGAGCCGTGCAGTGGTGGCAAGGTGTGCTGCAACCTCGGCCCGGGGACAACGAGCCAATGCGTCGACCCTGGCCCGCTCGGCTATTGCCCGGCGCCGTAGCCGCTGGGCGCAGAGCCGTCGACCGTCGTTCGCGCGTTGGAGCAAACCATGGACGCCGACCGCTTCGACCTCCTCACCCGCTCGCTCCCCCGCGCCGGTAATCGCCGCTCGGTGCTCTCCGCCCTGGCCGCCGCAGCGCTTGGCGGTATCGAGGTACGTCGGGCCACAGCGGCATGCAACCGCCGTGGCGACCCGTGCGGCAACGGCCAGGGCGGCTGTTGCGGTGACCTCAAGTGCTGCGGCGGCACCTGCCGCAACCTCCAGAAGGACCGCAAGAACTGCGGGGAGTGCGGGGAGGTCTGCGGCCGCAAGTCCGGCCGCCCCACCTGCGTGGGCGGAGAGTGCACGGCGAAGCTGACCACCGGCGCGGTCTGCCCGCCCGAGTCCACCTCCTGCGCGGAGGACATCGTTCCGTACCTGTGCGGGAACGGGTGCGTCTGCGACATCGCCACCGACGGCCGCCCGTTCTGTGGAAGCCAGTCGAGTTGCTTCCCGGCCAACCAATGCCAGGAGGACGCCGACTGTTTCAAGGACGGGATCGGGAACCCGGCCAACCCGCCGGGGACCCGCTGCATCCACCGAACCCAGGAGCAGCAGGAGGTCTGCTCCAACTGTGCATCCCATTGCGTCCTACCCTGCGGCGCCTCGGTCGGCTAGGCCCCGGCGGTTCTTGTCTCCGATCCCAGGGCACCAAGAAACAGCGGGTCCCGGTGCCCTTCCGGTTTGGGGATGGCTTCGATGAACCGTTCCCGGACCGCTGGCAGATCGAGAGGCAGGCGCGGCGTCAGGGGGAGGTCGACGCAACAGCGCGGGCTGACGACCCGCAGAGGTTGGCTGTCCGGTGTCCTCTTATGTCCCCTCCATCACCGGCGGCCCGGATCGGGCCGCCGTGACCAGGATTTGTTCCGCTCGATCCAGTCGGGAGGTTCCCATGGACGGCAGCCGCCTCGACCGCCTCGCCGCAGCTTTGGCCCGCCCGTCGCGGCGAGTCCTCGCCGGCAAATTGGTCGCCTTCGCTGCCCTGCTGGCCGGCACCGATGCTAGGTGGGCCGAGGCGGCCGACGACGGCCGATGCGTCGGGCGGCGCGCCCGCTCCAACCGGAGGTGCGGCGGTGCCGCCTGCTTCCCCGGCTGCGTCTGCACCCGGACGGCGGCGGGCGAACTCGACTGTCTGGACGACTTCGCGCGCACGTCCTGCCCCGCGACCGACGAGTGCGACGACGACGGCGGCTGCCCTCCGGGCAGCGCGTGTGCCCAGGTCGGGGGGTGCTGCCCGGACCACCCCCGCTTCAACGCCTGCCTGGAGCGGTGCCCGCGTTGCCTCAGCGGTGGCCAACCTTGCCCCCAACCGACGTGCCAACCCGGCGCCCCGTGCCGCGACTGTTGCTCGGGAACGTGCAACAGTCGGGCGCAGTGCGCTCGGTAACCGCTCCCGCTTGCAGCAGGGGCCGCGCCGGTCGCTCCAGGCGATGGCAAGGCGCCGCCGGGCCCGAGCCATGGAGCCCGCACCGCGCTCGCGATCGTGGTCGGTCCGGGGGGTGGGGGGGCCGCTGCGCTCGCGAGCAGCCGTTGGCTAGATCGCACGACGCCCGACCACAAGGGAGGATCCCATGACCCCCGACCACCCGATCCGCCGTGCCCGCGGGCTCGCCGTCTTCATCATGCTCGCCGTCTTCCTCAGCGGCCCCTTGGCATCCCAGGTCTGGGCCGCCGGCAAGCTGGAGCCGAAGTGGCGGAGCATCGTCGGGACGGCCGAGTGCCTGGCCTTCTACAAGGGCGCCTTCGACGTCCGCCCCGTGACGGACGGCAGGCTCCGCGTGCCCACCTTCGACCTGTCCTCCTTCGCGAACCGCGGCAACGACCTGTTCGCGCCCTGGACGCACGTCGCCGGGACGGGCAAGCACATCTTCTTCTACGACCGGCCGAGCAAACAGTCCCGCACCTACCTGGTGGACGCAGGCTGCTAGCTCGCCGGCGGCACGCACGAGCAGTCGAGCTAAGGCGACTGGACGCACGTCGTCGGCGTCGGCGAGAGCATGCTCTTCTTCTACAACAAGGGCACCGGCGCCTGGGCGAGCGGCCGGCTCGACGGCATCGGGGCATTCAGTTCGTTGGCGAGCGGCACCATTCCCAAAGGGTGGACCCACGTCGTCGTCGCCGGCAACCGGGTCTTCTTCTACAACGCCGACGCCACGGGCACCAGCACCAACGCCATGACCGGGGTGCTCGACGGCGTGGGCGGCTTCACTTCCAAGCAGAACTACGGCTTCGCCACCAACTGGACCCACGTCGCCGCCACCCGCAACGGCGACCTCGTCTTCTACGACAGCGCCAGCGGAGAAGGCATGACCGGCCGCCTCGACGCCGAGGCCAAGTGGGTCCTGTTCGACGGAGACGTCGCCTTCGGGCGCGGCTGGACGCGGGTGGCGGGAGGCGGCACCCGCAGCCTCCTCTTCTACGACCACAGGACGGGCAAGGCGGCAGGCGGCTACCTCACCGCCAAGGGCGAGTGGCGCCGGACCGTCGGCTACACCGGGTGACGGCACGGCGGCGCCGTCCCGACCGGGTGCCGCCGGCACCCTTCCCCATGTCCAGCGGTACGATCGTCGGCTCCCCTGCACCCTCGGGGAGCCACGACGCGGCGGCCGCCGAGGGACTCAGCCACCCTCGCCGGTGCTGAGGAACCGGAGGTAGAGCAGGGTGCAGGCCAGGCGCAGCAAGCCCCGGAGCGGGTCCCCCCGCTGCGCGGAGCGGACGCCGAGGCGGCAGCCCGGCGACCGGGCCAGCATCGCGCGACCACCCAGCGGTGCCGCCCCAAGCGTGCGGAGGCGTCGACGCCGCGCCCGGCGATCCGCGGCGCGATGTCACGCGGGGAAGGCGCGCCGCAGGGCCAGATCGTCGTAGTTCATCACTCTGATCGGGAAGGAGGCGGATACCGATGGAAAGCGGCCTCACCGCGTACGCACTCGGCCCTGAGGAGGGCGAGGCGCTCTGGTTCTTCGGGACGCTGCTGCTCTTCAAGGCGACAGCTGAGCAGACCGGAGGACGACTCTGCCTGGCCGATCAGCGGGGTCGCCGGGGCGTGGCGACTCCCCTCCACCGCCAACCGGCCGACGACGAGACCTTCGTCGTCCTCGAGGGGGAGCTCCGGTTCTCCCTCGACGGCCAAGGTCCGATCGTAGCCGGGCCGGGCATGACGGTCCACGTCCCGGCCGGCGTGCCGCACGCCTTCGCGGTGACCTCCGAGGCAGCCCGCTGGCTCGATCTGACGACGCCGAACCACGAGACGTTCTTCCGCGCCGCCGGCGAGCCGGCGCCCGAGCGGACGCTGCCGCCCGACATCCCGCCGGACATGGCGAAGGTCGGAGCCGCGGCAAAACAATCCGGGGTCGAGATCCTCGGTCCCCCACCGTCTATCGACGATTAGGCGCGCGAGTGGCTTGGGAAGGACAGACCCAGAGGACGGTCCGCGTGCCGGACCCCACCGATCCGATTGACGACCAGGTGGTACCACTCGCGCGGCAACGGTCGGCGGCGCGGCCAGGCGTCCGACCCCCTCGGTCCTCCCGCGGGCGGTCGAGGATGCCCAGCCGAGTTTCGTGCAGGGCGAGTGCCCGTGGAACACGGACCGGGAATCAGTTCGGCACCGCACGACTCCGGCCCCACGCGGGCGTCCGATTGGCCGAGCTCACGTCCGGCTCCTGCCAGGCATCCGGGCGGAACCCGAACCCGAGCGGGGCGATCCCGGACAACCAGTGGGTGGAGGCAACCGATCCGGCGGCGACGGGCCGTTACGCCTCCTCTCCCCCCAGAAGGCCCGCCCGCAGCGCGTAGCGGACCAACTCGGCCCGGTTGGTCAGGCCCAGCTTCTGCATCGCCCGGTGGCGGTAGGTCTCGACCGTCTTCGGCGACAGCGCCAGAATCTCGGCCGCCTGCTGAGCGGTGTGGCCCTCGGCCGTCAGCCGGACCACGTCCCGCTCCCGTTCCGAGAGCACCTCGACCAGGTCCGTCTCCTCGCCGGTGCGGACCCGTCCGAGGTAGCCGCGCAGCAGGGTCTTCGTCGCCGCCGGGTCGAGGAACACCTCGCCGCGGGCGACGGTGCGGATCGCCTGGAGGAGATCGGTGTGGGCGCTCGCCTTGCGGACGTACCCGCTGCCGCCCGCCTCCAGCACCGGCAGCAGGTAGCGCTCCTCGGCGTGGACCGTCAGCACCAGCACCCGCGTCGGCAGCCCGAGGGCGGTGATCTCACGGATCGTCTCCAGGCCGCCGCCCGGCATCGAGAGGTCGGTCACGGCCACCGTCGGCGCGTGCTCCCGCACCAGCGCCACCGCCGAGGGGCCGTCGGCCGCCTCGGCCACCACCCGCAGGTCGGACTGGGCCTCAAGGAGGGCCCGCAGCCCGGCCCGAACGATACCGTGGTCGTCGGCCAGCAGGATCCGGATCGGCGGCGTCCGGCCCGCGATGCCGTCGCCGCTCACCTCGGCGCTCACGCCGGTGCCTCCGCCGGGACGGCGCCCCGGTCCCCTCCCCCCCGTGGTTCCGCCAGCGGGATGTAGGCGAAGACCTCGGTGCCCCGCCCCGGGCTGCTCCAGATGGTGGCCCGGCCACCGACGAGGGAGACCCGCTCGACCATCCCGAAGAGGCCGAGGCCGGCCGCGTCGTCCGCCTTCGCCGTCGCCGCCCGCGGGTCGAAACCGCGGCCGTTGTCGCGGACCGAGAGGGTGACGTCGCCCGGTCCGCGGTCGAGGTCGACCGAGACGGCCGTCGCCTGGCCGTGCTTCGCGACGTTGGTCAGCGCCTCCTGGGCCACCCGGTAGAGCACCAGCTCGACATCGGCCGGCAAGCGGCCGCGCAGCCCGCGCGCCTGGAACCCGACCGGGACGGCGAGCTGCTCGCCGAATCGCTGGGCGAGATCGGCCAGCGCCGCCGTCAGCCCGAGGTCGTCCAGCGCCGGCGGCCGCAGCTCCAGCGCCAGCCGGCGGACCCCTTCCAGTGCCTCGACCGTCGTCTCCTCCAGCGCCGTCGCCGTCGCCCGCACGTCAGCGCTGGGCGATCCCTTGAGCGCGGTCACCCGGAGCAGTTGGGCGAAGAGGATCTGGGCGGTGTCGTCGTGCAGCTCGCGGGAGACCCGCTTGCGCTCCTCCTCCTGGGCGCGGATCACCTGCGAGGCGAGCGAGCGGAGCTCGGTCCGGTCGCGCTCGAGTTGGTCGAGGGTCCGGTCGAACGCCTCCGCCAGGTGGGAGACCTGGGGGTCGCCGCCGGCCAGCGGCTCGGCGCGGGCGGAGAGGTCACCGGCGCGGACCGCCTCGGCGACCTTCGCCAGCGCGGTCAGCGGCCGGAAAGCGGCGCGCAGCACCACGTAGTTGGTGGCGATGCTGAGGAGCAGCCCGAGCACCGCCAGGGCGGCCCCCAGCCGCATCCCGCCGCCCTCCCCCGCCGCCCGCATGGCCGCCATCGTCGCCCAGGTGCCGGCGACCGCACCGAGGAGGACGATCGAGGCGTTGGCCAGGAGCACCTTGTAGAGCAGCGGCAACCGCAGCCCAGACCGGCGCGGCTCGGCTCGCGCCGGAGCCTGCCGGCGAGGCAGCGTTTGGGCGGTTGGATCGGGGAGGAGGACGGACTGGGCCACGACGGCGCAACCTTTCGGCTCGGCGGCATGCGGAGGACTGAGAGGACGCGCCGCCATGCGGGGTTAGGATACGTATCGACGACAGCCGCGCCCACGCCGGTGGAGACGAGCCGGGCCACGCTGCCGCAAAGTCCGGCGACGAGACAGTCGATGTGATGTTGGGGTCGGACTGGAACGCAGGCCCGGATTGAGGGAGGCGGTGGCACCCCTTCGGGTTGGTATCGGGGGCATCCGCCGACAGGACGATCCCTAACCGTGCCTCCGACGGTCAACCGCCTCGAGGTCGATCTGCACGGCCTCGCCGATCGCGGCCCGCAACTCGGCTTCGAGCCTTTCAAGCGCCTCGGCCGCCGTGGGCGCTGAAGCCCCGAACCTCTCCACGATCCCCAAGGTCCGGCCGATCAAGTCGTCGGGGTCGTCCGGAATGTTCGGGATCGGCCGTTGGAACACCAGCGAACCAGCCTTCAACGCATACCGGCTCGGACGTGCCATCCGAGCGTCCGCACCATCCGGGTGAACCGCCGTGAGTTGGATGGCGTGCCCGTGGATATCCAGCTCGCGGAACGCCAACTCCCCGGTTTCGGGGAAGAAGTCGAGGAGACCGGGCGTTTCAATCGCGCTCGCCAGGAACGCACCCAACTGGTCGATCGCATCCGCGGTCGAATCGGGACGTTCGTCGACCGGAGCATGCTTCGAGCGAGCACTCATGCTTCGTACTCCGCGAAGGCGGCCTCGTCGTGCCTCCAGTTCTCCCGTATGTCAGCTAGAGCGAATTGTACGGTGTACTTCATGGTCCGGTTGATCCAGAGCGTTCCGACGAGGTCACCTTGTCGATCCAAGGTGTCACGATGCGGCGTCCCATGTTGGAGCCATACCGGACCACCGGGAACCAGCGATCCCCGACGAGTGTCTCGTACTGTACCGTGAACGCGATCACCCTACCGCCAACGGTCGAGATGCGTACCCGTAGGTGGTCGCCTGATTCGGCGAAGGGCTCGATGTAGCCGATCTCTCGGCGACCGGGCATCCATTGCTCCGTTCCATCGAACTCGGGCACCGTGCCGACCGGGCCAAGCGGTCCGCCGTGTCATCAGCCTGCCGGAGGCGGATCGTCCCCAAAGGCGGTCCCCGCGAACTCCGTCGCCAGGCACTCCATCAGCACCAGGTCGGCGACCACCCCGCCGATCCGCCGCGCCTGCCGGATGCGGCCGATCTCGCGGAAGCCCGCCCTGGCGTAGGCACGGATCGCGCCCGGGTTGGTGCTCAGGGTGTCGAGCCAGACGTTGTGGACGCCGAGCTCGGCGAAGGCCCAGCCGAGCAGCATCCGGGTCGCCTCAGCGCCGTAGCCGCGCCCGCGGTCGGCCGGGTCGCCGATGGTGATCCCGAACTCGGCGGTGCGCTGGGGCGTTAGGAAGTCCCGCACGTTGGCGAGGCCGACCGGGCGCAACCCCGGCAGGGCGTAAATGGCGAACCCGGCCCAGCCCGGCCGCTCGCCGCGCAGGAGCGGCGCCCATTCCGCTTCGACGGCCTCCCGCGGTTTCGGCCGGAAGGCATCGCCGCCCAGCTCGACCGTCCGCGGGTCGTTCGCCCACCGCGCCAGCAGCGGCAGCAGGCCGGCATGGAGCGGCCCGAGCGCAACCCGCTCGCCCCGCATCAGCACGATCGGCTCCGACATCGCCCGCTCCCTCCAATTCGGCCCCGCCGGCCATGGTAGCGTGGCCCGATGCGGCGAGAGCGCGACAGGGACGCCGCCGGCGTCGGGGCCAAGGACGACGTCAAAGCACGATCGGTCGAGGCGGCCGGGGATGGGCTGCGGCCCTGCCGTCAACCGGAACCCGCCCCCCGTTCCCCGTCGTCGCGCTCGTCGGCGAGCCTCCGCTGGCCAACCCCGTGGTACTATCCGGCGGTTATCCACCGCGGCGCCGCGGGGGGCGCGATCGGACGGGGTCGGAAGCCGGGATGGGAACGGGGATGGAGGCGCTGGGGGGGACGGTCGCCCTGGTGTTTCCCGGCCAGGGCAGCCAGTTCGTCGGCATGGGTCGGGCGCTCTACGAGGCATCGCCCGCCGGCCGCCGGGTCTTCGACCACGCCGACGAGGCGCTCGGATTCCCCCTCTCCCGCCTCTGCTTTGACGGCCCGGCCGCCGAGCTGGAAGACACCATCAACGCCCAGCCCGCGATCCTGACGGCCTCCGTCGCCGCCCTCGAAGCGCTGGGAGAGCGCGCCGCCGCGGTCGGCACGACGGCCCGGCCGCTCGTCGTCGCCGGCCACTCCCTCGGCGAGTTCACCGCCCTCGTCGCGGCCGGGGTGCTGGACTTCCCGGCCGCGCTCCGTGTGGTGCGCGAACGGGGCCGGCTGATGAAGGAGGCCGGCGACCAGAGGCCGGGAGGTATGGCAGCCGTGATCGGGCTCGACCGCGACGCCCTAGCGGCGGTCTGCGCGGAGGCGACCGCGGAAGCGGAGGGGGCCGGCGTCGTGGTCGTGGCGAACGACAACTGCCCCGGCCAGTCGGTCATCTCCGGCGACGTGTCGGCGCTGCAGCGGGCGATGGAGCTGGCCCGGCAGGCCGGCGCCAAACGCGTCGCCCGCCTCGGCATCTCGATCGCCTCCCACTCGCCGCTGATGGCCTGCGCCGCGATCCAGCTCGCCGAGATCCTGGACGGCTTGCCGCTGCGGCCACCCCGGATCCCGGTCGTCGCCAACGCCGGCGGCCGAGCGATGGAGACGGTCGCCGAGGTGCGCCAGGAGTTGGCCCACCACGTCGAGCGGCCGGTCGACTGGACGCGGTCGGTCCGGTCGATGGTCGAGGCCGGCGCCACCACCTTCGTCGAGGTCGGGCCGGGGCAGGTCCTCGCCGGCCTGATCAAGCGGATCGACCGGGACGTCGCCACGGTCGGCCTGGCCGACCTCGGCCTGCCGACCGACGAGAAGCCGGCCCCGGCTCGGTAACGTCCATTCGGGCAGCCACGGCGGTCAGACCGGCAGCGGCGACCCGGCGGCGGGAGACCGCCGGGGTGGCGGCGGGCGAGGCGAGGGAGAACAGCGTGAACCGGGTCGTCGTTACGGGGGTCGGGGCGGTGAGCCCGCTCGGCATCGGGTCCGAGGCGTTCTGGGCGGGTCTCACTGCCGGCCGCTCCGGCATCCGCCGGATCGAGCACTTCGACGCCTCGAGCCTGCCCGTCCAGATCGCGGGCGAGGTGCCTGGCTTCGTCGCCGCCGACTTCATGGACGTCAAGGCCTCCCGCCGGATGGACCGCTTCGCCCAGCTCGGCATCGCCGCCGCGCGGGAAGCGATCGAAGGGGCCGGGTTGACGATCGGGGACGCCAATCGGGAGCGGGTCGGCGTCGTGATGAACACCGGCGGCGGCGGCATTTGGACGATCGAGACCAACGTCGTCGCCATGCACGCCAAGAGCGGCAAGGCGGTCAGCCCGTTCCTGATCCCGATGTTCGCCCCGAACATGGCCTCCTGCCAGGTCTCGATCGCCTTCGGCATCCGTGGCCCCTCGCTCACCTCCGTCGCCGCCTGCGCCGCCGGCGTCCAGGCCTATGTCGACGCCGTCCACATGCTGGAGCGGGGCGAGGTCGACGCCGTGGTCTGCGGCGGCACCGAGGCGGCGCTCAGCCCGGTCTCGATCACCGGCCTCGCCAACATGGGCGCCCTCTCCCGCCGCAACGACGACCCGGAGCGGGCCAGCCGCCCCTTCGACGCCGGCCGCGACGGCTTCGTCTTCGGCGAAGGCGCGGCGGTGATGGTGCTGGAGACGGAGGAGCACGCCCTCCGCCGCGGCGCGCCGATCCTCTGCCAGGCGAGCGGCGGCGCCTACACCTCCGACGCCTTCCATATCACGGCGCCCCTCGAAGACGGCGCGGGCGCCGCGCTGGCGATGAGCCGCGCCCTCGCCCGAGCCGGGCTCGCGCCGGAAGATGTCGACTACGTCGCCGCCCACGCCACGGCGACGCCGCTCGGCGACGCCGCCGAGACGCGGGCGATCCGGCGCGCCTTCGGCGACCACGCCGACCGCCTCGCCATCTCCGCCAACAAGTCGATGGTCGGCCACCTGCTCGGCGCCGCCGGCGCCGTCTCGGCCTTGGCCTGCGTCCTCGCCCTGCGCGACCAGATCGCGCCGCCGACGATCAACCTGGACGTCCCGGACCCCAACTGCGACCTCGACTACGTGCCGAACGTCGCCCGCGCCCTGCCGATCCGGGCCGCCCTCGCCAACGGCTTCGGCTTCGGCGGCCAGAACGCCTGCGCCATCTTCCGCCGGTTGGAATGATCCGGCATCCGGGTGATCGATCGCCCGAACGGAGACCGCGAACCTTTCGTCATTCTGCGTGATGCGTCCAATCTCATCTGTCGCGGACCGACCGGCGGCTGCGCCGTCGCGCCCGACCGTCAATGGCCGGGCTGAAGCCACGAACGACCCTGAAGGGCCCTGAGAACGACCGTTGCCGCCCCAGCTCTCGATGGGACAAGATCCCACGATAACGGAGGCAGGTTGCCAGAACACTCCGCCGGTTCCGATCCGAGGGGCTTCCCGGGGAGCGAACCGCCGATCTCGTTGCCGCCGACGATCGCCGGAGTCCGCGTGCGGACGCTGCTGGCGGCGGTCCGCGCCTGGGCAGCCGACCGGCCGGACGTAGTCGCGGTCGCCCTCGTCGGCTCCTGGGCACGCGGCGACGCCCGCCCGGACTCGGACGTCGACCTCGTGGTGATCGTCCGCGACGTGGCGGGCTACCTCGCCTTCCCGGGGTGGCTGGCCGCGTTCGGCGAGCCCGGCGAGACCGTCCGCGAGGCATCCGGCACGGCGCCGGCGCTGCGCGTCTGGTACGCCGACGGCCCCGAGGTCGAGTTCGCTGTCACAACCCCCGACTGGTGCGCGGCGGATCCGGTCGATCCCGACACCGCCGCAATGGGCCGAAGCGGCCTGGTGGTGGTGTACGACCCAAACGGGGTGCTGGCACGCCTGGTCGAGGCGATCCCCGCTCGATAACGCGGAGCCGAGGCGAAGCACCCGCTCCGCCCCCGCCCCCGCCGCCCGTCTCGTCAGCGGATCGCCGCTACCGGCACCGCCGCCAGCGCCCGCTCGAGGTCCTCGATGATGTCGCCGATGCCCTCGATCCCGACCGAGAGGCGGAGCAGGTTCGGCGCCACCTCCCCCTTCGTGCCGGCGACGCTGGCGTGGGTCATCACCCCCGGGTGCTCGATCAGCGACTCGACGCCGCCCAGGCTCTCGGCCAGGGCGAAGACGCGCGTCGCCGCCGCCGCTGCCGCCGCCGCCTCGTAGCCGCCGCGCAGGGTGAACGAGACCATCCCCGAGAAGCCGGACATCTGCCGCGCCGCGATCTCGTGCCCGGGGTGGTCCGGCAGGCCGGGGTAGTAGACGCGCTCGACCGCGTCCTGCTCCCCCAGGAACTCGGCGACCGCCTGGGCGTTGGCCGAGTGGCGCTCCATCCGCACCGCCAGCGTCTTGATGCCCCGCAGCGCCAGCCAGCAGTCGAGCGGGCCGGGCACGGCGCCGGCCGCGTTCTGGTGGAACTTCAGCGTCTCGTAGACCGCACGGTCGTTGCCGACGACGAGGCCGCCGACGACGTCGGAGTGGCCGCCCAGGTACTTCGTCGTCGAGTGGAGCACCAGGTCCGCCCCGAGCGTCAGCGGGCGCTGCAGGTACGGCGAGGCGAAGGTGTTGTCGACCACCAGCATCGCTGGATGATCCTGGACAAGGGCGGCGACGCCGGCGATGTCGACGACCTTCAGGTAGGGGTTCGTCGGCGTCTCGACCCAGACGAACTTCGTCTCCGGCCGCAGCGCCGCCCGCACCGCGTCCAGGTCGGAGAGGTCGACCTGCTCGACCGTGATGCCGTAGCGGGCGATCACCTTGGCGAAGAGGCGGTAGGTGCCGCCGTAGGCGTCGTCCGAGAGGAGGACGTGGTCGCCGGGCTCGAGCAGGTAGGCCAGGTTCTGGGTTGCGGCCAGGCCGCTGGCGTAGGCCAGGCCCCAGGCGCCCTCCTCGAGGGCGGCAACGGCCTCCTGGAGCGCGCTCCGGGTCGGGTTGTCGGTGCGGGCGTACTCGTACCCCTTGTGGACGCCGACCGCCTCCTGGACGAAGGTGCTGGTCTGGTAGATGGGGACGATCACCGCGCCGGTGGCCGGGTCCGGCTCCTGGCCGGCGTGGATGGCGCGGGTCTCGAAGCTCGTCGCCCGCCAGTCGTGCCCGCGTTCCCGCTCCCGCTCCATGCTGCTGCTCCTGTTGACGCGCTCGGCGACGCCGGCCGGAGACCCCGGCCCAGGGGACGTGCCTAAACGCCCTTGAACGACGGCGGGAAGAGGTCCGCCACCGCGATCTCGACGCCGGGAATGGTAGCCGAGCGGAGGGTGTCGCCCTCCCCAACGGTGACCTCGGTTCGGTAATCGCCCTCAACGGGATCGGTCAAGACCGCGACGATGCGGGATGCGAGGTCAACCAACCAGTATTCGGGGACGGCCGCCTTGGCGTAGATGCGGCGCTTGACCTGGCGATCCTGGACTCGGCTCGTCGGCGAGACGAGTTCGACCAGGAGAGCCGGCAGACCGACGATCGCCTCGGGGGCGAGGCGCGCGCCGCCGTTGGGCAGGATGACGACCAAGTCCGGTTGCACCACGTCCACGTCGGAGAGTTTGACGTCGATCGGGCCGCACAGGACGCGTCCGGTACCCGCCAACTCGACCTGCACGAACAGGGCATGGGTGAGCCGCACCGACGCCCCCTGGTGCAGAACGCTGGATTTCGGTACGACGAACACCTCACCTTCGATCATCTCGAGGCGGTCCTTCGTCTCCTCGCGCAACCGACGCAGGTCGGCGACGGTGTACGGTTCGAGCGTCGCAACCATCGATGCGCCCCCTCGCGATCGGACGCCGCGGCGCTCCACACGCGGTGAAGCCCCTACGCGCTCTTGAATGGCGGTGGAAAGAGGTTGGTCACTGCAATCTCGACGACCGGGATGGTCACCGAACGAACCACCTCTCCTTCGTGGTACACCCGCTCGGTCCGGTAGTCGTCGGCGCTCGGCTCGGTCAGGACGACGACGCTGCGCAGCGCCGGATCGACGAGCCAGAACTCGGGGATCCCGGCGTTGGCATAGAGTGCCCGCTTGCGCCTCAAGTCATGCATACGGTTGGTCGGCGACACGATCTCGACCACCAGCGACGGCCTCCCAACGACGCCGTCCGGGCCGACGGCGGCTCGGTCCTCGTTCAGCACGACGAGGAGGTCGGGCTGGACCACCCGGTCGTCGGAGATAAGAACGTCGAACGGGGCATGATAGACCCGGCCAAGGCCCTTCAACGTGATCTGACCGACGAAGGCATGAACGAGGATCGACGACGACGTCTGGTGCCCTTCGTTCGGCGACGGAACCACGAACACCTCCCCGTCGATCAGCTCCAGGCGCTCGTCGGTCTCCTCGCGCATCCGCAGGAGGTCGGCGGCGGTGTAGGGGCCGAGGGTGGTGACCATGCGAGACGTTCTCCCGAACGAGGGCGAGCGCGCGTTCCGATGTCGTGGCTCAGGACGGGTCGATCCCGGCGAACACGGCCGCGAGGTCGGCCGTTAGCCCGGGGATCGTCGCCGAGACGGCCATCTCCGTCCGCTGGAAGATCGTTGCCCGCCGATACTCGTCCCCGATCGGCTCCGACTGGACGACCACGAGGCACTCCTCGGCATCCACCAGCCAATACTCCGGCACCCCGGCGCGGACGTAGGCGGCGCGCTTCGTCACGGCGTCGGTTCGGCGGCTGGAGGGCGACAGAATCTCGACGACGACTGAAGGCACGCCAACGCCAGCGCCTTGGTCGAGGATCTCCGCGCGATCGGCCAGGACGACGACCAGATCGGGCTGGCCGACGGTGTCGATCCCGAGATTGATGTCCAAGGGGGCGGCGAAGACCTCTCCGATTCCAAGACTGGAGAGCGTGCGATCGAAATCCACCATCAACCGACGTGATACCCGTTGGTGGTTGATTGACGGCGACGGCGATACGAGCACCTCCCCTTCGACCAACTCGTACCGGAGCCTACTTCCGACACGTAGCCTCTCCAGATCCGCCACCGTGTACCGGCGCTCGGCGATCACCATGGTCTTGGCTCCTAGCTCCTAGCCCGGCTAGCGACCATTGCGGTGCTGGGCGACGTACTCCAGCACGTCGGCGCGGGTCACGACGCCGACCAGCGTCCCCTGCCGCTGGACCAGCACCGCCGGCGCCCCGCTCGCCAGCATCGGCGCCACCCGCTCGACCTCCTCGTTGCCGTCGACCAGGGGGAAGGGCGCGTCCATGATCGTGCTGACCTTGGCCGAGATCACGTCCGGCTTGCGGAAGAGGTGGTCGAGCAGCCCCCGCTCCTGGAGGCTGCCGACGACTGACTGGACCTCGATCGGCACCCGGCCGCCGTTCTCGACGACGGCGTAGGTGCTGTCGCGCAGCACCGGCAGCTGGGAGATGTCGTGGGAGCGGAGGAGTTCGATCGCCTCCGCCACCGTCTGGTCGCAGCCGACGGCGACGATCTTCGGCGTCTCGCCGCGCCGCTCGGCCAGCACGGTGCCGATCCGGACCGGCTGCCCGAGGCGCGACAGGAAGCCGTTCTCCCGCATCCAGTCGTCGCTGTAGATCTTCGAGAGGTAGCCCCGGCCGCTGTCCGGGACGAGGACCACCAGCAGCGCCTCCGGGTCGTCGATCCGCTTCGCCGCCTCCAGCGCCGCCCAGACCGCCAAGCCGCCGGAACCGCCGATCAGGATCCCCTCCTCACGGGTCACCCTGCGGGCGGTCAGGAAGCAGTCGCGGTCGCTCACCTTGACCCATTCGTCGACGAGCGCGGGGTCGAAGGTGCCGGGCCAGAAATCCTCGCCGACCCCCTCCACCTTGTACGTGTGGATGTCGTCCGGTTGGGTGTAGATGCTCCCCTCCGGGTCGGCGCCGACGACGCGGATGGCGGGGTTGCGCTCCTTCAGGTAGCGGGCGACGCCCGAAACCGTGCCGCCGGTGCCGACCCCGGCGACGAAGTGGGTGATCTTGCCGCCGGTCTGCTCCCAGATCTCGGGGCCGGTGCTCTCGTAGTGGGTGCGGGGGTTCATCGGGTTGAAGTACTGGTTCGGCTGGAAGGCGTTCGGCACCTCCCGCGTCAGGCGGTCGGCGACGCTGTAGTAGCTCTCCGGCGAGTCGCGCTCGACCGCGGTCGGGGTGGTGACGACCTCGGCCCCGTAGGCGCGCAGCAGGGCGACCTTCTCCGGGGCAACCTTGTCCGGCATCACGAAGATGCACTTGTAGCCGCGGACGGCCGCCGCCATCGCCAGGCCGACGCCGGTGTTGCCGCTGGTCGGCTCGACGATGGTGCCGCCCGGCTTCAGCCACCCCTTGCGCTCGGCCTCCTCGACCATCCGGATCCCGATCCGGTCCTTGACCGAACCGCCGGGGTTGAGCATCTCGAGCTTGGCGACGACCGGGGTCCGGATCCCCTTGGCGACGCCGTTGAGGCGGACCAGCGGCGTGTTGCCGAGGGCGGCGATGATGTCCGGCCGGATCTCGGTACCGGCCGAAGCGGGGCTGGCGGGCAGGGTCTCGACCATCGTGGGATCATCCTCGCGAAACGGGCGCGCGAACCCGTGCGTCCGACCAATGCTTCCCAAATCGTAGCACGGGGTTCGTCGCCGGTCGGACGCCACCAACCGGGCTTCCGCCGACCGCTGCAGCGACCGTGCCGCACCCTCGGCGACCGTCGTTCCCGCCGGTTCGGATACGAGGAACCCCGTTCGAAGGTGGCTTCTACCCCGCCCGGTCGAGCAGGTCGAGGACGGCGTCGGTGGCAACCCCGAGGACGAGGTGCGCCGTCAGGCCGCGGGCGTGGGCCTGCCAAGGGTAGGCCGTCGGGCCGGCGGCCAATCCCAGCGCCGGCCCGATCCCCTCGTCGTTCAGGAGGAAGAGCGCCAGCCCGTAGGCGAGCCCGCGCCCTGCGCCCGAGCCGCCGAGGCGCGGCCGGAGGGCCCCGTAGACCGCCCCCGGCACGACCCCGAGCGCGTAGTGGATGGCGGTCGCGGCTTGGCCCTGCCGCTCCTCCGAGAGCTCGGCCCCAGTCGCCAGCGCGATCCGAGCGGCCGCGACGCTGGCCGGGTCCTTGCCCTCGACGCGGGCCGCCTCCTCCCGCTTCTTCGCCGCCTCGTCCTCCTGCTCGTACATCGCGGTGCTGACCAGATCCATCAGCCAGACGCCGACCGCCCCGGCCACCGCCCCCTTGACCGCCCCCGCGCGCAGGCTGCCGTTCGCGTTCCCGTTGCCGCCGGTCATCGTCGTCTCCTCCTTGCAGGAGACGGGGCGCGCCAGGACCACCCAACCACCTCCCCCGTCCTACGGCGTATCCCCGACGTCCTGTTCCCTACGACCCAGCACAAGAGATCCGGTCGATGACGCCGGCCATCCGGTCGAGACCAACAGCGAGCGTCATCTCAGCCCCTACCGACCAGCACCGGGACCAGTCGTGATTGTCTGGGCATCGGGGCGCTCCTATCCCGCAGCCGAAACGACGGCGGCGCAAGCCGCATGAGCTGGTGCTCCGCGGTCGGAACCGGTGTCGTCCCGGCGACCGCTCCTCCTCTCCATCGAGCGGCCCGTGGACCACGGCCGACCGCGCCTCCGAGGTGCTCCGGAGGCTCCCCGGCGCACCCCGCATTCGGCATGCCGCTCGACCCGAGGCAGCTGTTCCGGAGGCATCGCCCGCTACCGCGCTCCGGGGAACAGCGATCCCCTCCCGACCGGGCCACCCCGGGAGGAGAGCGACCGCCCGGATTCGGCGGTGGACCAGACGATGACGGCCCCGGGCGGGTGCCCGGGGCCGTCGCAACGCAATGGACCAGCGATTCACGGCCTCCGGCGCCTACGCGCTCGGCGTCGCCTCGCCGGCGGCTTCGTCGAACGACTCCCGCAGCCGGTCGGCCGCCTCGGCGACGGCGTCGTTCGCCGTGTCGACGACCGCTCCCATGCCGAAGAACTCGTGGGTGACCCCCTCGTAGAGGGTGTAGGTGACGTCGTTGCCGGCCGCCTCGAGGGCGTCGGCGTACTGCCGGCCCTGACCGACCAGGGGGTCGACCTCGGCGGCGATGATCGTCGCCGGCGGCAACCCGCCGAGGTCGGCCGCCAGCAGCGGCGACGCCGACGGCGAGGCCGGGTCCGGCGCGTAGTAGCTCTGGAACCAGTCGAGGAGGGCGGCGTTCAGCGGCACCGCCGTCGCGAATTCCTCGATCGACTCGGCACCCTCCCCCTCCGGGGCGTAGGTGGTGATCGGGTAGACGAGCAGTTGGTGGATCGGCTCGATGCCGCCTTGGTCGCGCGCCAGGATGCAGACCACCGTCGCCAGGTTGCCGCCGGCGCTCTCGCCGGCGACCGCGACCCGCTCCGGGTCGCCGTTGAAGAGGCTGGCGTTCTCGGCCACGTACTGGAACGAGAAGTAGGCGTCGTCGACCGGCGCGGGGAACGGGTTCTCGGGCGCCTGCCGGTAGGCGACCGAGACGACGACCGCATCGGCGGCGTTCGCCAGGGCCCGGCAGGAGGAGTCGTAGCTGTCGAGGTCGGCGATGACGAAGCCGCCACCGTGGAAGTAGACGATCACCGGGAAAGGTGCCTGCCCCTCCGGCGTGTAGACCCGGCCGATCAGATCGCCGTTCGGCGTCGGGATCAGTTGGTGCTCGACGTCGGCGACCGGCTCGATCGCCGACTCGCCCCGCTCCGCCAGCAGCGCCATCACGGCGTCCCCCGGCAGCGGCAGTTGGCGCGCGTTGAACGGCGTCTGGCTCGCGATCGGGATCTTGTTCAGATCCTGGAACTTCTGGAGAACCTCTTGCATCTGGGGGTCGAGTCCCGCCAGCACCCCCTCGAGCTCGCCCACGGCCGGCGTCGCCTCCTGGGTGAACGCGAGGCCGCCCGTCTGGGCGAAGGCGAGCCCCTTCATGGCGAGGACGCCGCCACCGGCGATCTTGGCCGAGGTGCCAAGCAGGTCGCGCCGCGTCACGCCAACCTCTTCGGGGGAGACGCCTGCGGCGTACGTTCGATTATGACGAGAAACCATCCTGGAGCATTCCTCCTCTGCCCCTTGGTCGCATACCGTCCCGGATGACGGCTCCGCCGGGCTGGGCGGACCGATCAACGACCGGTCGACGGACCGTTCCCGGCGCCTGCGGGCGGGCACCCTCTTGACCACGCGGTCGGGACGGCCCCGGCCTGGCCGGGGAGATTCACGATCCATGCCGAACAGGCAAAATAGTTGCCTTCACTACACGGCGACCGCTCCCGCGTTCTCGGATCGATCGGCAGCGACTCGGTTCGGCCCGCCCAAGCCCGGGACAACGTCCAGTTTGGGTCGGCTCGGACCCCTGCAAGTCCCAACGCTCCGACTGGCGATGGACAACAAAATGGCCCGGCGGTCCCTTGGGACCGCCGGGCCACGAACGCTACGGATCGAACTGTTGCCGGTGCTACGCCTCGGTCGAGCCCGCGGCGGTCGACGCCTTCCAGGCGAGGGCCGCCGCGCCGGCGGCACCGACAGCCAGGAGGGCGGCGGTCGAGCCGGACGCCGAGCGAAGGGCATCGCCGGTGCCGACCGCCGGCACCGTCATGTCGCCGCCGCCGACGGCCGCGGCATCCTGGTTCCGGCCGC
>CADCWF010000074.1 GCA_902806345.1 uncultured Thermomicrobiales bacterium
CGCCGCCCATACCGCCGCCGAGGAGGCCGCCGAGCAGGTCGCCCAGGCCGCCACCGGAGCCCCCCAATCCCATCCGCTGGCCGCCGGCCTCGCCGCCGCCCGCCGCCTGGAGGAGCCGGGCGACCTGCTGCTGCTGGTCCGGCGGCAGATTGCGGACCGTCGCCTGGAGCGCCTCCCGCATCTCCTCCGGCGTCGAGTTGGACCGAACCATCTCGAACATCTCGGCCGCTTCGTGGTCGTCGTACCCCTCGCGCGGGTCGCCCGTCGAGTAGCGGCGGACGAAATCTTCCGCCCGGGACCGCATCTGCGGGTCGTCCTGGAGGTGCTGCCGCATCGCCTTGCGCTCGCCGCGATCGGCCTGCCGACCGCCACCGGCGACGGTCACCGTGCCGGCCCGGGCGGAGGCCGCACCGCCCCGCGCCGCCTTGGCCACCCGCCGCTGGGAGGTGCCGGAAACCGCCTTGTAGCCTCGTCGCTCTCGCATCACGTCGTCTCCTCTTGGCCGAGGGGCTTGTAATAGAACACCGTGGCGCCGCAGGTCCCGTCGGCGTTGCGTGCCCAGCCGGGGATCCGGCCCGCCTCGACGTAGCCCGCGCCCCGGTAGAGCGCGTTCGAGGGGTCGCCCTCGCGGGTGTCCAGCGTCAGCAGCGTCTTGCCCTCGGCCCGCGCTTCCTCCTCCGCCGCGTCCAGCAGCGCCCGCGCGATGCCGCGGCGGCGGAACCCCGGCCCGACAAGCAATTTGCAGACCTCCCCCCGATGGCGGCCGTTGGCGCTCTCTGCCGGCCGCACCTGGACGGTGCCCGCCACCGCGCCGCCGACCGCGGCCACCAGCAGGATGACTCCCGGAACGGCCACCCCCCGCCACCAGGCCGCCGCCGCGGCGGGGTCGAGCGGCGGCAGGAAGCCGAGCGAGGCCCCGTCGGCGACGCCCTCGACGAGCAGGCCGGCGAGCGACTCGATCTCTGCCTCCGTCGGTCGTTCGACGCGGCGGACGGTAACCAGCGGGCCGGCGAGGTCGTTCATCGGGCGCCGCCGGTCCGGCCGCCGTTCTCGGCGGCGTCGTCGTCGCGGGCGCAGGCGGCGCAGCGACCGAAGAGCGCCAGGTGGTCGATCCCGGCGGCGAAGCCGTAGCGTCCCCGGATCGCCTCCCGCAGCGGCGCCACCAGCGCGTCGTCAAGCTCGAGCGTGGCCCCGCAGTGGCGACAGACGAGGTGGTGGTGGCGACCGTCGAGGAGCTCGAACTGCCGGGCCCCGGCGCCGAGGTCGGTCTCGCTGACGAGGCCGAGGTCGCGGAACAGCTCCAGCGTCCGGTAGACGGTGCTCCGGTTGACGCCCGGCAGGAGGGGCTCGACCCGGGCGAAGACCTCGTCGGCCGAGAGGTGCTCGCCGGGGCGCAGCGCGCCGAGGATGACGAGCCGCTGCGGCGTCGCCCGCTGGCCCGCCCGCCTCAGCCGTTCAGCGGCCGGTTCGGCCACCGAGGCGGCGGCATCGTGGGAGCATTGGTGGGTCATCTGTTGCTTGTCCAACCGGAACGGCCCGGCCCGGGTATCGACCGCCACGTCCCGTCCATTGACTCGGATCGGTTCGCGCCGTAGCATGAATCGTCGCAGGTGCAACTGTTTGCAGAAGCGTCGTGTCCGCTACGACCGCTCCGAAGTGTGCCACGGGGAGGTTACGGATGACGCTCCGGTCCCGCCGCTCGCTGCTCCGCGCCGGGGTCGCCGCGGCACTCGCCGGGACAGCCGCGCCGGTCCGCGGTCAGGAGGCAACCCCCGCCCCAGCCCCGACGTCGTCGCTCGGCTGGAACGACGAGCTGGTCGAGGGCAACGGCAGGTTGAACGTCGTCTCGACCGTGGCCCCCATCTCCTCGATCGTCCGCAACGTCGGCGGCACCCGGATCGACCTCCGCGGCGTCGTCCCGGACGGCACCAACTCCCACACCTTCGAGCCGGCCCCCTCCGACGCCCGGATCCTGGCTGCCGCCGACCTGGTCGTCGTCAACGGCCTGGCGTTGGAGCTGCCGACGATGGAGCTGGCCGAAGCGAACCTGAAGGAGGGCGCCGAGATCGTCGTCCTCGGCGACCAGACGATCGACCCCGAGGCGTGGGTCTTCGACTTCTCGTTCCCCGAGTCCGACGGCGACCCCAACCCCCACCTCTGGACCAACGTCCCCTTCGCGATGCGCTACGCCGAGATCGTCGCCGGCGCGCTCTCCGCCCACGACCCGGCCAACGCGGCCTACCACCAGGAGAACCTGGCTCGCTTCCTGGCCGTCCTCGAGGCGTTGGACGCGGCGATCCTGGAGGCGGTCCAGACCATCCCCGAGCCCAACCGGCGGCTCCTCACCTACCACGACTCCTGGGCCTACTTCGCGCCCCACGTCGGGATCGAGGTGATCGGCGCCGCCCAGCCGTCCGACTTCTCGGAGCCCTCGCCGCGGGAGGTGGCAGCGCTGATCGACCAGATCCGGGAGGAGCGCGTGCCGGCCGTCTTCGGCTCCGAGGTCTTCCCCAGCGACGTCCTGGAGCAAATCGCCGCGGAGGCCGGGGCGACCTACGTCGACCAGTTGCGCGACGACGACCCGCCCGGCGAACCGAACGCGCCCGAGCACACCTACGTCGGGATGATGCTGCGCAACATGGAGCTGATGATCCCGGCCCTCGGCGGCTCGGTCGAGGCACTGGCCGGGATCGAACCGTACGACACCTACCTGCCGTAGGGGGTGCTGACCGCTGCCGGGGACGCCCTCACCCCCCGACCCTCTCTCCCGATGCGCGGGAGAGGGGGAGCCGACGGAGTCATCCTTTGACCACGCCCTTCGCCATCCGCCTCCACGACCTCGCCGGCGGCTACGGCGGGGCGCCGGTCGTGCGCGGCGTCTCGCTGGCGGTCCCGGCCGGACGCTTCGTCGGGCTGGTTGGCCCCAGCGGCGCCGGCAAGACCTCGATCCTGAAGGCGATCCTCGGCGTCCTGCCGCACGTCTCGGGGGCGGTCGAGGTGGATGGTCGGGCGGTGACGGCCGGCGCGCCACCCGCCGCGGTCGGTTACGTGCCGCAGACGGAATTGGTCGACTGGTCGTTCCCGGTCACCGTCGACCAGGTCGTCCTCATGGGGCGGATCCAGGCGATGGGCCGGCTGCCGTGGGCGAGCCGCGAGGACAAGCGGGAGGTCGCCGCCGCGCTGGAGAAGCTGGGGCTGGGAGGTCTCGGCGGCCGCCACATCCGGGAGCTCTCGGGCGGCCAGCAGCAGCGCGTCTTCCTCGCCCGGGCGCTTGTCGGCAAACCGCGGGTGCTCCTGCTCGACGAGCCGACGGCCAGCGTCGACCCGAAGACACGCGACGACATCCTGCACCTGCTGGTCGGCCTCCACGACGAGGGCGTGACGACGGTGATGACCACCCACGAGCTGAACGCGGTCGCCGCCCACCTGCCGTGGGTGGTCTGCGTCAACAACGGGGTGGTCGCCCAGGGGCCGCCGGCCGACGTCTTCACGGAGCCGATCCTGAGCCGCACCTTCGGCGCCCCGATGCGGGTGCTGCGCGATGCCGAGACCGGGGGCATCCTGGTCGCCGAGGGCCACGGCCACGGCCCGGTCGCGACCCGCCGCCTGGCGGCCGTCCCCGCCGTCGCCGCCGACTGAGCCGAACCGAGGACCCGATGGACACCCTGCGCGAACCGTTCGCCTACGAGTTCTTCCGGCACGGCCTGCTGGCCGCGACCATGATCGGCGCCCTCTGCGGCCTGATGGGCGTCTACATCGTGCTCCGCAAGATGAGCTACATCGGCCACGGGCTCTCCCACTCCGTCTTCGGCGGGGCGGTCGTCTCCTACCTGCTGGGGTGGAATTTCTACCTCGGCGCCGGCGCCTGGGGCTTCCTCTCGGCGCTGCTGATCAACGCCACCGGCCGCCGCCGCGGCATCGGCGCCGACGCCGCGATCGGGATCATCACGACGGCCTCGTTCGCCCTCGGCGTCGCCGTCATCTCCAAGACCCGCTCGTTCAGCCGCGACTTCGAGGCGGCCCTCTTCGGCAACATCCTCGGCGTCACCCCGCAGGATCTGTGGGTCATCGGCGCCGTCGGGGCTGTCGTCGCGTCGGCCGTCTTCCTCGGCTACAAGCAGCTCCTCTTCTCGACCTTCGACCCAGAGCTGGCGCGTGTCTACGGCGTCGCCACCGGCAGGGTCGAGACGGGCTTCGCGCTCGCCCTCGCGGCGACGGTCGTCGCCTCGCTGAACGTCGTCGGCGCCACCCTGATCGCGGCGGCGATCGTGATCCCGCCGACGACCGCCCGCCTCCTGACCGACTCGTTCGGTCGGCTGCTGGCGCTTAGCGTGCTGCTCGGCGCCTGGTGCGGCGGCGTCGGGATGCTGTTCAGCTTCTGGTTCGACATCGCCTCCGGCGCCGCGATCGTGCTGCTGGCGACCGCCACCTTCGCCGCGGTCTACGCCGCGACGGCGGCAAGGCAGCGACTGCGGCTCCGCCAGCCCGGGAGCGCCGTCCCTGCCCCGGCGCCCGCAGCGGGCCGCGCTCTCGCGGCGGCAGTTACGAGCGACCAGGAGCGGGCGTAAACCGGCGCGCGGCGGATGCCGAGCCAATTGCGACCCGGATGGATCCGACCCGCGTGATGCAACGATCGGTTGACGAAAGACCGGCGATTCGGGATCGATCTGACTCGGTGTCCCCGGCGCACAAGCCGCCGTCCCGTTTCTCCCCCAGCGGCCGGGTGCCGAACGGCCGGGTACGTTGCACGCCAGTTGGCTCTGTGCAACGGTCTTGGTCCTGCGTAGACCCGACTCGATCGCCCACCGTCGCCGCGCGGTCACGGAACGGCCCCGCCGCATGACCGCCCAAGCACAACTCCGCCAGGCGATCGACCAGCAACAGCGGCGCCTCCGCGCGGGCATTCCGGGCGACTGCGAGGCGGCCATCCTGGCGCTCCTCCGGGCCTGGGACCGGCAGCCGCTCGCGCTCGACCCCGGGCCATCGTCCGGCCTCGTCAACGGTCGTCGCCTCGCCGACCTCGGCGGGAACAAAGCGCTTCAGCTCTGCCTCGAATCTGGCGGCGACGAAGCAACGGCGTCGGTTTCGTCCAGCGACGGGATGGACGGCTGGGGGGAACGCCATCTTCGGGAGTGCGGCCGGCTGGCCGAGGCCGAGCTGGTGCTGGCGCACTGCGAGACCGGTTTCATGCGGGCGGTCGAGGACGGCGACGGGACGTTCGGCGCCTGGATCGCAACGAAGCGGGCACCGGCGAGCTGGCGGGAACGCGCGGATTTCGACTGGTGGGCGGCGTGGCTTGCCGAGCGGCACGAGCCCGAGCTCCGCGCCCTACGGTCCGCACGACCGGATCGGGAGACGAGCGATCCCGGGCACGACGCGTATTACCGCCGGTTGGCCGCCGTGCACCTGGAGATGATGGCGCACCAGCTCGGCTATCCGGCCGACGCCGCGATCGGCGGCTGCACGGTCCAGACCTACCGCGATGTCCTGGGTCGGCTCATCGGGTGGGCGCTCCAGGCGCGCGACCGCGGGGAAGCAACTACGCCCCGATCCGAGTGCTCCCTGGTTGCCGCGCTTGCGATGGCCCTCGCCGTCGAGCCCGCGGTCGCCGCCAGGGCCGTCGCCGCCTTCACGCTCGACGGCGAGGGTGCGGCCTACCACGCCGCCGTGCCCGGCGTCGCCGCCGCGCCGCTCGTCCGGGTCGACCCGGATCGGCTCGTCTGGTCGGTCCACGGACTGACGACCGAGCCGCTGCTCTTCCTCAGCCGCGAGCTCAGGCGGCGCGACGCGCAGGGGTACCACAACGCCGCCTGGCGCCGCGAGGCCGTCTTTCGCCAGGATCTCTACGCGCTCTTCGGAGACAACCGGTTTGTGACCGGCGCCAACAGGCTCGAGCTCCGGCGCGACGGCGGCGACGTCCGCACCGACATCGATGCCGTCGTCTTCGACCGGAAGACCGGCACCCTCGGCGTCTTCGAGCTGAAGTCGCAGGACCCCTTCGCCCGTTCGACCGCCGAGATGGCACGCCAGCGCGACAACCTGCTCTACGCCAACCGCCAGATCTCCGGCGTGCTCGCCTGGCTGAACCGGCACGGCGCCGACGCGATCCTCGCCCGCGTCGACGCCCGGACCGCCAAGACCTTTCGGGTGCAGAAGGTCTACCCCTTCGTGCTTGGCCGCTACCTCGCCCGATTCGGCGACGGCCCGGAGCCGGATCGTCGCGCCGCCTGGGGGACGTGGCCGCAACTCCTGCGCCTGCTCGCCGGGAGGCCGATCCAAGCCGCCGGCGCCAACCCCCTCGCTTCGCTCTTCACCCACCTGACGAACGACGTACCCGACACCGGGCCTCCCGCCGATGGTCCCCCGTACGAGATCGCCCTCGGCGTGGCGCGCCTGGTCGTCTATCCGTCGTACGCCGCGTTCCGAACGAGCGCCGCCGGCAAGCTCAACCCGCGCTCGGACTCGTGCAGCCGTCATCAAGGTTGACCGGGATCGGACGGGCTGAAGCCAGACGAGGCCCCCAACGGCGTGGCGCGGCCGCCACCAGACCGGTCGAATACCAACTCGGGATGGTGGCGGCGGGGGTCGGGCGGCGCCCGCGGCGGGGGCGGGCGCGATGGCCGGGTGGGTCGATGTCGGAGGGGGCAGAGGTGCCGGCGGAACTGCGCGGGCGGTCCGCGGCAGAGCTCGACCCAGCGCCGCGAGCGCCGTGGCTGGTGCGGGAGGGGCGCGCCCCGGCGGCGGCTCCACCACCCCCGTTCCCCTCGCCGCCCCTAGCCGAGCCGCACCGCCCCGTGCCGGGCGGCGAGGAGGACGGCCTGCAAGCGCGACTCGACGCCCAGCTTGTCGAGCAGGTTGCCCATGTGCGTGCGGACGGTGTCCTTGGAGACGCACAGCCGCTCCGCCACCTCCCTGTCACCCAACCCCTCCGCCATCAGGGTCAGCACCTCCCGCTCCCGCCGCGTCAGCCGCTCGAACGTTCCCCGCAGACCGGCGTCGCGGGCGCGCGCTTCGCCCGCGTCCCGCAGCAGCGCCACCAGCTCGGCCGGGTCGCTGACCGGCCGCCCCGCGCAGACCCTCCGCACCGCGGCCACGATCTCCTCCAGCGGCGTCGCCTTGTGGAACACGCCGACGGCCCCCGCCTCGATCGCCTGCGCCAACTGCAGGCGGGAGGCGCTGGCCGTGAGCAGCATCGCCTCCGCGCCCCGGTGAACGGCGTGCACCGCCCGGATCACGTCCACCCCGGTGCCGTCGGGCAGGTCGAAGTCGACGACCGCCACGTCGATCGGCCCGCCAGGAGTGAGGGCTCGAGCCTCGGCGACCGTCCCGGCCTGGGCAACGACGACGAGGTCCGGTTCCCGCGCGAGGGCCAGGGCGAGGGCCTGGCGGAACACCGCGTGATCCTCGGCCAGGAGCACCCGGATTGGGACCTCGCTCACGAGGCGGTCGCCAGCGAGAAGCCAAAGACGCAGCCTTCGCCGGGGGTCGACGTCAGGTCCAGCTCGGTGCCGTGGGCACGGATCAGCCGTCGGGAGATGTAGAGCCCGAGCCCCGAGCCCTGGACCGTGTTGCCCTCGGTGTCCCGCCCGCGGCCGAACTTCTCGAAGATCCGATCGCGCTCCTCGGACCGGATCCCCGGCCCCCGGTCGGCCACCTCGATCCGGACCCGGTCCCCCACGCAGGCCGCCCGCAACACAACCGGCGTGCCCGGCGGGGTGTACTTGGCGGCGTTGCCCAGCAGGTTGCGCAGCACCTGGGCGATCCGCTCCGGGTCGGCTTGGACGACGGCGGCCCCCTCGACCTCGACCGCCAGGGGGTGGTCGCCCGGCAGGCTCTCGGCGAAGGCGGCGGCGTCCGCGACCAACGCCGCAACCGGGATCGGCCGCGGTCGCACGTCGAAGTCCGTCCGCTCGACCGTCGCCGCCTCGCGGACATCGGCGACGAGCCCGGCGACGAGATCCGCCTCGGCCGCGACGACCCCCAGCAGCCGGGCCTGCTCGGCCAAGGGCACGAGGCCGTCGGCGAGGAGGCGGGCGAGCGCCCGGATGGCGGCGACCGGGGTGGCGAGCTCGTGGGCGACCATCGCGGAGAAGTCGGTCTTCAGCCGGGCCAAATCCTCCAGCCGGGCGGCGTGCTCCTGAGCGGCGGCGAGCACGGCGGTTCGCTCCCGCTCGAGCCGCCGCCGCTCCGTCGCGTCTCGGATCAGGGCCAGGACGAAACGGCCGGGGACGCGATCCTGCACGATCGGGGTCAGCACCAGCTCGACCGCGATCTCCTCGCCTCCCTTGCGCAGCGCCGGCACCTCGACCGGGTGGTCGGCCTCGACCAGCGGGCCTCGGCCCGTCGCGGCGAATCGGGCGATGCCGTCCCGGTGCCGGTCGCGAAGCACCTCCGGGACCAACATCTCCAGCGGCTGCCCGACCGCCTCCGCCGCCGGATAGCCGAACAGCTCTTCGGCCGCGGGGTTCCAGAGCGCGATCCGGCCGCTCCCCGCCTCGCCGACGACCGCCGCGTCGCGCATGTGCCAGAAGAGCAGCCCGATCCCCAGATCCTCCGGCCGCGGCACGAACGCCTCGCCGACCGAAGGGG
>CADCWF010000075.1 GCA_902806345.1 uncultured Thermomicrobiales bacterium
CCGTTGAACAACGCCCGGGTCGGCGGCATGATGATGGACATGATGGCCGGCACCCCCGAGGGAGAGATGGCCATGGGCGAAGAGATGGGCTCCGAGTCGCGCACCCCGGTCGCTACCAGCCTCACCGTCGTCGACGCCTCGCTCGAGGACATCCTCGCGGGCGAGCACGCGATCAACTACCACGAGAGCGAAGAGAACATCCAGAACTACATCGCCTGCGGCGACATCGGCGGCGCGGTGATGACGATGCCGGGGATGGGGGACGAGGGCACCCTCGTCATCGGTCTCCGCTCGCTCAACGATTCCGGCATCTCCGGTGTGGCCACTCTCCAGGGCATGGGTGACCAGACCCAGGTCGCCGTCTTCCTCGGTGAAGACCTGACCGGGCTCGAGGACCCGGCCGCCGGCACCCCGGCGGCCTAGCGGGCAGGGAACCGCTACCGCTCCTGCGGAAGCAACGGACGGGGCCCGGCGGTCCAACGCCGGGCCCCGTCCGTTGTGCGCGGTGCTCCCGTGCCGCGGGTTCACGGTGCGCTATCATCCGCCGAGCGTTTCACGGCAATACGCCACACGCGCCATTGGCCAGGGTCCTCCCGATTTGACGGTGGCCGGGAGGACCTCTGCGGGCGATTCGGAGGAGACGACGATGGCTGACGGAACGGGTATCGAGAACGCCAACGATCCAGAGTTGCGCGGTCGGGCCTTCGATGCCCAGATGGCGCGATTCCTCAGTCGTCGCGGCCTCCTCCGTCTCGGTGCGGCGGGCGCCGGTGCGGCGGCTTTGGCGTCAGTCGCCGACAAGACTGCTGCCGCTCGTGGGCCCATGGTCGCCTCGGTGCTCGGCCTCCGCCAAGAGGGGTCGACGATTGTCATCGGGCTCGAAGCCGACCCCCGGGGGATCGAGCCGGCGGTGACCTACGACTTCACCGCCAGCCAGGTCGCCAACCAGATCTCCGAGCCGCTTCTGCTGATCGCCGACGACGGCTCGCTGTTGCCCCACCTGGCCGAGACCTTCGAGCAGCCCGATCCCCTGACCTACGTCTACACGCTGCGGGAAGGCGTCACCTTCCACAACGGTTCGACCCTGACCGCCGCGGATGTCCTCGCCTCGGTCGAGCGGGTCCGCAACCCGGACATTGCCTCGCCGATGGCCTGGATGTTCGACCCGGTCGACACGATCGAGGCCACCGGCGATATGGAGGTGACGATCAAGCTCAAGTCCCCCAGCGGCCAGTTCCAGTTCGTGCCGGCCGTCTCGGCGATGTCGGTGATGCCGAAGGCGTTCATTGATACCCTCGGCCCCGAGTACACCCGGGAACCGATCGGCACCGGCCCCTACAAGATCGTCAGCTGGGATGCCGGCAGCCAGATCGAGCTGGCCAAGCACACCGAGTACTGGCAGGAGGGCAAGCCCTACTTCGACCGCGCCCTCTACCAGATCGCCGTCGAGGGCACGACCCGGGTCACCGGGCTCTCAACCGGCGACCTTCAGGTGGTCCGCGAGATCCCGCCGGACCAGCTCTCGGTCGTCCGCGAGCTGCCGAACGTCAACCTCCAGGAGGTCGTCGGCTACACGATCAACCTGATCTTCATGCGCAACGACCGGCCTCCCTTCGACGACCTCAAGGTCCGGCAGGCGGTCGCCCACGCCATCAACACCGACTCCATCATGAGCAACCTCGTCGGTGAGCTGGGCGTCCGCGCCAACTCGACGAGCGTGCCGCCGAACATGCCGGACAGCGCCACCGACCAGCTCGAGCCGGTGCCCTTCGACCTGGAGCGGACCCGCCAGTTGTTGGCAGAGTCGAGCCAGCCCGACGGCTTCACCACCTCGATCATCGTCGACAGCGAGAACGAACTGCGCGTTGCCGAGGCCGTCGCGATCCAGGAGATGCTGGCGGAGATCAACGTCACCCTCGAGATCAACCAGGTCCCCTCGGCCGACCGCCTCACCCTCTACCAGGAAGGCGAGTACGACGGCATGGGGTTCTGGGAGTGGGGGTCCGACTTCCCCGACGCCAACGGGATGCTCCTGCCGGCGTTCCACTCCCGCAACCTGCCGCCCCAGAGCAACCAGTCCTTCTACAAGAATCCGGAGGTCGACGCGCTGCTCGACGGCGCCGATCAGGAGTCCGACCCCGAGGTCCGCTCCCAGATGCTGATCGACGCCCAGAAGCTGATCGCCGCCGACCAGCCCGTCATCTGGCTCGACCACTTCAAGTGGTTCCTGGCGGTCGACAAGGCCTTTGGCGGCTACACGATCCGGCCGCTCTACTACTGGGATGCCTGGCTTCGGGATTTGGCGCCAGTGGAGTAGCCAAACACACCGACTGGCGCCCGTACCCCACCACCCACGTCATCCTGAGCGAAGGCGAAGGATCTCTCCTCGGGGACCCGCCGCGGCAACGACCTATCGTTTGTCGGCGGCGTGTGCGGAGCGAGATCCTTCGCCCGAAGGTTCGGGATGCCGGCTTCCGGACGCTGAGCGCCTGTCACCTCCGATCCGTCAGTTCACAGGATCAGCGCACCGATGATAGCCACCCCACAGCGCACAGAAGGCTACGTCGATGTCGGTCCCGGCCGGGTCTGGTACGAGAGCACCGGCTCTGGTCGGCGCACCGTCCTCCTCCTCCACGGCGGCCCCGGCGGCAATTCGGAAGACCTGACGCCGCTGATGGAGCTGGCGGCCGCCGGGTACCGCGTCGTCCGGTTCGACCAGCTCGGCTCCTGGCGCTCCGACAAACCGGACGACCCCTCGCTCTGGAACGTCCCCCGCTTCGTCGCCGAGGTCGAGACCGTCCGGCAATCGCTCGATCTGGGCCGCGTCCACCTGCTCGGGCAGTCATGGGGTGCAGTGCTGGCGCTGGAGTACGCGCTACACCACCAGACCAACCTGATGAGCCTGACCCTGGCTAGCGGCGCCGCCAGCATTGCCGAGTGCGTCGCCGGGATGGACGCCTGGCGGGAGGAGTTACCGGCCGAGACCCGGGCGACCCTGGCTCGCCACGAGGCAACCCGCGACTACGTCCACCCGGACTACCTCGCCGCGATGGACGTGCTCTACCGTCGCCACCTGTGCCGCGTCTGGCCCTATCCCGAGCCGCTCGCCGCGGCGGTCGCCCACATGGCCGGCCCCGTCTACGGCACCATGTGGGGGCCGAACGAGTTCACCTGCACCGGCACCCTTCGGAGCTGGGACCGAACCGACCGCCTCGGGGAGATCGTGGTGCCGACGCTGATCACCGTCGGCGAGTTCGACGAGGTCCGCCCGTCCTGCGCCGAGACGATGCACCGCGGCATCGTCGGCTCGCGGCTGGAAGTCTTCGCGGGCTGCGCCCACGCCGTCCACTGCGAGCAGCCGGAGCGATATCGGGCGGTGGTGCGGGAGTTTCTTGACAGCATCGAGTCGGGGCCGGCGGAACGGGCTGACATAGAGGTACCAGCGTGACTGCTTCACACGAAGCCCTCAGCCCCCTTCCCCCTCGCCCGATGCGCGGGCGAGAGGGAGACGGCCGGCGACACCAGGACCGCCGCGCGCTGCTCCACACCGTCGCCCGTCCTGCTCCCTTCTCCCGCGCATCGGCCGGGTACCCGCGGAGCGGGTGGCGGCTGGGGGTGACGCCTCCCTCAGGGCTCGCTCGTCGCCACCATGGCGCGCCCTGATGGCGCGGCTCATCGCGACCCGGCTCCTGACCATGGTGCCGATGATGGTCCTCGTCGCCTCGGTCGTCTTCTTCCTGATCCGCCTCACCCCCGGCGATCCCGCCCGGATCATGGTCGGCGGCCAGCGCACGAGCGCCGAGACCCTGGCCAACATCCGCGCCGCCTACAACCTGGACAAGCCGATCCCCGTCCAGTACGGCCTCTGGGTCGGCGACCTGGTCCGCGGCGACCTCGGCATCTCGTTCCGCCAGCGGACCGATGTTCGGACGCTCATCCTCGAGCGGCTGCCGTTGACCGCCAAGCTCGCCGCCTACAGCTTCGCCATCTCGCTGCTGATCGCCATCCCGCTCGGCATCCTCGCCGCCGTCAAGCGCAACGAATGGGTCGACTTCGTGGCGTCGCTCTTCGCCCTCCTCGGGGCGTCGTCGCCGGTCTTCTTCACGGCCATCCTCCTGATCCTCGTCTTCTCCTACCGGCTCGACTGGCTGCCCGCGCTCGGCGCTGGCGAAGGCGGCGTGGACGAACTCGTCCACCTCCTCCTGCCGTCGCTGACGCTGGGCGTCTCGCTGGCCGCCGTGACGACGCGGATCACCCGCTCGGCGATGGTCGAGGCGCTGACCCAGGACTTCATCGAGACCGCCCGCGCAAAAGGGCTGTCCGCTCGCTCGGTCGTGCTCAAGCACGCCTTCCGCAACGCCCTCGTCCCGGTCATCACGGTCGCCGGCCTCCAGTTCGGCTTCCTCCTCGTCGGGGCGGTGCTGGTCGAGCACACCTTCGGCCTCGGCGGTCTCGGCTCGTTGCTGATCGAGGCAGTCCAGGTGCGCGACTACCCGGTCGTCCAGGGCGCGACCGTCTTCATCGCCGCCGTCTTCATCCTGATCAACCTGGCGGTGGATGTCCTCTACGGCATCATCGACCCCCGCGTCCGCCTCGGCGGCCGGGCGGGAGCGTAGCTAATGGCGACCACGTTGCTGCCGGGCGGCGCCCTCGTCTCCGCCCCGGAGGCGCCCTCCTCGACCTCCATGTTCCTCTGGCGGCTGCGCCGCAACCCGAAGGCGATGATCGGCGGCACGATCGTCCTCGTGCTGCTCCTGCTCATCGTCGTCGCGCCGCTGCTGGCCCCCGCCGACCCGCTCGACGGCGAACTCTCGCAGAGCCTCATCGGACCCAGTCCAGATCACCTCTTGGGCACCGACAAGAACGGCCGCGATGTCCTCAGCCGCCTGCTCTACGGCACCCGCACGGCGGTCGGGGGCGCCCTCCTCGTCGTCTTCATCTCCGAATTGATCGGCGTCCCGCTCGGGATCTGGGCCGCCTACAAGGGCGGCTGGGTCGACGAGGCGGTGACGCGGCTGTGGGACATGCTGCTTGCCTTCCCGCCTCTGCTGCTGGCCTTCGCCGTCGTCGCCGCCCTCGGCCCGGGGCTGGAGAAATCGGCGGTCGCCCTCGGCATCCTCTATGTGCCGTTCATTGCCCGCGTGGTGCGGGGCGTGACGCTGGTCCAGAAGGAGATGACCTACACCGAGGCGGCGCGGGCGCTCGGCTACCGCCACGGCCGGATCGTCTTCCGCCACATCCTGCCGAACTGCCTCTCGCCGATCATCGTCGTCACCTCGCTCGACATCGCCTACGCGATGCTCGACCTCGCCGCCCTTTCCTTCCTCGGTCTCGGCATCCAGCCGCCGGCCCCCGATTGGGGCGCCATGCTCTCCGAGGGCCAGCTCGTGCTGCTGACCGCACCCCACGTTGCCCTCGCCGCCGGCGCCGCCATCGTCGTCGCCGTGCTCGGTTTCAACCTGCTCGGCGACGGCCTCCGCGACGCCCTCGACCCACGGCAGGCTCAGCGATGACCGCCCTCCTCGGCGCCGCCCCGCTGCTGCGGCTGGACGGCCTGAAAATCCACTTCCGCACCCGCGGCGGGGACGTCAGGGCGGTCGACGGCGTCGACCTCGAGATCCGACCCGGCGAGATCGTCGGCCTGGTCGGGGAGTCGGGATCCGGCAAGAGCGTCACCGCCCGCTCGATCATGCGCCTCGTGCCGATGCCGCCCGGCAAGCACGTCGGCGGCCGCATCCTGTTCCACGGCCACGACCTGTTGGGCCTGGCCGACAAGGCGATGCAGGAGCTGCGCGGCGGCCGGATCGCAATGATCTTCCAGGACCCGATGACCTTCCTCAACCCGCTCTATACCGCCGGCGAGCAGGTGGCGGAGGCGATCCGCCGCCACCAGGGTCTCGACCGGGCGGCGGCGCGGGCAGCCGTCGTTGACCTCTTCCGGACGGTCGGCATCCCGAACGCGGCCCAGCGCTACGACGCCTACCCCCACCAGCTTTCCGGCGGCCTCCGGCAACGGGTGATGATCGCGATGGCGCTCTCGTCGCGGCCGGAGCTGCTAATCGCCGACGAGCCGACGACCGCGCTCGACGTCACGATCCAGGCCCAGATCCTCGCCCTGCTCAAGGAGTTGCAGGCCGCGACCGGGATGGGCGTCCTCCTGATCACCCACGACCTGGGGGTCGTCGCTGAGATGTGCGACCGGGTGGCGGTCATGTACGCCGGGCGGATCGTCGAGCAGGCTCCGGTCGACGTCCTCTTCCGTGACCCCCAGCACCCGTACACGGTCGGTCTCATGAACGCCATCCCTCGGGCCGAGCTGGCCGGGGTCGCACCGATGCCGATCGAAGGGGCACCTCCGGACATGACCCACCCCCCCGCCGGCTGCCGCTTCCACCCCCGCTGCCCCTACCGGGAGGCGGTCTGCTCGGAGGACGACCCGGCGCTCCGCTCGGTCGGCGAGGACCACCGCTCGGCCTGCCACTTCGCCCGGCGCAAGCAATTCGTCCTGACAACCGCCCTGGCCGAGATCGACCGGAGCGGGCTCGCAACGGCAATCGAGGAGTCGGCAAGGTGAGCGTAGCCACCGCCAACGGACGGGCGACGCCCCTGCCTGCCGCCGACCCTTCCGCGCCCCTGCTCGAGGTGCGCGGGCTGAAAAAGCACTACCCGCTGCGGCGCGGGCTCGTCGACCGCCTGCGCGGCGTCCCGGAGCAAGCCGTCCGCGCCGTCGACGGCGTCGACTTCGCGATCGCCAGGGGCGAGACGCTGGCACTTGTCGGCGAGAGCGGCTGCGGCAAGACCACGACCGGCCGCTGCGTCCTCTTCCTCCAGGCGCCCACCGCGGGCGAGGTCCGGGTGGACGGGGAGTTCGTCGACCCCGCCGATGAGGCGGCGCTGCGCGCCCGGCGGCGCCAGCTCCAGATCGTCTTCCAGGATCCGAACTCCTCGCTCAACCCCCGAATGACCGTCGGCCAGACGCTGGCGGAGGTCTTCGCCTTCCACGGATCCGCCGGACCCGGCTCCAGGGCCGAAGCCGTTGGCGACCTGCTGGAGACGGTCGGCCTCTCCCGCACCCAGGCCAACCGCTACCCGAACGAGCTCTCGGGGGGCCAGCGGCAGCGGGTCGGCATCGCCCGGGCGCTGGCGGTCAACCCGGCCCTGATCGTGGCCGACGAGCCGGTTTCGGCGCTGGACGTCTCCGTCCAGGCCCAAATCCTCCAGTTGCTCGGGAGGTTGAAGGACGAGCGCGGCCTCGCCTACCTCTTCATCTCGCACGACCTCGGGGTGGTCCGCCACATCGCCGACGCGGTCGCGGTCATGTACCTCGGCGTGATCGTCGAGCAGGCGCCGACGGCCCGACTCTTCGCCGCGCCGCTGCACCCCTACACCCAGGCGCTCCTTGCCGCGGTCCCGGCGGCGGACCCCCGACTGCGCCGGCCGCGCCGCCTGCTCGAAGGCGATCCGCCAAGCCCGATCGCGCCGCCCTCGGGCTGTCGCTTCCGCACCCGGTGCCCCTTCGCGACCGACCGCTGCGTCCGCGAGACGCCTCCGCTGCGGGAACTCGCGCCCGGTCACCGAGTGGCCTGCCACTACGCCGGCGAGGTCGCGGTCTAGCGGTTCGGCTCGCTACCGCCCTGCTCCGAACCCCTTGCCGGAACCGACGGGCCAGACCCAGCCGGCGCGGCAGCATCCGCGCGCTCGCCATCGGCCGTCCCCGACAGGGGACACGGCAGCTGCTCCCCTGCGCACGCCGCGGAGCCGGCGAAACGCTCTCCCCAGGCACCGATCGCCTCGATCACGGGCGCCAGCCCCCGGCCGGCCTCGGTCAGCTCGTAGCTGGTCCGCGGCGGCATGGTCGAGTGGACCGTGCGGGTCAGGAGGCCGGCCCGCTCCAGCAGGTCGAGTCGCTGCGAGAGCGTGGTCGTGTTGACGCCGAGCGCCGTCCGCCCCAGCTCGTTGAACCCGCGGGGACCGCCGAGCAGGTGGTGGACGATGAAAAGCGTCCACTTCTCCTGGAGCAGCATGAACGCGCCGTAGAGCCGCCTCAGCTCCGGATCGGCGCAGCCCGCGTTCTCGAACCGGTGGGTGTAGTCATCGAACATGACGGAAGGGTACGGTACGGGCGCCGCATTTTCAAGCACTTGACTTTCTGGAGCGGTAGGTATATCGTCGTGCTCAAGAGGTTCGAGTGCTCCCAGGCCCGACCGGGGTTGAGGAGCCGAAGTGCCTCGACCCCCGCCATCGGGGCGGGGCGTCGGTTCTACCGAGAGGGAGTCCGCAAGATGGACAAGGTTCGGTTCGATTCGTTGTCGAAGACACTGGCGAGCGGCCTCGACCGCCGCCAGGCCGCCAAGGGCCTGGGCGGTCTCGCGCTCGGCGCCGTCGGCGTCACCGTCGGCGCCCGTGCCGCCGGCGCCGCCGACAACAACAACGAGCGCGACCGCAAGTGCAAGGAGCGCTGCGAGCGCCGCTGCGAGAACCGGGACAACCCGGACCGCTGCCGCCAGAAGTGCCGCGACCGCCGCTGCCAGCGCGACGAC
>CADCWF010000076.1 GCA_902806345.1 uncultured Thermomicrobiales bacterium
GCGCGAAATCGAGCAGCCGCTGGTGCCGGTCCTGATGGAGCGCGAGGGCAACGGGATGGCCATCCACTCCGCCTACCTCAAGACCTACGGCGAGGAGCTCGCCGCCGCGGTGGAGGCGCTGGCGGCGGAGATCGACGAGATCGCCGGGCGGCCCCTCAAGGTCGGCTCCCCGAAGCAGCTCGGCGCCTTCCTCTTCGAGGAGCTCGGGCTGCCCTCCGGCCGCAAGACGAAGACCGGCTACTCCGTCGACAACGCGGTCCTCGAAACCCTCCGCGACAAGCACCCGATCGTCGAGCTGATCGTCCAGCACCGCCAGATCGCCAAGCTCCGCTCGACCTACGTCGACGCCCTGCCCCTCCAGGTCGACCCCACCACCGGCCGCGTCCACACGAGCTTCAACCAGACCATCGCCGCCACCGGCCGCCTCTCCAGCATCGACCCCAACCTCCAGAACATCCCGATCCGCTCCGAGCTCGGGCGGCGGGTCCGCCGCGCCTTCGTCGCCGACCGTCGGCCGGAGCTCGCCCTGGTCCCAGACGCCGTCCTGATGAGCGCCGACTACTCCCAGATCGAGCTGCGCCTGCTGGCCGACCGCAGCGGCGAGCCCTTCCTGGTCGAGGCGTTCAACGCCGGGGAGGACATCCACGGGGCGACGGCGGCGGTCGTCGCCGGGGTCGAGCCGAAGGACGTCACCCCCGACATGCGGCGCGTCGCGAAAACCGTCAACTTCGGCGTCCTCTACGGGATGCAGGCCTACGGCCTCTCCCGCGACACCGGCCTGCCGCGGGCCGAGGCCCAGGCCTTCATCGACCAGTACTGGGCCCGGCTGCCGAAGGTCAAGGCCTACTTCGACGAGACTCTCGCCGAAGGCACCCGCAAGGGGTACGTCGCGGCGCCCTCCGGCCGCCGCCGCGCCCTGCCGGACCTGACCAGCCCCGACCGCAACCGGAGGATGGCGGCCGAGCGGATGGCGATCAACATGCCGCTCCAGGGGGCCGCCGCCGACATCATGAAGCAGGCCATGATCGCGGTCGACGCCGCCCTCCGGGCCCGGCCGGAGCTGCGCGCCAAACTCCTCCTCCAGGTCCACGACGAACTCGTCCTCGAGGTCGCCGAGGGGGATTTGCAAGAAACCGCCGCCCTCGTCCGCGAGACGATGGAGAACGTCGTTGCGCTGAAGGTACCGCTGGTGGTCGAGGTGAGCTGCGGCGCGAACTGGGAGGAGCAGGCGGACCTGTAGGGAACTCGGAGCCAAACGGTCCGGCGGCGCAGCCGCCGAGCCCGGTCCCTCGATAGTGCATCGACCACCAGATGTCGCCTACCGCCCCTCGTCATCCCGAGCGGAGCCGAGGGATCTCGTCGCGCGGCCAGGTCCGTCGAGATCCCTCGGCTCCGCTCGGGATCACGGTGAACGCGACAATCCCTTCAAAAAGCGCACTCCTGGTTCGTCCGGCATCAATTCTCCGATGGCCTGCGCCGGTCCTCGGTCCTCCGTCCCGCGTCAACTGTCCGGTCGGCCGCGCTCGCGCTCAGAGCCCTCATGGAGGTTGCCTATTCGATGCGGCCACACGGGTCGCCCCGAGCCCAGCCCCATCCATGGGGCTTCGTTGCCTCAGCCCGAGGATTCATCCTCGGGTCCCCGCCACCGGTGGCCGCACCAAAAAAGCAACCGCCATCCGGGTCCTTCGCGGTTTCAGTCCGGCGGCTTTAGCCCCGGGCTCGGCAGCGCAGCCGCCGCCCCCTCCCTCCGCCCCGCCCAGGCAACATAGTGCTCATGCAGCCGGTCGGCCATCGCGGTCGCAAAGGCCGGGTCGTTGATGTCCGTCTCCATCTCGACGACCTCGACCTGGTCCGCCAGGTTCTCACGCAGCGCCGCCAGCAGCGCGGCGTCGGCCGCGGGGTCGAAGAACACCTGGCCCTCGGTCGCGATCAGGGAGACGCCCTTCAGCGGCACGAACAGCGTGACCGGGCCGCGGGCAGCGTTCAGCTTCTCGGCGAGGCGGCGCCCCAGCTCGGCGCACTCGTCGGGCGTCGTCCGCATCAGGGTGATCGTCGGGTTGTGCTTGTAGAGGAGGCGGCCGGAGAACTTCTCGGGGACGGTCTCGGCGGGGCCGAAGTTGACCATGTCCAGGGCACCGAGCGAGACGACCTGGGGCAAACCGATCTCGCCGGCGGCCTCGCCTCGGTCAGGGCCGGCCGAGAAGACGCCGCCGACGAGCTCGTCCGCCAGCTCGGTCGTCGTGGCGTCGAGGGCAGCGGTGATGAAGCCGTCCCGCATCAGTCGCTCCATCGAGCGTCCGCCGACCCCAGTTGCGTGGAAGACCAGCACCTCGTACCCGAGCGCCTCCAGCCGCTCCCGGGCGACGGTGACGCACGGCGTCGTGACGCCGAACATCGTTGCCCCGACGACCGGCTTGGCGGCGGCCGTCGGCGTGAAGGAGGCGTGGCGCTTCGCCATCCCGGCGGCCGCCGCCGCCGCGTTCGCCAGGATCGGTTCCGAGATCCGATTGATCCCCGCGATGTCGACGACCGAGTGCATCATCGTCAGGTCGACGGTGCCGACGTACGGCTGGGTCTCGCCCGAGGCGACGGTCGAGACCAGCAGCTTCGGCACCCCGACCGGCAGCGCCCGCATCGCGGCCGCGATGAGCGCCGAGCCACCGCTGCCGCCGAGTCCGAGGACGGCATCGAGCCGTCCCTCGGCGCGGAGCTCCGTCACGACCACCGCAGCCCCCCGCCCCATCGCCTCGACCGCAGCGCCGCGGTCGGCAGCGGCAACCAGCGCCCCGAGGTCCGCCCCCCCCGCCCGCGCCACCTCCTCCCGTGGGATGTCCGGCGCCGTCAGCGGCGATCCGAGCACGCCCGCGTCGACGAGCACGACGTCGACGCCGTGCCCCTCCAGCTCGTCGCGAACGAATGCGTACTCCAGCCCCTTCGTGTCAAGGGTGCCGACGAGGACGACGGTGGCCATCGCGTTGGGTCCCTACCTTTCGGGGAGTACGGCGCAACAGGTCGATTGCCGTCATCCTGAGCGGAGTCGCGGGATCTCGTTGGTGATGACGAACAGGCGGCGCGGCCGACTGTTCTGCCACCCGCTGTCATCGACCGGCTCGTGCTCCCCCCTCCCGCGCACCGGGCCGGGTACCCGACGGGCGGGTGGCCGCTGCGGGGTGAGGGCCGGTTCGCGGAATGCGCCCGGCGCGGACCCGGATTCCGCATGCGTCGGTTCAGGCGCTCGCGTCGCCTTCGAGGTTCTCCGTCCGGCGGTCGGGCGCGGAGAAGGAGATGACCGCCGTCAGCGGTTCCGCCGAGGTGCAGCGCGCCCAGTGGGGCACCCCCCGCGGGATCCGGATCACCGATCCTGGGCCGAGCCGGTAGGTCACCTCGCCGAGCAGGTGGTCGCACTCGCCGGACATGACGTACAGCAGTTCCTCGCAGTTGGGGTGGAGGTGGAGGGGGTTGCGTTGGTTCGGCCGGATCGTCACCACCCCGAAGGTCTGCTCGGCGCCGGGGGTTTCCACCTCGCCGATCAGCCAGGCGAGGTGCCCCCACTCCGTCGTCACGCCGGCCTCGTCGGCCACCCGTCGCACGGCGCCGTTGCTCCCCAGCCTTCCCTCATCCTGCGCCACGGCTCGTCGTCTCCTCGATCGCGACGGGGCGCCCCTGTCTGAGCAGCCCCGCCTCGTAGACCCGCATCACCTGCAGGCCGAATTCCAGCGTCCCCGGGTCGACGGCGCGGCCATCGAGGATCGCGTCGCAGAAGTCCTTCAGCTCGTTGTACATCCCCTGGACGAAAAGCGCCTTGTTCTCGAGCGTCGCCAGGTTGTGGTTGGCTTCCCAGACGACGCTGCCGCTCTCGGTGCCGGGAGCCGTGAACTCCCGCTGCGTCTGGTAGTCGAACGGGATGCCCCGGTGAAACGCGACCTTCGTGCTGTTCTCGATCGTGAGCGCCCGCCCCTCGCCGTAGGCGTGGTAGCGCTCCCCGGCGTACCCCGCGGGCGAGCCGCCGGCCAGGTGAAAGACCCCCGAAGCCCCGCTCCGGAACAGGAGGTGGACGACGCCGGTCGCCTCCTCGCCCGCACCCAGGAGCGTCGTCACCTCGTCCACCTCGCCGCCGAGCGCGATCAGCAGCGACAGCGGGTGGCAGCCGTTCGCCAGCCAGTTGCTATGGTCACCCCGTTCCAGGACGCCGGCCCCGTCTCGCGGGATCGTCATCGGGTAGACGGCGAGGAGGGAGCGCAGGGCGCCGAATTCCGGCAGCGCGATGAGCTCCTTCGCCTTCCGGGTCGCCGGCATGTACGCCTTCTTGAAGCCGATCGCGCAGACCCGGTCGCCCCGCTCGGCGATCATCACCTCGACCTCGGCCGCCCGCATCGCCGGGGGCTTCTCCATCCAGACGTGGAGCCCGACCCGGAGGGCGGCGGTTGCCAGCGGCGGGTGCTGCCGCGGCCCGGCGCAGATCAGCACCGCGTCGAGTCCCGCCTCGGCGTACATCCGCCCGGCGTCGGTGTAGGTGGCATTGGTCGCGACGTCGTACTCGAGGGCGGTCCGCTCCAGCAGCGCCTCGTCGAGGTCGCAGAGCGCCACCAGCCGGACGGGCAGGAAGTGGAGCGCCGGCAGGACGTTGCGGTAGGCGTGGCTGCCGACGCCGACGACCCCGACCCGGAGCGTCCGCGCGAACTGCCGCTGGTAGCTCATGCGAACTCCCCGAACCGGCTCCGGAGGAAGGCCGCGTCGCGCAGCGCCTCGGCCCGAGTCAACGCCGGCGTCCCGGCCAGCGGCGCCAGGCTGTACGAGTCGGCGACGGCGCCGTGCGAGGGGTTGAGGCAGATCACCGGGCTGACGCCGTCGGCGAGCGTCTCGCCGACGATCTCCGCCACCGGCCACGACGCCTCGTCCAACGGGCAGCGGAACGCCAACTCCCCGGGCATCCCATCGCGGGTCCGGCCACCCTTCACATGCAGGTAGTCGATCAGCGGGCGCAGCGCGCGGTAGACCTCCACCGTCGGGTAGGTCCCCGACTGCCACATGTTCTGGACGTCCCAGGTGAAACCCACCGCGGGCCGCTCGAGGCGCTCGAAGAACGCCAGCGTCTCGGCCGGGTTGGAGAGCACCGTGTTCGGCTCGTTCTCGACGGTGGCCGCGAGGCCAGCCCCAGCCAGGTGGTCAACCGCGTCGCGGTAGGCGGCGTAGACCCACGGCGCGTGACGGTCCATGTAGGCGGTCGCGTCCGGGTACGCCGCCCGCTCGTCGAACAGGCACGACAGGAGACGGACCTTCGCCGGTCGGACGACGCGAGCAGTCTCGACCATGTTGGCGACGCCCGCCTCGAACTCCGCCCGGAACGCCGCCTCCCCAACCCGGTCGATGTTGCGGTGGCCGAGCACCGACGAGAAGCAGTAGACAGACGTCCCCGTCTCCGCGACGAGCGCCGCGAGGCGCTCCCGGCTCAGCCCGTCGAGGTCGGCGATGGCGCAGCCGAAGACGTGGTTCTTGAGGTCCAGGTCCCGGATGCCGAGCTCGACGAGACCCCGGACGGCGGCGGCGAGGTCGACGTCCATCATCTCGGCCAGCATCGTCAGGCGCGCCTTCACGGCAGGCGGCGCGGCAGATCCGGCACCCTGGCTCGTCGCGCTGTCGGTCATCCGGACTCCCCTGTGCGGCTTCGTCGTTCCGCCCCGGCGGAGCCCCCTCGCCGACGCATCTGGCTGGGTACCCAAGGAGCGGGTGGCGGTTGGGGGTGAGGGCTCGCCGCACACCGGGTCTGTTCGGTCGGATTCCGCATCACCCCTTCAGTCCCCCCTTCGTCAGACCGTCGATGAACTGGCGCTGGAGCGCGAGAAAAATGCCGATGATCGGGAGGATCATCATCACCGCCGCCGCGCTCGTCAGCCCCCAGTCTCGGCTGAAGCGGGCGGTGAAGTTGAAGTAGGAGGTGACGACCGTGAACCGCTCCTGGTCGGTCAGGAAGACCGTCGCCAGGAGGAACTCGTTCCAGACCGAGAGCGCCACCACCAGGCCGACGGTGAGGAAGCCCGGCCAGGAGAGCGGGATGACGATCCGCCGGAAGACCTCCCACTCGCCGGCGCCGTCGATCCGGGCCGCGTCCTCGAAGTCGCTCGGCAGTTGCAGCATGTAGGAGCGGAGCAGGAAGATCGCCAGCGGCGAGTTGAGCGCGACGTAGATGACGACGAGCCCGAACAGGTTGTTGACCATCCCGAACGAGCGCCAGAGGAAGAAGAGCGGCACGAGGAACAACTGGATCGGCAGGCTGGACCCCACCAGCAGGTAAAGGGTGAACGCGCCCGATCCGGGCAGGTTCAGCTTCGCCAGGCTGTAGGCCGTCATGCCGCCGGTGACCAGCACCCCGGCGACGGTGCCGGCGACGAGGATCGTCGAGTTGCGGGTGGTGGTCGAGAAGTTGCCGATCTCCCAGGCGTCCGGGAAGTTCTGCCAGATCGGCGCCGTCGGCGGCCCCAGAGGGTTGCGCCCGATCTCGGCCGAGCCCTTCAGGGAGTTGAAGCCCAGCACGACCAGCGGCCCGAGGGAGAAGACCAGGAGCAGGGTCAGGACGACGTGGTTTGGCAGCAGGTTCGGCTCCCGCCGCGCCCTGGCGGGGGCGATGCCGTGCCGTGGTTCGGTCATATCTCCCACCCCCGGCGCCGCAGGAAGACGAAGACCGAGATGATGGCCCCGGCCAGCAGGCTCATCACCAGCCCGATCGCCGCCGCGTAGCCTGCCTCGAAGTTGTTGAAGGCGGCCTTGAAGACCAGCGTCGCCAGCACCTCCGAGGCACCGGCGGGGCCACCCTGGGTCAGGATCCAGATGTAGTCGAAGACCAGGAACGCCCCGATCGAGGTCATCAGGATCATGAACACGATCGTCGGCCGGATCCCCGGCAGGGTAACGTCGCGGAACTCCTGCCAGCGGCTGGCGCCGTCGATCCGGGCCGCCTCGTAGAGGTCGGCCGGGATGCCCTGCATCCCAGCCAGGAAGAGCACCATCAGGAAGCCCCACCAGTGCCAGTTGTCGATGAAGGCGATCGAGGGGAGCGCCGTCGACGATCGGCCGAGGAACGGCTGGTCGAACCAGGGGATGCCGATCCTGGCGAGCTGCGAACCGAGCCCGCGCCCGGGGTCCATCAGGGAGGTCCAGATGAAGGCGGTGATCACGCTCGGCAGCACGTACGGGATGAACAGCCCGATCCGGTAGACCATCGACGCTCGCCGGATCGGCGCCAGCAGGCTGGCGGCGACGAGCGACATGACCATCGGCAGCGTCAGGAAGATGATCAGGTAGATGACGTTGTTGAGGAACGCCCGGTGGAACGAGCGGTCCTCGGTGAAGAGCCGCCGGTAGTTGTCGAGACCGACGAACTCGGCGGCCCCGACGCCGCTCCACTCCGTCAGCGAGTAATAACCGGCGCTGATCGACGGTCCCAGGATGACGACCAGGTTGATCGCCAGCGTCGGCAGGGCGAACAGCCAGGGGACGACTTTCTTGCGGACCACGCGGTGCCGCCGCTGGACCCGTTGGCCCTGGCCGAGCCGGCCCAGCCCGGCGTCGCCAGTTCGGGCGATGCTCATCGAAACGTCTCCGGCTCGGATGGGCGGGGTGCCCCGCCACCGGCGGCGGCGGGGCGCGACTGCCCGGGCCGACCGCCGCCACGCCGAGGCGCGAGCGCGGATCGGTCCGGGCCGAGCGACGGGGTCAGGCGCCGCGCTGCGGGATCGGCGGCACCTTGCCGTCGGCCACTTCTTCGTCGTGGATCGCCTGGGCTTCCGCGAGCAACTCCTGGCTGGTCATTTCGCCGGCCCAGACCCGCTCCACGTTCTCCGTCAGGAAGCTGTCGACCTTGGGCGCGAAGAAGGTCCACATCAGGTAGCCGTAGTTGCCGGCCTCGGCGGCGGCGTTGAGCTGCTGGATGATGTCGGCCTGGCGGGGGTCGATGCCGGCCATCGCCGAGTCGTCGAGATCGATCGGCGCCGGGGCCGAGGCGCACTCGGCCAACAGGCGCCCCTGCGCCTCGGCGGAGAAGAGGTAGTCGAGGAACTCGGCCGCGGCGTCCGGGTTCGCCGATGCCGGGTTGATCGAGTAGGTGCTGCCGATGCCGAGGTCGAAGGTCGGTTCGCCGCTGGCCGACGGCACCGGCACCCAGCCCCACTCGTTGGTGTTGCCGGCCTCCTCGCCGAAGAAGCTGGGGGCATCACTGAGGAACCAGGTGCCCTCGATCAGCATCGCCGCGCCGCCGTCGCCGAAGGTCGCGTGCATCTCGTCGGTGGTGGTCGTGTAGTAGCTCTCCAGGCCGCCCATGAACCAGCCGTTCTGCTGGTACTGGGTCAGGAGGTCGACCGCGGCCACGAACTCGGGGTCGGTCAACTGTGCGGCACCGGTCAGGAAGTCGTGGACCTTCTGGGGGCCGGCGGCCTGGTTGAGGAACTCGCCGAGGTACCAGTGGTTTGCGGGCCGCCACTCCTGGTTGCCGTGGGCGAACGGGATCACCCCGGCGTCGGCGATCTCCTGGGAGAGCGCGGTCAGCTCGTCGAGGGTCGCCGGCAGCTCCCAGCCCCGCTCGTCGAAGAGCGTCTTGTTATAGTAGAGGACCATCGTCTCCTGCTCGGTCGGCAGGGAGTAGAGTTCGCCGTTCACCTCGCCGAGGCTGAGGGCCCAGGGGACGAACCGCTCGCCCCAGCCGAGCTCCTCGGCGTAGGCGCCAAGCGGCAGCAGTTGGCCGGCGTTCGCCAGCTCGATCGCCCACGACGGGCCGGGCGTCGTCACGATGTCGGGGCCGCCGCCGCCGGCGAGCGCGGTCCGCGTCGCCTGCCAGCCGTTGGCCTGCATCGTCGCGTTGACGACGGTCGAATCGCTGCCTTCGTTGAAGGGGTCGACCACGTTGGCGACGATGCACTCGGCGGTCTCGGCGCCGCCGGTGGTGTCGAACCAGAGCTCGATCTCCGCCTTGCCCTCGTCCTGGGCGGTGGTGCCGAGGGCGCCGATGGCCGGCAGGGTCGGCGAAGCCATGATCGCGCTCGCCACCAAACCGGCGGCGAGCGAGCGGCGGACCGTGCGCCAGTGAGTCGACATCGGTGTCTCCTCGTCCCGAATGCGAACACCGACGACCGCTGCCCCGGTGTTCGGCGCCTCGCCCGCGAGCGCGGGCGGGGGATACTCAGCGGCCGTCCTCGGCCGCGGCGAGCTGTTCGACCATGCTCCGGCGAACCCCGTCGATATGCTCCTCCATGAGCCGGCCCGCGCGGGCGGCATCCCGCGCCGCCAGGGCAGCCAAGATCGCCGGCCGTTCGCGCGCCGTGCGCTGCACGAGATCGGGGTCCCGGTTGGCGGCGAGGCGGACCAGCTGCACCTGCGCCCGCAGCCGCTCGAGGGACTCGATCAGCGTCTCGTTGCCCGACAAACGAGCGATGGTGGAGTGGAACCGCTGGTCGGCGGCGGAGAACCCGTCGAGGTCTTCCGCATCGAGCGCCGCCTGGGCGGCGTCGAGCAGCCCGGTCAGGGTGGCGAGGTCGGCATCGGAGAGGTTGGCGACGGCGCGTCGGGTGGCCAGCCCTTCCAGCACCATCCGGGTCTCGTAGAGGTCGCTGACCTGCTTCGGCGAGAAGGCCCGGACGAAGTTGCCCCGGTAGGGCCGCTGCTCGACCAAACCTTCCTTGGCGAGCTTGGCGGTGGCCTCGCGAAGGGGCGTCCGGCTGACGCCCAACTGCTCGGCGATCACCCGCTCGTCGATCCGCGACCCCGGCGCCAATCGTCCGGAGGCGATCATCTCCCGGATCGCCTGGTAGATGCTGTGGTTGAGGGTGTGGTTGAAGCGCGGCGGATCTGGGTGGGGTTGGCGCTGACTCTCCGCCACATCGTCCTCCAGCGCGGAACGAGCGAAGGCGGGGAACCCGTCCTCGCGATTGTATACCAAACACACTAGACCTTCTGCGCAGTATCACTGCCCCACCCTGACCGCAACCCCGTTCGACGAGACCGAGAACTGAAGCCCGGCCGGACGTGCGGTAGGAGGCGCCACCGCGAACCTGGTTCCGACGTGCTTCCCTTTGGATACTTGAGTCGATGAGGGCAGTCCGCTACACTGTCAGGCGGGATCGATCCGCTCGACCAGGGTGAACCGGGGAGTCTCGCCGACCATGCCGACCTACGCCTACCAGTGCCAGGCGTGCGCCCACGCCTTCGACGCCTTCCAGAAATTCAGCGACGACCCGCTCACGGTCTGCCCGGAGTGCCAGGGTCGTATCCGCCGCGTCATCCACCCGACGCCGGTCGTCTTCAAGGGGTCCGGCTGGTACATCACGGACTCCAAGAACGGCGGCACCAACGGCAAGAGCGACCGCGCCAAGGCCGACGACGACGGCGCCAAGACCGACGACGCCGCCAAGCCGAAGGACGACGCCAAGGTGGCCAAGGCGGACACGACCGAGAAGAAGCCCGACCAGGAGAAGAGCCCGGCCAAGGCCGACAAGGGCGAGAAGAAGACGCCGGCCCCGGTCGCGGCGACCGCCGACTAGGCGGCCTCCAAGATCGCCGCGACCGCCGACCCGGCGCCGCTCGCTCGAACCGCCCCGCCCGCCGAGAGGGAAAGGCCGCCCCGATGATCATGGCCCCGGAGATCCGGGCGATCCGCGAGCGGGACCCGGCAGCCCGCACGACCGCCGAGATCGTCCTCGCCTCGCCCGGTCTCCACGCCCTCGCGATCCACCGCGCCGCCCACGGGTTGTGGGGCCGCGGCCACAAGCTGCCGGGCAGGCTCCTCTCTCACCTCGGCCGGTTCCTGACCGGGATCGAGATCCACCCCGGCGCCAGCGTCGGCCGGGGGGTGATGATCGACCACGGGATGGGCGTCGTGATCGGCGAGACGGCGGTCGTCGGCGACGACTGCTCGCTCTTCCAGGGCGTCACCCTCGGCGGCACCGGCAAGCAGGGCGGCAAGCGCCACCCGACGCTCGGCAGCCGGGTCGTCGTCGGCGTCGGCGCCAGCATCCTCGGTGACATCTTCGTCGGCGACGGGGCCCGGATCGGCGCCGGCTCGGTGGTGCTCAAGGACGTGCCGCCGGGCGCCACCGCCGTCGGCATCCCCGGCCGGGTCGTCACCCGCCGTGCCGCCGCCGACAGCGCCGGGCGCCGGGTCGTCCAGATGCCCGACCCCGACCGCGACACGATGCTCGCCCTCGTCCAGCGGATCGAGGAGCTGGAGGAGAAGGTCCACCAGCTCGAAGCCGACCACGCCGACCGGCCCGACCCGGTCGCCTGATCCCGCGTCTTCCAGGCTCGCTGGTGCGTCCTCGAACCGGCTGGAGGTCCGGGCCGAGGCGACGGAATCTTTCCGGGTCCGAAACGGGTCCGGTGACACCGGGCCCGGTCTTGGAGAAGTATCGTCTCTCGAGCCCGAGCCCGAGCCCTCGGTCCCGAGCCCCGACCCGTTGTTGCGCCAGGCGAACGAACGCCCTCGATCGGCGTCGGCGGCAACGCCGGTGCGCTACCCTACCCGCCAGACGAGGACGGAGCGCCGGAGCAACCGAGGGAGCCGGGACGATGAGCGCCCCCGCGGGCACGATCCACATCTACAACACGCTGACGCGGCGGAAAGAACCCCTGGCGACCATCGAGCCAGGCCGGGTCCGGATGTACGTCTGCGGCGTCACCCCCTACGACGCCGCCCACATCGGCCACGGCATGTCGACCACCGTCTTCGACGTGATCCGCCGCTACCTGGAGCACCGCGGCTACGCCGTCCGCCACGTCCAGAACTTCACCGACATCGACGACAAGATCATCGCCCGCGCCAACGCCGAGGGGATCGACCCGAACGAGCTGACCGAGGGGCTGATCGCCCAGTGGCACGCCGAAACCGCCGTGCTGAACGCGCTGCCGGCGACGGTCTACCCCCGCGCCACGCAGGAGGTCGGCCCGATCGTCGCGATGATCGAGGGGCTGATCGCCAACGGCCACGCCTACGAGGTCGAAGGCGACGTCTACTACAAGGTCCGCTCCTTCCCCGACTACGGCAAACTCTCCGGCCGCGACCTGGACGACCTGCTGAGCGGGGCCCGGATCGAGGTCGACGAGCGGAAGGCGGACCCCCTCGATTTCGCGCTCTGGAAGGCGGCCAAGCCGGGCGAACCGAGCTGGCAGTCGCCGTGGGGGCCGGGCCGCCCCGGCTGGCACATCGAGTGCTCGGCGATGTCGTCGACCTACCTCGACGGGGAGGTCGACATCCACGGCGGCGGCGCCGACCTGATCTTCCCCCACCACGAGAACGAGATCGCCCAGTCGGAGGCGTTCCTCGGCCGGCAGCCGTTCGCCCGCTACTGGGTCCACAACGGGCTGGTCCGTCTCGGCGGCGAGAAGATGAGCAAGTCGCTCGGCAACTTCGTCCGCCTCCGCGAGATCCTCGACCGCGGGCTCGGTCCCGCCTTCCGGCTGATGGTCCTCCAGGGGCACTACCGCGCTCCCCTGACCTACACCGAGGAGGGGCTTCTCGCGGCGGAGCGCGGGTTGGGGCGGCTTCGCGCTGCCGCCGACCCCGCCCCCAATGGTCTACCGTCCGACCCGGTGCCACCCGGGTTGGGGACACCTGCCGGCCCCACGGGGGCTGACCTCGAACAGGCGGCGGCCGAGGCGGACCGCGGCTTCCACGAGGCGATGGACGACGACTTCAACGCGCCGGTCGCCGTCGCCGCCCTGTTCGACTTGGCCCGGGTGGTCAACCGTGCCCGCGCCGAGGGGACACCGCCGGGCGCGGTCGAGCCAGCGCGCCGGAAGCTGGTCGAGTTGGCCGGCGTGCTCGGCCTGACCCTCGACCCGCTCACACCCGACGGCGCCGGCGACGCCGGCCCGTTCGTCGACCTCCTGCTGAAGGTGCGCGGCGAGTTGCGGGCGGCCAAGCAGTGGGCTCTCTCAGACATGATCCGCGACGAGTTGGCCGGCCTCGGCATCGCCGTCGAGGACACGGCGCAGGGGGCGAGCTGGGAGCGGCGGCGGGGATAACGTTAGGAAGAAGGAACGGTCACCAGCCCACCCTACCCCGCACCCCGACTCCTGCCGCCGACGTTCGCCTAACAGGGGCAGCTCCCTGCGTTCGGCGGCGCCCCCGGGCGTTCGGGGCCGCCGAGCAGTCCGGATCAGGACCCCCAACGCCCTCCCCGAGCGGGAGGAGACCGTCCCCGGCCGGGCTTCCCGCTCGCGAACCGGCGTGGCCCGCTATGCTCACGCCATCGACCCCGCCGCCCATCGGAAAGGTCCCTCGATGCCCAGCATCCGAAGCCGAGACGGCGGCCCGCCAAAGAGCCGCCCCCCTCGGCGCGACGACCCCACCCGGCCGCCCCGCGACGGGAGCTCGGGCGGCGGCCCGCCGCGCGACCGGACCACCGGTGGGAGGCCGCCACGGCGGGATCGGGGGTCAGCGCCGACCGAGGAGTCGACCGGCGGCGAGGGATCCAGGCCGGCACGCGATGCCGGTGGCGGCGGCCCGCGGCACGGCGGACGTCCGTCCGGCGGCACCGAGGGGTCGACCGACCGCCGCACGAGCGGGCAGCGGCGGACGACGCCCCGGGGCGGGACGCCCCGCGGGCAGCGTCCCGGCGAAGGCAAGCGCGAGTTCGGTGGCGGCCAGGAGAAGGCCCGCGCCCGGGAGCGCGCCCGCGACGGCATCCGGACCGAATCACCGGTGCTGGCCCGGACGGGGCGCGAGGTGGTCTACGGACGCAACGGCGTCTGGGAGGCGCTGCGGGGCCGGCGCGATCCGCACCGGCTCTGGTTGGCAGAGGGGGTGAAGGAGGACGAGCGGTTGCGGGCGATCCTGGCCGCGGCGGAGCGGCGGGGGGCGGTCGTCGAGCGGATCCCGCGGATGATGCTGGACGACGCGCTGCCGGGCGCCAACCACCAGGGCATCGCCCTCGAGGCGGACGCCTTCGCCTACGCCGAGTTCGGCGAGATCGTCGCCGCCTCCGGCACGGTGCTCGTACTCGACCACCTCCAGGACCCGCAGAACTTCGGCACCCTGCTCCGGACCGCCGAGGCGGCAGGGGTGGCGGGGGTGGTCATCCCGGAGGATCGAGCGGTGGCCGTCACCCCGGGCGTCGTCAACGCCTCCGCCGGCGCCGTCGAGCACCTGCGGATCGCGAGCGTGCCGAACCTGCCGCGGGCGATCGAGTCGCTGAAGGGCTCCGGCTGGTGGGTGGTCGGTCTCCACGGCGGCGACGGGTCGGTGCCGATCTACGAGGCGGACCTGCCGACCCCGGCGGTGCTGGTCGTCGGCGCCGAGGGGAGCGGCCTCGGCCAGCGGGTCCGCTCCGTCTGCGATGTCCTCATCTCGCTGCCGATGGCGGGTCAGGTCGGCTCGCTCAATGCCGCGACCGCCGGCGCGATCGCCCTCTACGAGCTGGTCCGCCGCGAGGCCGACGCGGCGGTCGAAACGGGCGAGGACGAGGACGAGAACGAGGAAGAAGCCCGTGACCACGGGACAGAGGACGCGGAGAGCGAAGCGTAGCGGGACGGTCGTCACCCCCAGACCCTCTCCCTCAAGGGGAGAGGGAAGCTCGGCCTCGGCCGATGCGTCCTGCTTCGTCCGCACGACAATCGTCAGGTCGGCGGCCCACTCACCCGCTCCCCTGCAAGGGAGAAGTGGTTGGGGGGGTGAGGGTTGACTCAGGCGGACCGTGATGACGACGAGGGATGCCGGTGCCAACCAGCCCTCATTCCCCCGGTCGCACCACGCAGCGGAAGCCGATATGGCTGGTGCCGGTGTCGATGGCGTGGCCCATCCGCGCCGCCGGCCGGTAGCGCTGGCAGTAGTTCTCGGCGCAGGCCCAGGAGCCGCCCTTGAGCGCCTTCCGGGGGACGACCGCGGGGTCGGCCGGGTCGACGCTGGCGGACTCGCTGCCGCCGCGCGGGTTGCGGGGCGCACAGCAGGGCGAGGCGGCGGCGTGGTGGTCGGTGTACCAGTCGGCCGTCCACTCCCAGGCGTTGCCGATCATGTCGTAGAGGCCGTACCCGTTGGGCGGGAAGGAGCCAACTGGGGCCGTCCGCGCGAATCCGTCCGCGGCGAGGTTCTGCCAGGGGAACCGCCCCTGCCAGTAGTTCGCCAGCATCCGCCCCTTCGGCGCCAGCTCGTCGCCCCAGGCGAACGCCGCCCCGTCGAGGCCGCCGCGGGCGGCGAACTCCCACTCCGCCTCGGTCGGGATCGCCGCGCCGGCCCAGGCCGCGTAGGCCGCGACGTCCTCCCAGGCGACGTGGACGACCGGGTGCTTGTCGCGGCCGTCGAGCGTGGAGCCGGGCCCCTCCGGGTGGCGCCAACTTGCGCCCGCCTGCCAGTCCCACCAGGCGTAGTGGTTGTCGAGGGCGACCGGACCGGCCGGCGGCCGGAAGACGACCGAGCCGGGCACCAGCAGCTCCGGCCGGGCGTCGGGGTAGCGCGCCGGGTCCGGGGCGCGCTCGGCGAGGGTGACGTAGCCGGTCTCCTTGACGAAGCGGCGGAACCGGGCGTTCGTCACCTGGTAGCGGTCGATCCAGAAGCCGTCCACCGCCACCGTCCGGGCCGGCGCCTCCTCCGGGTAGCCGTCGTCGGCGCCCATCCGGAAGGCGCCGCCGGGGATCCAGACCATCTCCTTGGCGGGCGGCGGACCGGGAGCCGTCGTCGGGCTTGGCGTTCGTGAGGCGGGCGGCGCGACCAGGGAAGCCATCGGCAGATCCTTGCATCTCGGCACGGGCTTCGTCGTCCGGACCCATGCCGATCGTCCAGTATCCAAATCTTCTGTCGCCGGCCAAGCCGGCCACCTGGCCCCGTCATCCCGAACGGCGAGGAGGATCTCCCGGCGCGGCGTCGTTCGCGCGGCGATCGCAGAAGTCGGAGCGGGATCCGCCGCTTCCGGGCTCGGATCGGCGGCAGGGGTCGGCGGGCCGTTCGGGCGGTTTCCGCGGGAGAGGGTAGCTTCCGGGGGGCGGTCCAAGCAAGGCCGCGGGACGAGGGACGAGGGTCCGACCCGGTGGAGGTGGTGCTTCCGTCGGACGGGGAGCACGGCGACACGAGGAACCGCCGGACGGAGCGGATTCGGCCGCCTACCCGCCGGTGAGGCGGGCGACGAGCGACAGCAGCCGGTCGAGGTCGAACGGCTTGGACAGCAGGGCGACGCCCGAAGGCACCTGATCGGCACGGATGCCAGCGCTCATCATGGCGACCGGCACCTGTTGCAGGTCGGGTCGATCGCGCATCAGCCGGAACGCCTCCCGCCCGTCCAGGCGCGGCATCATCACGTCCAGCAGGATCAGATCCGGGGGCTCTTCGCTCGCCAGATCCAGCGCCTCCCGGCCGTCCCGCGCCGTGACGACGGCATAGCCTTCGTCCGCCAGGAGGTCGGCGATCAGGCTCAGGAGCGTCGGCTCGTCGTCGGCCACCAGGACGGTCTTCACGTGCCCGACCGTCCCGTCCTCGCCCGTCCAGCGGGGGACCCGGGATGCTCCTCGTCGGCGATGTCGCCCACCACCATGCCGCGGTCACCGATGACGAACTCCCGGATGGCCGGGTCGAACCCGCTTTGGCGGACCTTCAACACGGAGACCCAGCGCCGCAACCGCGCCTGCCGCTCGACCGCGCGCAAGAGCACGCCGTTGTCCATGGCGGCGGAGGAGGCCGGGAGCGGCACCCCGATGTCGCCGGGGGCCAAGGTGTCCAGCTCGATCGTGAAGAGCGGCGTCGTCCCTCGGGCCTGCAACTCGTTGGTGAGCGCGACGGCAAACCCGTACATCCGCTCCGGGCGGGTTATGAAGCGGACGACATCGGAGAGGGCGTCGACGACGACCCGGCGGGGCCGGTGTGCGGCGACAGCATCGAGCAGCGACCATGCCCACTGATCGGGCGAGAGATCCAGCGGCGCCCGCCAGAGGACCCGCGCCAGTCCGGACTCGATGTGGCGATCGAGACCAAGGCCGAGACCGGCGGCGGCCCGGCTGAGGGCCTGCTCCGTCTCGCGGAAGCCGGCGAAGAGGACCGGCTCTCCCCGACTCGTGGCCGCCGCGGCGAAGTGCAGCGCGACCGTCGTCTTGCCGGTACCCGGGGGGCCCAGGACGACCGTGCTGGAACGGGCGGGGAGGCCGCCCGCGAGCATGGCGTCGAGCCCGGGGACGTCGAACCCGAGCCGGTCGTCGGGCTCGGGCGCCAGGGGTTCGGCGTTTCCTACCACTGCCTCTAGGCGCGGGTAGATGGCGACGCCGGCGCCCGTGATGGCGAGGTCGTGACTGCCGGTGAGGTGGGCGACGCCGCGCAGCTTCGTCACCTCGGCCGAGCGCAGGGCCCGGCCGTCGAGCCGCTCTCGGGCCAGCACCAGCACCCCGTCGACGTGGGTGGCGATGGCGTCGACCTCCTCGGGGCGCCGGTGGGACAGGAGGATGGTCGTGCAGCCGAGGAGCGTCGCCTGGACCTGGAGCGCCTGGGTAAACCGCCGGTAGTCGAGCGGCGAGGGAGCCAGATCCTCGGCGGCGGTGGTGCCGTCGATGACGAGCAGCGAGGCGTGGTGCTCGCGGACGACGCGCCGGGTCTCGACGAGCAACCCGTCGAGGCCGCCCTCGTCCAGCGCTTCCAGGAGGTTGGCGTAGTGGACCCGTTCGCCGACGAGGGACGGGTCGAAGAACGCGAACTGGCGCAGGTGGGCGAGCATCCGGCCGTGGCTCTCGGCCAGAATGGTGGCGAAGACCGCGCTACCTCCACCGGCGGCATGGAAAAAGGCGAACTGGTTGCCCAGGGTCGTCTTGCCGGTGCCGGGGATGCCGGCGATCAAGTACGCCCCCGCCGCCGGCAACCCGCCGCCCAGGATGACGTCGAGGCCGGCGATGCCCGTCGCTACCATCTCCAGCCCGGTCACGCCTGTCTCGGCCATATCGCCCTCCACCTGCCGAACTCCCCCCACCTGGCCACGTCGCTCACCACCCGTCCGCCGCCACGACGGGCTCGTCCCCCGGAGCGAGCGGGAGGCGGACGGTGAAGACGCTGCCGCGCCCCTCCTCGCTCGCCACCGCCAGCGTGCCCCCGTGCCGCTCCACGATCCGGCGCGAGCCGGCCAGCCCGATCCCGCTGCCGGTGATGCGGCCGGGGACGTTGCGGCCCCGGAAGAAGGGATCGAAGACGTGGGGGAGGTCCGCCGCGGGGATGCCGATGCCCCGGTCCCGGACCACAACCACGGCCTCCATCCGGGGAGCGTTCTCCTCGCGTCGCACCTCGACGATCACTTCCCCGCCGTCGGGGCTGTACTTGACCGCGTTGTCGACGAGGTTGGCGAGCACTCGCTCGATCCGGGTCCGGTCGATGGCGATCCGCAGGTGCGGCAGGGTGGCCGCGATCCGCAGGGCATGCCGGGGGGTCCGCGCCTGCCGCTCGCCGATCACCTCGCGCGCGAGCCGGACCAGATCGACTGGTTCCCGGTGCAGCTCCAGCTCTTGTCCGATCTGCAACCGAGCGACGTCGAGCAACTCGTCGATCATCGCCGCCATCCGGTCGGCGTTGCCCTCGATCGCGCCCAGCCCGCCGAGCAGGCGGGGATCGGGCGCATCGCCGCCACGGACCAGACGGCGCCGGGCGAGCTGGGCCTGGCCCTTGATGCCGGCGAGCGGCGTCTTCAGGTCGTGGGAAGCGCTCGACAGGAACAGATCGCGGGCGTAGACGGCGGCTTCCGCCTCCTCCCGCGCCTGCCGCTCCGCCTCGAACAGGCGCGACCGGTCGACCGCCAGCGCCAGCCGGTCCGCGGCCAGCTCCAGCAGGCGGATGTCGTCGGGATCGAACGACCGCCGCCGCCGGCTGCCGACCTGGACGACGCCGAGGAGCCGACCGGCGACAAGGAGCGGGGCACCGAGGACGGAGCGTACCCCCATCGCCTGCAGGTGGGGGCTTGCCGGTCCCCCGGCGTCGATGTCGCCGACGGCGATCACCCGGCGCTCGGCCGCGACCCGACCGGCGAACCCCTCGCCGACCTCGACGCGCAGCCCCACCGCCTCGCCGTCCGCTCCGTCGGGGCAAACAGCCGCCCGCAGTTCCAGACCCTCGCCCGACGCGGCACAGAGGAAGACGGCGACGGCGTCGACGGTGAGGAACTCGGCGAGACGCCCGACGACCGCCGCCAGGAGCGCGTCGAGGTCGGCGAGGGCGAGGGCGGCGTCGGTCAGCGCCTGGAGCCGCGTGAGCGCGGCGGCAGCGGCCTCGGCGCCGGCGCGGGCGACCCGCTCCCGCGCCAGCAGCGCCTCGCGCTCCGCCGCCGCCTGCCGGCGCTCGGTGATATCCCGGGCAACGGTCGAGGCCCCGACGACGCGACCGGCCGCGTCGTGGATCGGCGACAGGGTGATCGCGACGTCGACCTGGGACCCGTCCTTGCGCCGGCGCATCGTCTCGAACTGCTCGATCCGCTCGCCCCGCGCCAGCCGCTCCCCGAGCGCCGGCACCTCCGCGCGCCGCTCCTCGGGCACCAGGATCGCGATCGGCCGACCGATCGCCTCCGCCGGGGCGTAGCCGTAGAGGCGCTCGGCGCCCTGGTTCCAGTGGGTGATGGTGCCGTCGAGGGTGCGCCCGACGATGGCGTCCTCGGCCGACTCGACGATGGCGGCGAGTTGGTCGCGGACCTCGGCGCCCCGCTTGCGGGCCGTGACGTCGGCCATCACCCCGGCCATCCGGATGGGAATGCCGGCAGCGTCGTAGGCAGCCCGCCCGCTGGCGGCGACCCAGGTCACGTCGCCGCTCTCCTGGATGACCCGGTACTCGGCCTCGTAGCGGCTGAGGCGGGCCAGAGCCCGGTCGAGGGCAGCCTGCATTCGGTGCCGGTCGTCGGGGTGGACCAGGGCCGCGAGCGCATCGCGGGTCAGGGCGACATCAGGCGCGGCGCCGACGATCTCCCTGCAGCGGGCCGAAGCGGTCAGCACCCCCGTGGTCAGGTCCAGCTCCCACGTCCCGAGGTCGGCCGCCTCGACCGCCGCCCGCAACTGCTCCTCGCTGGCGACCAGGGCTGCCTCCGCGCGCCGCCGGCCGGCCAGCTCGTCACGAGCGGCGGCGGCGGTCGCCCGGAGCTCGATCTCCGTCTCGACCGCTGCCGCCAGGTCCGCCAACGCCGCAAGGTCGTCGGCCGTCCAAGGTCGCGGCTGGGCATCGATGGCGCAGAGGGACCCGAGGACGTGGCCGTCGGGGGAGCGGACCGGGACGCCGGCGTAGGCCACCACGCCGAGGTCGCGGACGGCGAGGTTGTCGCCGACCTGAGGGTGGTCCCGCGCATCCTCGACAACAAACGCCTCGCCGGCGGCGACGACGTGGCGGCAGAACGAGTGGGAGAGCGGGGTCACCCGTCGCGACGCGACCGGTTCCGGCAATCCGACTTGCCCGGCAAAGACCTGGCGGTCGGCGGCGACCAGGGAAACGAGCCCGACCGGGGCGCCGAGGGCGCGCGCCGCGAGCCGCGCCAGCCGGTCGAAGGCCGGGTCGCCGGCGGTCTCGAGGAGCGCGCTGCGCCGGAGGGCCGCGAGCCGGCCGGCGTCTCGAATGGGGTCGGTCGTGGTTGTCACCGCCGCGTCTGCTGACTGGGTCGTGGCATCCTCGGTCGGGGGTCGGCGGGGACGAAGCAAACGCCGAACGGGCGGCTCCAGTTTCCCGCCCTAGCCCTCACCCCCAACCCCTCTCCCTTGCGAGGACGAGGGGGAGCAGTGCCCAACACGACCCCTGGACGGTTCGGTCGGATCCCGAGTGAGCCGTGTTGGAGGGAGGACACAGAGGCAATCCCAACCCGTCGATCGGGCGCGTCGGCGGTTCCGTCGCACGACACGGGCCAAGACGAGGGTGGGCGTGGATCCGAGCGACGACCTTGCGTCGCTCGGCCGCAGCGGTCGGACGGGTCGGGGGTCGAGTCCCTGGGTGCACTCGAGGGACGAGCCGCCGGCACGGCCCGGCAGAGAGCGGCGTCAGCCGCCGGTCGCCGCCCCCAGCCAGAGGTCGATCGGCACCGCGACATCCGGGACCGGGTCGAGCGGCAGGTCGACCGCCCGCCCGCTGCCGGCCGAGAGGTAGGCGGCGTAGACGATCTCCAGCACCGCCCGGCCGTCCTCGGCGGTGACCAGCGGCGGCTCGTCCTGCTGGACGCAGTCGACGAAGTGCTGCATCTCCTGGGGGAAGCCGTAGTTCCAGCTCTCCTCGTACATGGTGAAGGTCCAGCCGGTCGTCGTCGCCGCCTTCTCGACGGCGTAGCCGTAGCCGGTCTCGCTGAAGGTCGTCAGCGAGGAGCCGCGCAGGAGGTCGGCCCGGGTGTTGCCCCGCGAGCCGTAGATCTCGGCCTTGTCGTCGACGCCGCCGCCCTTGGCCCAGGAGTTCTCGCAGAGACCGATGCCGCCGCCCTCGAAGGTGAGGACGCAGACCGCGTGGTCCTCGCCCCGGGTCTTGCCGCCGTGGACGAAGGTGCCCATCGTCGCCGAGACGCGGACGACCGGGCGGTTGCCGAACACCCAGCGGCAGAAGGCGATCGAGTGGCAGCCCATGTCGAGGAGGACGCCGCCGCCGGACCGGCGGACGTCCCAGAACCAGGGGGAGTGGGGGCCGTCGTGCTCCTCGCTCTGCTTGACGACGAAGACCTCGCCCAGCGCGCCTTCGTCGACGAGCTGCTTGGCGCGGACGTACTTGGGGGCGAAGATCAGCTCCTCGGCGTACATCATCTTCACGCCCGCGTCTCGGCCGGCGGCGATGATCCGATCCGCCTCGGCCAGGGTCAGGCAGAGCGGCTTCTCGCAGACGACGTGCTTGCCGGCCTCGGCGGCGGCGATGCAGACCGAGGCGTGGAGGTCGTTCGGGACGCCGACGGTGACCATGTCGAGCCCGTCGAGCGCCAGCATCTCCCGGTAGTCGGTGAAGTGGCGGGGAATGCCGAAGGAGGCGGCGAGGGCCTTGCCCTTCTCCGGGCTGGGCGAGGCGATGGCGACGACCTCGGCGTTCGGCACCCGTGCCAGCGCCTCGGCGTGGAGGTGGCCGATAAACCCGGCGCCGACGATCCCGACCCGGACCTTGTCCCCGCTCGCCACGGCTCGACCCTCCCCCGTGCCTCGGTGCCGGACCGCCTCGTCCGCATGGCGGAATTGTCGGGCGAGACATCCGGCCGTCAAGCCGAACGGACTCGTGGTCCGGGTTTCTCGGGAGCGCTCGTGGGGCAGGGGTGTTGCATTCGTTCCCCTAAGCCGGTACCGTCCCGCCTCGTCGTTCTTGCGCCACGGAGCGAGGGTGGGCGCTCGCGGTCATGGTGGGCCGAAAACGTCCGTCTCCGGTGCTTTGCCCGCACGCCAGCGAGCACACGGCCGAGAAACGGCCTCCCCAACGCTCCGTCGATGATGAGAGCCGGGACCCGTACGTGGAGGTACGGATGGACTACACGACCACGGAGGTCGCGCCGGGCATCTACCGCATCGAGAGCATCCTCGGGCCGCGTCCCTTCGCCCAGTACCTGCTGTGGGGGGAGCGGGCACTCCTGGTCGACACCGGCGTCGCGGAAACGCCCGACGAGGTGATTTTGCCGGCGATGCGGGACCTCGGGCTCGACCCGATCGAACTCGACTACGTCCTAATCACCCACGCCGACGCCGACCACTTTGGGGGCAACGCTGCCGTCCGCCACGCGGCGCCGAGGGCGGTGATCTGTTCCCACGCCGCCGACGCCGCCTGGATCGGCGACCGCGCGCGGATCATCCGCGAGCGCTACGGCTGGTACGCCGACCACGGCCCGGAGGCCGACTACGACGCCGCCACCAAGGCCTGGCAGCAGGCGGCGATGGCCGAGGACGTGCCGGTCGACCTCCACCTCGTCGGCGGCGAGCGGTTCCGCCTCGGGCCGGCGCTGGCGGTCGAGGCGCTCCACCTGCCCGGCCACACCGCCGGCCACCTCGGCCTCTGGGAGCCAGCCTCGCGGACGGCGATCGTCACCGACGCCGTGCTCGCCTCGGGCCTCTTCGACCTCGAGGGCAACGTCATCCACCCGCCGCCGGTCTTCGACCTCGCCGGCTACGAAGCGTCCGCCCGCGCGCTCCGGGCGCTGGCCCCGGCGCGGTTGCTGACCGCCCACTACGCCGTCATCGAAGGCGCCGCGGTGGACGAGTTCCTGGCCGAAACCCTTTCCTTCGTCGGTCGCCTGCGGGAGGCGACGGGGAACGCCCTCGCCGGCGGCGAGGCGGTGACGCTCGGCGGCCTGCTGGCCCGGTTGAACCCGGAGCTGGGGCCGTTCACCTCAATGCCGAACGAGCTCTGCGGCATGATCCGCGCCCACCTCCAGGAGCTGGTCGCGGCCGGCGAGGCCGAGGATATCGCCGGGGCCTCGCCGCCGGCCTGGCGGGCGCGCGGGGGGGAGCGATGAGTGTCTCCGAGCCGACCACCGCCGAGGCGGCCGGAGCTGGCCCCGGCCCCGGCTGGGGGGAGCGAGCCCGCACCGCCGGCGGCGCCCTACTCGGCCAGCGCGAGTTCGTCATCCTCGTCTTCCTGCTGGTGATCTGCACCGCGATCGGGATCGCCCGGCCGACCTTTTTCAGCACCGGCAACCTGCTGGCGATGGGGCGCCAGATGGCCGAGATCGCCGTCATGGCGGTCGGCGCCACGTTCCTGATCACGGCCCGCGAACTCGACCTCTCGGTCGGCTCGGTCTACGGCTTCTGCACCCTGCTGATGGCGGCCCTGGCGCTCAACACCGGGCTCGACCTGTGGCTCGGGCTGATGGTCTCGCTGGGAGTGGCGGCGCTGCTCGGGCTGGTCAACGGCCTGATCACCACCCGCGGCCACATCCCCTCGTTCATCGTCACCCTCGGCATGCTCTACATCGTCCGCGGCGCCGCCCTGGTGATGTCCGCCTACCCGATCGCCCGCATCGAGCACGGGTCCTTCTACGATGTGCTGGCCGGCGAGCTGTTCGGGATCCCGGTCCAGATCTTCTGGATGCTGCTGATCGTCGTCGGCGGCACGCTCGTCTTCCGCCGCACCACCTTCGGCTACCAGGTGCGGGCGACCGGGAGCAACGAGGCGGCGGCCCGGCTCGCCGGGATCCCGGTCGCCCGGGTCAAGCTCGCCTGCTTCGTCCTCTCCTCGGTGCTGGCCGCCTTCGCTGGGGCCCTCACCTTCGCTCACCTGACCTCGATCGCGCCGACGGCTGGCGCGGGGCGGGAGTTGGAGGTGATTGCGGCGGTGGTCATCGGCGGCACCAGCCTCTTCGGCGGCCAGGGCACCATCGTCGGCACCTTCCTCGGGGCGGCGCTCCTGACGGTAGTCCGCAACGGGCTGGTTCAGATCGGCGGCGAGGGGCGGCTCCAGGAAGCGTTCCTGGGCGGCATCATCATCCTCGCCGTGCTGATCCACCACAACATCGGGCGAAGGAGGTGATGGGTAGCGAATAGGAGAGCGAAAGGATAGGGAATAGGAGCACGGCAGGACGGCTGAGCGGTATCGTCCGCCTATCCGCTATCCCCTACCCCCAATCCGCTTGGAATGGGGCGCCGGGAACGACGAAGCCGAGAGGAGTCAACGCATGAGGCTCGCGACGAGGTTGTCGACGCTGCTCCTGCTGGTGGTCACGCTGGCGCTGGGCGCGTTCGCCCAGCGCGGGACGCCGGTGGCGGCGCAGGACGACGAGGCCTTGACCTTCGTCTTCGTGACGCACGACCTGGGCGCCGGGATCTTCGCCCCGGTCCGCCGCGGCATGGAAGACGCCTGCGCGTTGATCGAGGCCACCTGCGAGTTCATCGGTCCGCAGACCTACGACGTGGCCGAGCAGGTCGCCTTGTTGGAGGCCACGGTGGCCCGCGGCGTCGACGGGATCGCCACCTCGCGGCCGGAGCCGGGCGCCTACGACGGCGTCATCCAGGCGGCGCAGGATGCGGGCATCAAGGTCGTTACCTTCAACACCGACGACCCGGCCGCCGACGAGGCGGTGCCGGCCCCCTTCGTCGGCCAGAACTTCACCAACTACGGCGTGGTCTGGGCGGAAGAGATCATGCGGGCGCTGCCCGACGGCGGCCAGATCGGGGTCACCAACTGCTGCGCCGGCCACTTCGCGCTGGAAGAGCGGATCCGCTCGATGAAGGAGACGCTGGAGGCCGAGGGCGAGGGCAAGTACGAGGTGCTCGACACGATCATCACGGGCGCCGACGAGGCCGAGATTTTCGCCGCGATCGAGGCGTTCTACTCGGCGAACCCGGACGTCAGGATGATCACCGGCTCCGACTACTACTCCAACATCATCGCCCAGTTCATCAAGAATAACGGCCTCGAAGGCACGCTCCTGGCGGGCGGCTCGGACCTCGCCCCGGCCCAGGTCGACGGCCTGCGCGAGGGCTACGTGGCGTTCGGCCTCGGCCAGAACCCGTACCTCCAGGGCTTCTACCCCGTGATGATGATGTACCAGGAGATCGAGTACGGCATCCGGCCGATCGACATCGACACTGGCACCGACGTGGTGACCCCGGAGAACGTGGAGGAGTACAACCCCGAGTTCCGATAGGGGGGGTGAAGGCGCCGGGCTCGGTGTCGACCGGCGGCGGCGCCGCCGAGCCCGGCGCTAAAGCACCGGGATGAAGCCGCGAAGGACCTTGAGTCCGGGCGCCTCAGCATTGCAATCGGCGCTCGGCGCAGGGCTCTATGAGCTGACTAGGGCTTGTCCAGCCCGATCGATCCGGGTTCGGCACCGGTTTTCAGTGCCCTTCAGGGTCCTTCGTTGCCTCAGCCCGGGGAATGATCCCCGGGCTCGGCGGCGGAGCCGCCGGTCCCTTCTCGACGACTGATGTTGGACACGCCGCGCAGGACGACCGGGTGTGCGGGGCACTCCTCCCCGCATCGCATGCACGGGCACCATCGCGCGGCCGGGCCGCTCTCCCCTCTCCTGGCGCGGCGGGAGCGGGGCGGGGGCGAGGGCCGTCGGGCGAGGAACTGATGGCGGCGCCGATCATCGAGTTCGCGGGCATCAGCAAGCGGTATGGCGGGGTGCGTGCCCTGCGCGATGTCTCCTTCGCCGTCGAGCGCGGCGAGGTGCACGCCCTGGTCGGCGAGAACGGCTCCGGCAAGTCGACGCTGATCCGCATCTGCGGCGGGGTGTTCCCGCCGGACGAGGGCACGCTCCGCTTCGACGGGCGGCCGGTGTCCTTCGCCACCCCGCTCCAGGCGCGGGCCGCCGGGATCAGCATCGTCCACCAGGAGATCCCCGTCTGCCCCGACCTGACGGCGGCGCAGAACGTGTTCCTCGGGCGCGCTCTGCCCCGCCGCGGGCCGTGGGTAGACTGGCGGGAGCTCAACCGCCAGGCCGAAGCGCTCTTCGCCCGGCTCGGGGTCGACCTCCGGCCGACGGCGTTCGCCGGCGACCTGTCGGTCGCCCAGCGGCAGACGGTGGCGATCGCCCACGCGCTGTCGGAGGACGCCAAGCTGCTGATCCTGGACGAGCCGACCTCCGCCCTGAACCGGCAGGAGGCCGAGCGGCTGTTCGAGATCGTCCAGGGCTTGAAGGCGCACGGCGTGACGATCGTCTACGTCTCCCACCGGCTGGACGAGGTGTTCGGCGTCGCCGACCGCATCTCGGCCCTGCGCGACGGCCGGTACGTTGGGACCGTGCCTCGGGCCGAGGCGACGCCCGCGGCCGTTGTCAAGATGATGGTCGGCCGGGACGTGGCGTTGCTGTTCCCCAAGTCGGCGCCGGCGGCGGCGGTCGGCGAGACGCTGCTCAGCGTCCGAGGGTTCTCGGCGCCCGGGCGCTTCGCCGATGTCTCGTTCGACCTCCGCCGCGGCGAGACTCTTGGGCTGGTCGGCCTCCAGGGGTCGGGCACGAGCGAGGTGCTGCGGGCGCTCGCCGGGTTGCCGCCGCACCCGACCGGCGAGATCCGCCTCGCGGGGGAGCCGATCCGGCCCGCCTCGGCCGCCGCCGCCATCGCCCATCAGATCGCCTACGTCCCCGCCGACCGCCAGGGGGAGGGCCTCTTCGCGCCGATGTCGGTGCGCGAGAACGCCACCCTCCTGCTGCTGCGGAAGCTGGCGACCGCGCTCGGCTGGGTGCCGACGCGGGCGCTGGACGAGATCGTCCGCGGCATGGTCGGGCGCTTCCAGATCCGGGCGCCGTCGGCCGCCGCCCCGGTCTCCAGCCTCTCCGGCGGCAACCAGCAGAAGGTGGTCATCGCCCGGTCGCTCTCGACCGAGCCACTGGTGATCCTCCTCGACGACCCGACGCGCGGCATCGACGTGGGGGCCAAGGCGGAGGTCCACGCGATCCTCGGCAAGCTGACCGAGCAGGGGTGCGGCGTGCTGCTCGTCTCGTCGGAGCTGCCGGAGGCGCTGGCGATGAGCGACCGGCTGCTGGCGATGGTCGGCGGCCGGGTCGTGGCGGAGCTGCCGGGCGGCGCCGACGAAGAGACGGTGATGGGGCTGGTGACGGCGGCCGGCGCGGCGGCGTGAGGGGGACGAGGGCGGACGCCGTAGGGGCGGGCCCCGTACCCGCCCGTGGCCCGAAGGGCCACATCCGTCGTCCAGAACGAATGCGGCATTGCGCGCCGCGGGCGGGCACGTGACCCGCCCCTACTGTGGACCGGCGGCGCATATCGACAGGAGTGGGGGATGGCAGATGACGCGAACACGCTCGACTTGAACCTCGATCTCGACTACGGCCCGAACCTGGGGACCAAGACCGACTACCGGATCGGCGCGATCGGCGCCGGCTTCATCATGCGCGATGTCCACCTGGCGGCCTACGGGGAGGCCGGGTTCGATGTCGTCGCGATCGCCTCGCGGACGCCGGAGCACGCCCGCGCCGCCGCCGAGCTGCGCGGCATCGGCCGCGTCCACGACGATTGGCGGGCGCTGCTGGCCGACCCCGCGGTGGAGATCGTCGACATCGCCTACCCGCCGGACAAACAATTCGAGATCGTCCGCGAGGCGGTCAACCACGCCGGCCACATCAAGGGGATCCTGGCCCAGAAGCCGCTGGCGACGAACCTGGCCGACGCGGCCGAGATGGTCCGCCTCTGCACGGAGGCCGGCATCGTCCTCGCGGTCAACCAGAACATGCGCTACGACCAGTCGATGCGGGCGCTGAAGACGCTGCTGACCCGGGGCTACCTGGGCGAGCCGGTGGTGGCCCAGATCACTATGCACGCCCGGCCCCACTGGCAGGGGTTCATCGAAGGCTACGACCGGGTCGCGATTCTCAACTTGAGCATCCACCACCTCGACGCCTACCGCTTCCTCTTCGGCGACCCCGAGCGGATCCTGGTCAGCGTCCGCACCGACCCCCGAACGGCGTTCCCGCACTCGGACGGGATGGCCTTCTACATCCTGGAGTACGCCGACGGGCTGCGGGCGGTCGGGATCGACAATTGCTTCACCTGGGCCGACCACGGCATCGAGTGGCGGGTGGAGGGGACCGAGGGGGTCGCCAAGGGGACGATCGGTTGGCCCGACTACCCGGCCGGCAGCCCGAGCACGCTCGACTTCCTGACCAAGCGGCGGCCCGACTACTGGTTTCAGCCGCGTTGGCCAGAGCAGTGGTTCCCCCAGGCGTTCATCGGCACCATGGGCCAGTTGATGAAGGCGTTGGAGACGGGGAGTGAGCCGGAGATCTCCGGCCGCGACAACCTGAAGACGATGGCGTTGATCGAGGCGGCCTACCGCTCGGCCGCTGAAGGGCGGGCGGTGGCGCCGGCCGAAGCCACCGCAGATCTTGGCCTGGAGGTGAGGGCGTGAGCCTGGACCAGTTTTCGCTCGACGGGCGAGTCGCCATCGTCACCGGCGGCGGCGGCGGGCTGGGCGTCGGCATCTGCCGGACGTTGGCGGCCGCCGGGGCGGCCGTCGTCGTCGCCGGCCGGACGCCCGCGACGCTGGAGCCCGTCGTCGCCGCGATCAACGAGGAGGGCGGCAAGGCCGTCACGGTCGAGGTCGACATCGCGAACAAGGCATCGGTCGAGGCGATGGTGGCGAAGACCGTCAAGGCGTTCGGAGGCGTCGACGTCCTGGTCAACAATGCCGCCGTCTACCACCTCCGGCCGTGGACGGAGATCACCGAGGAAGAGTGGGACGAAGTCCACGGCACGAACCTGAAGGGCTACTTCCTCTGCGCCCGTGCCGCCTACCCCTCAATGAAGGAGCGGGGCAACGGCCGGATCATCAACGTGGCGTCGATCACCTTTTTCGGCGGTTTCCCCGACCTGCTCGACTACGTCGCCTCCAAGGCCGGCATCGTCGGCCTGACCCGGGCGATGGCGCGGGAGGTCGGGGTCGACAAGATCACGGTCAACACCGTGGCGCCGGGCGCCTTCCCGACCGACGCCGAGAAGATCCACCACGACCTGGAAGGCCACATCCGGCGGGTGCTGGAGTCTCAGGCGTTGAAGCGGCGGGGGACGGCTGAGGACATCGGCAACCTGATGACCTTCCTGGCCAGCGACGCCTCCTCCTTCATCACCGGCCAGATGATCGAGATCGACGGCGGCTGGATGATGCACTGATGGAACGCCTCGGGGTAGGGTCCGGAGTAGGGATGAGGGTTCGTTGGCGGAGGGCGGGTTCCATGCTGCCACTGGTGCGCCCCCTCCCCCAGCCCCTCCCACGAGTTCGGGGGAGCGGAGCAGCAGGCGGTAGCGGACGTCGGGAAGCAGCGCGTGGATCTCGGGTTGACAGACAAGGCATTCGTCGTCGTCGGCAGCAAGGGGTTGGGGCAGGTCATCGCGGGCGTGCTGGTGGCCGAGGGGGCCTAGGTGGTGCTCCTCTCGCGGAATGCCTGCCCGCTCGAGCGGCGCGGCGGCAAGTTGGGCACGATGGCGCGTTTTCTCTCGATCGATATCGCCGCACCGGGCGCGGCCGAAACGGTTGCGGCCGCGGTCGACCACCACTTCCGGGGGGGCGGCTGGACGGGCTGGTCCTCAACGCTGGGAGGCCGCCGGCCGGGACGGCGCTGGCGCTCTCCGACGAGCAGTGGCTCTCCGCCTACCAACTGCGGCTCGGCGGCCCGTTGCGGATGTTGCGGGCGCTGGTGCCAAAGATGGACGGCGACGGGTCGGTCCTGTTCGTCACCTCCACCTCCGTCCGGCAGCCAATCCCCAACCCTGACACCTCGAACGTGCTGCGGCCGGGGGTGGCGGCGCTGGCCAAGACCTTGGCCCACCAACTGGCTCCGATCTGGGTCAACAGTCTCGCGCCCGGTCCCTTCGACACGGATCGGTTCCGCACGCTGGACGCCGCGGGGGCCGAGGGCCTGGAGATTACGGTCGGGGAGCAGATGGCCCAGGCCAGCAAGGCGATCCCGCTCAGCCGCTACGGCGAACCGGAGGAACTTGGCCGGTTCGCCGCCGTCCTGCTATCGCCGGCCGCCTCCTAAGTCAGCGGCCTCGCGGCACAGGTCGACGAGGGGATGGTGAAGGCGGTGCCGTAGGGGAGTCGGGGGTCAGAAATACGGGGAGGTGCGATTGATGGTCGTGGGGATCCGGGGCTGAAGGCCGGGCCACCGCGGATGCGCAACGTCTGGAACACGAATGGCATGGGCGCCACGGCGGTGCCGCGAAGAGCAGGGGAGGGCACGATGCCGAAGCTGGAACTGGGCATGATCTCGTCGACGTGGGTCGGCACCAAGGTCGGCCTCGAAGAGGGGATTCGCAAGGCCAAGGAGATCGGTTTCGACACCTACGACATCTTCGAGGACCCGCTCGACATCGACGACGCGACGCGGGAGTTGATCAAGCGGACGTGCAAGGAGGTCGGGCTGCCGATCCGCTCCTGCGTCTGCGTCAACTTCGGTTTCGTCGACTTCAACCCCTCGGCGCAGCGCTTCGCCCTCGACCGGGCCAAGGCCTACGTCGACCAGTGTGCCTACTTCGACGGCAAGAACGTGCTGCTGGTGATCGGCGAGTACTACTGGGACTGCGAGGTCTTCCCCTGCGAGGCGATCTGGAACATGGCCGTCGAGCGGTGCCAGGAGTTGAGCGACTACGCGGCGGGCAAGAATATCGAGATCGTGCTGGAGCTCGAGCCGTTCACCCAGGCACTGGTCAAAGACGTCCACGAGCTGGTCCGCTTCGTCCGCGCCGTCGACCGGCCGAACTTCCGCGCCAACGCCGACATCTCCCACCTCGACCTCTCGGACGCCTCGTTTGAGGACGTCAAGGAGATGACCGGGCTGATCGGCCACATCCACCTCTCCGACTGCGACGGCGAGACCCACGGCGACCTGCCGGCCGGGCGGGGGCAGACTCCGATCAAGGAGTACCTGCAGGCCATCGTCGACACCGGCTACGAGGGGACCGTCTCGATCGAGTTGGAGTACTCGCCGGACCCCGACACGATCGTCGAGTGGGCGACCGAGGCCTACAACGGGACGGCCAAGATCATGTCGGAGATCGGGGTGCGGTAAGGCGATGATCGGATAGGGTGTAGGCGGACGAGCGGATAAGGGATGGACGGCAAATCCCCACGCAAGCCCTCACTTTCGGCCCTTCTCTGAAGAGCCGGGGGGGAAGGGAGGAGTGCGCTGTGGTGCGGATGGCCCCCTCCCCCCAACCCCTCCCCCGCGCGCGAGGGAGGGGGCCACCCGCGCCGCCCCAACCCTACCCCGTCGGTGCCAGCACCAGCTTGACCCCCTCGCGGCGCTCGAACCGCCCAAAGGCGTCTTCCCAGCCGTCCAGCGGGTAGACATCGGAGACAAGCTCGCGGGTGCGGACCTGGCCGGAGCCGAGCAGGCGGAGCGCCGTGTCCCAGGCCGAGGGGACGGAAGCGTTGGATCCGGTGACGGAGAGCTCCTTGTAGCAAACCTGGTCGAGGTCCCACGAGACGGGCTTACCGAAGAGGCCGATCTGGGCGTACTGGCCGCCGCGGCGGACCAGCCCTAGCAGGCCCAGCGCGCTGGGACCGGCCCCGGAGCACTCGTAGACGATGTCGGCGCCGAGGCCGTCGGTGAGCGCGTCGACGAAGGGTCTGGCCTCCATCTGCCCGATGTCGAGAGCCGCGTCCGCGCCAAGGGCGCGGGCCAAGTCGAGCCGGCGCGTGTCGGCGGCGGTGCCGAGCACGACAACCGTAGCCCCGGCCGCCTTGGCAACTTGGAGCGTCAGCAATCCAATCGCCCCGGGCCCGGCGACGATCGCCACGTCGCCGGGGGCGAGCTTGGGCAGCTCCAGCGCGCCGTGGACGACGCAGGCGAGCGGCTCGGTCAAAGCGCCGGCGAACGGGTCGAGGCCCGGCGGCAGGAGGCGGACGTTGCGCTCCGGCACGACCACCAGCTCGGCGAACCCGCCGTCGACGGCCGAGCCGATCGAGCGCCGTTCCGGGCAGAGATTGGGCCGGCCGGAGCGGCAGTAGCGGCAGGCCCCGCAGAGGTGGAAATAGGTTTCGCTCGTGACGACGTCGCCAGGGCGGACCTTCGCGACATCCGCGCCGACGGCGACGACCTCGCCCGCCACCTCGTGGCCCATGACCACCGGCGGTGTGGTCGGGAACTCGTCGTGCCAGATGTGGAGGTCGGTGCCGCAGATGCCGGCCGCCTTTACGGCGATCAGCACCTGGCCCGGCCCCGGCGTCGGCTCCTGCACCTCCCGCAGCTCGACGTGGCCGACCCCCGGCGCTGCCTTGACGACCGCCCGCATCGCCGCCCCTCCCGTCCGATTGACACCATTCTGGTGGGCAGTATACTGCCGGACCTGACGATGGTCATAACCAGTCGACTGGACAGACGGGCGGGGTACGCCGTCTTGGACGATAGTCTCGTGGCGACGGACACCGACGAACCGGGGCGAACCGTGCCGCGCTACCGGCGGCTGGCCAATGGGTTGCGGCAGCGGATCGTCGCCGGGGAGCGGGCCATCGACGGCGGGATCCCGTCAGAGCGGGATCTGGTCCGCTCGACCGGGCTGAGCCAGACCACGGTCCGTGGGGCGATCGCGGCATTGGCCCGCGAGGGACTGCTCCGCCGCGGCCGCGGGACCTTCGTCGTCGCGACCGGGGTGGCCCAGGATATCCAGGGTGTCTACTCCTTCACCGAGCGGGGGCGCGCCCAGGGCCGGACACCGAGCAACCCGCTCCGCTCGCAATCGATCCGGCCAGCAACCGATGAGGAGGCGACGATGCCCGGGCTGGAACCGGGCGAGGCGGTCGTCCACCTGCTGCGGCAACAACTCGTCGACGGGCAGCCGGTGATGCTCGACGCGGTCCGTCTGCCGTTCCGCCGCCGCCCGGCGCTCGCCGGAGCCGATGTTGACGGGTCGCTCTACGCCTTCCTGGCCGACCACAGCTTGCCGCCACTCCGTTCGACCGATATGATCACCGCTGTCGCGGCTCCAGACGAGGTCGCGGCGGCGCTCGGGGTCGATCCGGGAACGCCCCTCAGCCTGATGCGCCGGTTGGCCGTCATCCATGACGACGTACCGATCGAGTGGACCGAGGAGTACGTCCGACCCGACGCCTGCCGCTACGTCCTCCACCACGTCGACAAGGGACCCGCCATCAAGTTGGTCGGCGCCGGAATCGCTGCGGCCGCGGCCGGAGGATGGGGACGGTGATGGCGAAGCGGCCGCGGGTCGGCGTCGTCGGGACGGGTTTCATTGGTCCCGTCCACGTCGAGGCCTTGCGGCGGATCGGGGCGGAGGTCGTCGGCCTGGTGGGCTCGGGGTGGGAGACGACCCGGCGCAAGGCGGACGAACTCGGCGTGCCGGCGTTCGGCTCGCTCGCCGAGCTGCTTGCGGCGCCCGGGCTGACGAGCGTCCACGTCACGACGCCGAACCACCTCCACGCGCCGATGGTCCGGCAGATTTTGGCGGCGGGCAAGCACGTCGTCTGCGAGAAGCCGCTGGCGATGACGGCCGCCGAAGGAGAGGAGCTGCTGGCGCTGGCGGAAGTGGCGGGAGTCATCCACGCCGTCAACTTCAACATCCGCTTCTACCCCCTCTGCCAACAGGCCCGGGCGATGGTCCGTCGCGGCGAGCTCGGCCGACTCTACCAGATCCACGGCGGCTACTTGCAGGACTGGCTGCTGAAGGAGACCGACTGGAATTGGCGGTTGGAACCGGAGCTGGGCGGGGAGATGCGGGCCGTCACCGATATCGGCTCCCACTGGCTCGACCTGCTCGGCTTCATCGCCGGTCAGCCCCTCGTCCGGGTGCTTGCCGACTTCGCCACCTTCCTGCCCGTCCGCCGGAAGCCGACCCGGCCGCTGGAGACCTTCTCCGGCAAGGAGTTGCGGCCGGATGAGGTCGAGGAGCGGGCGATCCGGACCGAGGACTATGCCAGCATCTTGCTCCACTTCCGTGACGGCGCCCGAGGGGTGCTGACCGTGTCCCAGGTGAGCGCCGGGCGGAAGAACCGGCTCTCGTTCGAGATCGACGGGGCGGAGGCGGCGCTCGCCTGGGATTCGGAGCGGCCGGAGGAACTCTGGATCGGCCGGCGCGACAAGCCGAGCGAAGTCTTGCTGCGCGATCCAGCCCTGCTGGCGCCCGAGGCCCGGGCCGCGACCGCGTACCCCGGGGGCCACGCCGAGGGGTTCCCCGACACCTTCAAGTCGCTCTACACGAGCGTCTACGCCGCCGTCGCCGCCGGCCGGCCGCCGTCTGAGCCGGGCTACCCGACGTTCGCGGATGGCGTCCACGCCCTCCGGCTGGGCGAGGCGATCGCCGAGAGCGCCCAGCGCGGGGCATGGGTCGACCTGCCCGAGAGCGTCACGGGGGAGGAGCGTCAATGAAGCTGGGGCTGATGACCGCCGCGCTGCCGAAGATGGAGTTGCCCGAGTTGGCAGCCTGGGCCGCCGAGAGCGGCTTCGGGATGCTCGAGGTCGCCTGCTGGCCGGTCGGCAAAAAGGACCGCCGCTACGGCGGCGTCAGCCACGTCGACGTGGCCAACTTGGACGCCGGGCAGGCGAAGCAGATCCGGGCGATGCTGGGCCGGTTCGGCCTCGACATCTCGTCGCTCGGGTACTATCCCAACCCGCTCAACCCGGACCAGGCCCACCGCGAGGAGGTGATCGGCCATCTGAAGAAGGTGATCAATGCCGCAGCGCTGCTGGAAGTGGGGATCGTTGGCACTTTTGTCGGCGCCGACCAGACCAAGGGGGCCGAGGCCAACCTCGAGGAGTTCGCCCGGGTCTGGCCGTCGATCGTCAAGTACGCCGGCGAGCGGGGGATCAAGATCGCGATCGAGAACTGCCCGATGCTCTGGCCCGACACCTGGCCCGGTGGATCCAACGTCGCCTACTCGCCCACCATCTGGCGCCGGATGTTCGAGATCGTCCCGGACGACAACTTCGGACTCAACTACGACCCGTCGCACCTAATCTGGCAGTTCATTGATGAGGTGCGGCCGATTGCCGAGTTCAAGGATCGCATCTTCCACGTCCACGCCAAGGACCTCGAGATCGACCGCGAGATGCTCTACCAGGACGGAGTGCTCGGCTGTGGGTTCCGCTGGGAGATCCCGCGGCTGCCGGGGCTAGGGGAGGTGCGGTGGGACCGGTTCCTAGCGGCGCTCTACGCTGCCGGCTACGACTTCGTCGTCAGCGTCGAGCACGAGGACGCCGCGTTCGAGGGGACCGAGGAGTTGGTCAAGCGGGGGTTCTACCTCGCCCGCGACGTGCTCGCGCCGTATATCGTGTGAAGGGGGGGGTAGGGCACGGTTGGGGCGCGGCCCGGGGCTGAAGGCCCGGGCTAACGAGACCAAGCCTCTCCGAGGCTGAGGACGGTGCCGCCGCTCCCGATCAGTCCCGGAGGGACTTCGTCGCCTCAGCCCGGGCCTTCAGCCCCGGGGGGGCGCGGGAATCCCGACCTCCCCGACGTCGCACACTGGGTTCCCTTGCGCCGCGTCGACGAGCGCGGCGGTGGTTCCACCACAAGCCCGCCGGGACGGTCCAGTGGGTCGATAACCTCGCCGAGGAGGAACGGTCGATGTCGAGCAACGGCAACGGGTTCGATTGGGAGAAGATCCGCTCCATGCAGTTTAGCCGGCGCAAGCTCGTCCAGACGGCCGCGACGGCGACGGCCGTCGCCGGCATCCCGTCGGTGATCCGGCCCGGGCACACCGTTGCCCAGAACGCGACGGTCAACGTGTTGGCACCGGCCTGGCCGCAGGTGCCGACGGAGCAGAAGCTGACCGAGCTGTTCGCCCAGGAGAGCGGGATCCGGGTCAACGTCGAGGCCTCGCAGTACGAGTTCCTGGAGCAGCAGATCAAGCAGCTCGTCGCCGGAAAGTCCACTCAGTACGACATCTACGACTACGACAGCCAGTGGATCGGCGGCTTGGTCGCCCTCGGCGCGCTGGAGGATCTGTCCGGGCCCGACTTCCTCGGCAGCGCCGACGCAACGGTCAAGTTCGACGACTTCTTCCCGGAGATGACCTACCGCCTCTCCAAGTACCCGACCAACGACGCGGACCTGGCCGCCGGCAACTACGGAGCGTTCGCCGACACCCCCGTCTACGGCATGCCCTGGTCGATCAACTGCCAGGCGCTCTGGTATCGAACCGACCTGATCCAGGCGCCGCCCGAGACGTGGGACGAGCTGCGCGAGATGGCCCGGACCTTGACCACGGGCGGGACCTACGGGATGGCCTTCCAGGGCGCCCGCACCGGCGACTGGATCACCTCCGACTGGCTGCCGATCATGTGGGGCAACGGCGGCGAGCTGTGGGACCCGACCACCTACACCGCCGAGGGGTACGTCAACAGCCCGGAGGCGGTCGCCGCCCTTGAGCTGATGCGGGCGATGGTGGCGGACGACAAGAGCGTCGACCCGGCCAGCGGCAACTGGACGATCAACGAGCGGCTGGCGGCGATCCTCCAGGGCAAGACGGCCATGGCCCTTTCCTGGGTGCCGCTCTTTGGCGGTGTCGCTGAGGACCCGGCCGGCTCGCTCGTCGTCGGCAAGATCGCCTTTGCGCCGTCGCCGAAGGGGCCGCGGAGCCAGGCCGCGATGTACGGTAGCCAAGGCTCCGGCATCAACGCGCTCTCCCAAAATAAGGAGTCCGCCTGGCAGTACCTGCAGTGGTTGGCCGCGAAGGAGCAGCAGCAGGCGATCATGGACGAGATCGGCGCGGGGTTCCAGTCGCCGCGCAAGGACCTCAAGGACGCCGGCAAGTACCCATGGCAGCAGGCGTTCGTCCAGCAGATCCCGATCGTCCGCGACTTCTGGAACATCCCGGAGTACGCCCAGTTGCTCTCCTCGCTGCAGACGCAGTTGAACCTCGGCTACGTCGGCCGGAAGGCGCCGCAGGACGCTTTGAACGACGCGGCGGTCGAGCAGCAGGCGATCTACGACAGCTCGCCGGACAAGCCGGCCAACGCGGCGACTCCGGCGGCGTCGTAGCCGCGCCAGGGGAGCGGGCCAGCGGCCCCCTC